>CAZWOU010000013.1:24835-69773 GCA_964635375.1 uncultured Pirellulaceae bacterium | reverse complement strand
AAATAGGCCGGGCAGGACTCGAACCCGCGACAAAGGGATTATGAGTCCCCTGCTCTAACCAACTGAGCTACCGGCCCTGATAAAGAGTCTCTCGTCGATGGTCTGTTCAGTCGTCAAAGGCCATGAATAGGCGGATGACATACCAGAGAAGAAGGGCGACGCTGGCGAAAAGGGCTAAGGATGCGGCGACGTGCTGCTGGACTCCGTAGTGGTGCAACACGTTCGACGTGTGATACAGAATGTAGCCGACGGCTAACGCCACTCCCACCACGGACAGGATCGGGCCAAGCGCGAACTGGAATATCACCGCCGCCATGATGACGCCAAGAAATGCTAGCCCCGCGATCATCAGGAACGAGCGCAAAAATGAGAAATCGGCGCGGGTGATGAACACAAACGCGCTCAGCACGGCGAACATTGCCAACGTGGTTGCTCCGGCAATGGCGGGAATCCAGGGATCCATCGCGTGGGCGACCGTCATCAAGGGCGCGAAAATCAATGCTTCGGCCACGACAAACAATCCGAGCCCCGCGTACTGCATGCCGCGGGATGTCGATGAGTTGGCCCAAGACTCGGCAACCCAGCTGACCACCATGAACAGCCCCAGGAAGACCAGCCAACCAAAACCACCTGGCACGTTGGCCACCATCCCCAGCATCGCCGTCCCGAGGTTGATCTGCAGAAAGATCGCTTCCAAGAGGATGAATACGCTGATCGCGCCGCCCAAATGCAGATAGGTCCGGCGAATGAACCCCATTCGCTCACTCACCGATGCCTCAGCGGCCAGAATGTCGTACGACGAGGAAGCGTAAGCTCGTGACATGTTCGAGTTCCTTGATTCTGACGAAGTGCCGCCGCGGAAATGCTCGTTGGCGAGAGAAGAGGCGCTGTTGGGCCGAAATTCGGTGATTTCCCGAGAATGGCCCCAAAACGCCCACTCGAAATCATGGCGCCTTTCTTGAACGGGTCAAGCGGAACTGATCGCGATCGACCCCTATTTCCGCACTTTGGCCAACAGATCAACAAATACTTGTGTAATAGTCCAATAATCTGCTAGAGGTTGGGAATAAAGTGGTTGAAACGGAATAGTGGGACACACATTCTTGACAAATGCCCTATTCGTGCTCGCGTTTGGCATTTTGTCGTTTGCCGTTTGGCAGCATCAATCACAGCAAATAGTCGAACAGAGCTATGACTCATTCCCAGTGGACTCTGGGCCCCCTGAAAGTGATCTCGTCGAGTTGACCGTCGACGTTGAACCGCCGCCGGAGGAACCCGGAACAGAATTTGAACTCTCCCCGGACGAGTGGATGCAAGTGAGACGGGCCGCCGATGAGCAGAATCTTTCCATTCCTGACTATGTCAAGAGCCGGCTTTTTCAAGACATCAGTGATTCCTTGGAGATCGAGCAGTCCGAGGAGAACTGTTGACGCGATAGCATGCTTGCATCGTGGGCGATTTTCGCAATAGTCGCCCACCCAGAATGACGCTGCACGTGGTCATGATGGGAATGGTGTGATACCGTAGGTGCTTGCGCGTGGTCTCGCCGCGAAACGCGGGCGACTCGCTTGGCGAATTTCGAGACAAGCACAGAAGCTGCCGATGGGCGACGAACAGTTAGACGACTCGGAGGCAGAGATGTCGCCCGGGACAAAAGGGGAGTTGTCGACCCAAGTCTCCGCGCCGCATCTCAGCTTGGCGCTGTCTCCGGCGATCAGCGCCATCCTCGCCTCGTTCACTCGCCATCGAGTGGGCTATCTGTCGACCGCGCGGCAGCTGGCCTCCAGCAGGCTCAGTCAGATTGTCGAGGTCCGCGACACGCCGGTTGGCCGAGGCGTTTTCGCGCGAGACATTTTCCTGCCAGGCGCCATGATTGCCACGATTGCGGGCAAGCTCGTTACGGACGCCCATCACGCCTCCGAATATTGCATGGACTTCAATGAAACGGAGTCGCTTGACCCAGATCCTCCGTTTCGGTTTCTCAACCACTCGTGCGAGCCGAACTGTGAGTTGGTTGTCCTAGAGGCCGATGAGACTCACGAAGAGGAGATGGCTCTGTTCGCTCGTCGCGACGTGGGCTTGGATGACGAGTTGACGATCGACTACGGCTGGACGGCGGACCACGCGATTCCTTGCCTCTGCGGCGAGCGACTGTGCCGCGGTTGGATAGTGTGCCCGGAAGAGCTCGCTCTTTGCGGCGGATGACAGCTCGATTCGACTTCATGGAGCGCAGATCAGTATGAGTCAACCAGGAACCGCAATCGCCCACATTACCTTGGCGACAGGCAACGTCGTCGAGGCGACAGCCTTTTTTGAATCGACACTTGGGTTCGCGCCGATCGTTCGACCGGAAAACATCGAGGTGCAGGCAGCTTGGTTGCAGATCGCCCCGGGGCAGCAATTGCACTTGCTTCAGGTGGAGGGTTTTGAGCCGAGTCCGTTTGAGCGGGAGTTTGGTCGGCACGTTGCGGTGACCTGTCCGCTCGATGAGTTCGAGTCGCTTAGGCGTCGTTTGGTTGAGCAGGGCGCGGAGTTGATCGACCCCCAGCGATCGACGCCCTTTCAGCGGTTCTTCTTTCGTGATCGAGATGGTTACGTGTGGGAGGTTGTCGATAGTGCCGCTGACTTGCAAGGCGTCACCAAACCTTGACCGCCAAAGAAGCGAGCACGCCGCCGCCCTTGGGTATGTCCGCCGCTCTCCTGGCGTCGCTCACTATCTGCCTTTGGGGCGGCAACCCGGTCGCCATGAAGTACACGCTTTCGGGGTTTCCGCCGATCGCCATAGCGGCGCTGCGATTCGGCATTGCCGCGGTTTTCATGGTCGGTTGGTGTCTTGCGAGCAACAGCCCGTTGGGGCTGCGGCGCGGGCAACGCATCCCGGCCCTGGTGACTGGCTTTCTATTGTTCGCCCAGATTTCATTGTTCAATCTCGGTGTGAGTCGGACTAGCACGTCGCACACCACGGTGTTGATCAACACCTTCATATTCTGGGTCGTGATCATTGAGCACTTTGTAACTCGCAATCATCGCCTGACATGGCGGTCGGTCGCAGGTCTGATGCTTGCGGCGAGCGGCGTGGTCATGTTGATCGGCAGCGCCAGCGAGAATGCGGGAAATGCGGGGCAACGCGACCCGACGTCGCTTGTAGGCGACGTCATCCTGTTCGCCAGCGCCTTCGTGCTCGGCGTAAAAATCGTCTATACCAAGCGGGCTGTCCGGACCGTACCGCCCGGAACTCTGATACTCTGGCATGACGTGATCGGCGTGTCGATGTTCATTTGCCTGAGCGGTCTGACCGAGTATGATCGGGCCTGGACGCCCGATTGGCCATCCTGGATTGGGCTGGTATATCAGGGGCTGTTCGTGGCGGGCGTCTGTTTTGCTTTGCAAGCCGTCCTCCTGCGAAAGTATTCGGCGTCGCAAATTTCAGTTTTCAGTTTCGCTACGCCGCTCGTAGGCGTTGCGATGTCGGTGCTCTTGCGGGGCGATCAGTTGTCGCCCTGGCTGCTTGCGTCGGGCATGGTCGTGGCCTGCGGGATTCTACTGGTGAATCTCCCGAATGGAAAACCGGTGAAGGCGGAGTAGTTGTTTCGTGAGCGAACGCAACGGTAGCTTGATCGTCGTATGCTTGGATGGCGTGGGCGCCGGATGGCTCGGTCCCTACGGCAACACATGGTATGAGACGCCGTTTTGGAACAGGATCGCCAGCGACGGCCTGTTGTTCGAGTTTGCTTATTCAAGCGGCCCACAACTCGCTCAGACCTACCGCGACTACTGGTCAGGCGACCTCGCCCAGCTTGCCCATGGGCGCCGAACTGCATTTCTGTCGGATGATCCCAGGGTCGCATCGCTTTCCGAGGCTGAACCATTCGACGAACGCGTGTTGTTGGAAGCCCATAAGCCATCAGCTTCCGCGAACGAGGTCGAGCAGACTCACGCTGCCCAGACATTGGCGGCGGCGGCGAACTGGATTGCCGATGCCGACTCGCCGTTTCTCCTCTGGCTGCACGTTAGCGCGCTCACCGCTGCCTGGGACGCCCCCTACGCGCTTCGCTGTTTGGCGGCCGACGACGATGACCCCGATCCGCCCGACTTCATCGACCCGCCATCTGTCGAGCTGGCTCGCGATTTCGACCCTGACGAATTGCTGGGATACCTGCAAGCTCATGCTGGACAAAGCAGCGCGCTCGACGCGGCGCTCGACGCGTTTGTCAGAGCCGTTGATGCTCTGCCGGCCGCCCAAGATTGTGCGCTGGTGTTCACGTCGCCTCGAGGCTATGCGTTGGGAGAACATGGCAGAATCGGCGGTGACGAATCGCTGTATGGCGAGCTGCTGCAAGTCCCCTGCATCGTCCGGTTTCCTAATCAACGGTGGGCCTCACAGCGGAGCAGTCGCATCTTGCAACCTGCGGGCGTGCTCGAAATCGCCGACGCGTGGATTCGCGGCGAGCCGGATGAGCAGTTTGTCGACCGCCTGGGGATAGGCTTCAACTTGTCCGACCGCCGCCGGATCGCCATTTGTCGCTGCCAAGACCGTTACGCCATCCGCTCACCCAGTTGGTTTCTTTCACAATCGCCCGATGGGTGCCCGGAGCTTTACGCCAAACCGGACGACCGTTGGGAAGTCAATGAAGTCTCGGACCGTTGCCCCGATGTGGTTGAGCAATTGACCGCTTTGATTGAGCAATACCAGCAGAGCCGCCAAAGCGGCGCTCCCTTTGACCCCGAGTTGTCGGCCTTGCTGCTCGACGGATTCCAATAAGGCGAGCGGCTTACAACGCCGCCGAAGATGTCAAGCTCGGGCGGCTCGATGTTTGGCTGCGCGATCGATAGCGGCTTGGGCCGCGTCGTTGATCAGTAGCACGGCGATGATGAAGATCAGCAGGCCGTTGGCAAAGTGACCGCCGGTTCCGTCGACCAGCAGTTTGGTTGCGATCACGGCTAGGATGGAGAGCATGAGGACGCCGAAGTGTTTGTTTTTGGCAATGATCGCGCTGAGCGGGATCATCCCAAACACCATGATGAACGAAGCGATTAGGATGCCCACGACCATCCACCAGAATTGAGTGTCGAGATCCATGATCGCCACGGCTGCGAAAACGGAATCCAGGCTAAACAAGACGTTCATGCTGGCCAGGTAGGCGACCACGCCAGCGACGCGCAACGATCCCGCGCCGCCTTTGGGCGCGGTGTGATGCCCGCCGTCCAATTCCGCTCGCAACTTGTGATAGTATTCCCAGATAGCCATCGCCAGAATGATCAGCCCGCCGAAGAACAGCACGCCGCTCATCCATGTCAGTTCCTCGGGATGTTTGCTGAACCAGCGGTTCGGCAACCAGCCAAAGTCGGGCAGTTTCGCTTGCAGAAAAGTAAGCCGCGAGAGGCTAAAGAGAAACGCGATCCGCAAGAGCGCCGCAGCTACAAGTGTAACAGATCGCCAGATCATGTGCCGGCGGGGCTCGAGGTTGAGCGTCTTGAGAGAGAATTCGATCAACAAGCCGTTGTCGATGCCAAGGCCGGCGCTCAAGGCGACCAGCGAGATAAAGGACATGAACAATTCCATGATTCGTTCCTGCGAGTCGGCATACGGGAAAATCGGCGAGCGTCAGGCGACGTCGCCTGCAGTATCAATATTCGGCTGCAAAACGTGCAAGGCCTCGCTGAGCATTTGCGCGAGGTCGGGGCGTTCGAGAAGAATCGTTTGCGCTTCGGCGGCCGATACCCAACGCCGCTCTCGCTGGTGCGATTCCTTCCATTCTTCGTCGCAATCGAGAACGGCCATCAGCATCACGATTACGTTTCGCTTGGAGCCCGCTTTCCGGTAGCTATAGCGGCCAAGCGGCTCACCCACAATCTCCCCGGTCAAGCCAGCCTCTTCCTTCGCTTCCGTCAATGCCGCGTGTTCGACGGTCTCGTGGTCGTGGATCCAACCCTTGGGGAATCCCCACCGCTGAGAAGTTCTCGTGGTGATCAGGCAGAACTCAAGCTTCGATTCAATGAATCGATACGGCACGACGCTAGCCTGCGAAACTTTCTTGGTCTGCGACATCCCGTCTTACCTGATTCGTTAGCTTCCGTGCCTGCGGTTGATTATCCTTGCCTTCCGCCGTGGCGTGTCTTCCCGCCGTCGATGGCACAATTAAAGCAGAACGCCAATCGCTTTGGCTAGTCCAATCAAGAAAAGAGACGCGGATGCACCGGCTGCTACGAAGCAAAATCCAAGTCGCCTGAACCAGCAGGCCCGCTGTCTTCCTCTTCGCGGACAATGAACACGAGGACATTGGCGCCTGAACGGCGAATGGCGCCAGCGTCCAAATCGCCATCGTCGAATTGATCGTCGAGCTCCTGCCAAATCTCAAGGGAACGCGACGTGTCGCGGAAATAGAGAACGGCCGCGAACCCTTTGACGTCTCGGTTCCAAATCCAGCGAGACGTTGACGATCCAATGGGCGGACTCTTCAAAAAGACTCTCGCGTCGAGGTAGCCGTCGAAGTCGCCCGGCGCCAATTTAGCGTGTGTCAGCCCAGGCCACTCGCCGTTTGCGGCTCGATAATGAGAGGCGGCGTCTGCGATGACCTGATAGTCCCGCATCGTTGCTGACAGGTTGGCCGCCTGAGTTGTGCCGAACATCCTGGGTATCGCGGCTGCCGCTAGGATCCCTAGGACAAGCACGACGACGACCAGTTCAACGAGTGTGAACCCGCTGAAATGTCTTCGGGATCGAAACCAAGAGTGCATGCGAGTGTCAATGGCTTGTAAGTTGTCGGGAAGATATCATGCGCAAATATAGCCCAAAAATCGACTTAGGCGGCGGCATCGCGAAACTAGCGCGGGACGCGGAAAGTCCTGTCGCTCAACAGGTTAGGACGTGTGTCCCCTCGTCAGTTTTCGCCCGCCTCTGCTCTTCGCAGTCGTTGCGATCGGCCCAAGAGTTCGCCAACGAACCAAGCGGACTGCAAGTTGGCGGCCAAATGCTAGTCGCCGAAACGTAGGCCTCGATCCGCACTCGCTATGATCCTTGGCCCTTTGGCGCGGCGAACGATGCACCGTGAATGGGTTCCGCCATCCTTTGGAAGCACGGCTCAACCGACCCAAATCGGGCTGGACCAGGCCAGTTGGTTGTTGTGTTGCAGGACGCGAATGTAGTACCAATCGGATTCGGAGCGATCGGGTCGACGATCGCGCCAGCGAATCGTAGCGTTTGATTCCGATGGGCCAACGAGGCGTTCGAGCATAAAGCTCTCGGCCGTGAAAGGCCCAGTGAAGTGGATCTGATTGTCGTCCTGAAGATCCCGCAGAGCCGTATTCGCTTTTAGCTCAGTCGGGCTGCGCACATCGACGGCCAAGGTCGCGTCGGCGTCGGTCGCTTCGATTTCCAAGATGATCGCCTTGGTCGGGTCCTCGGCGAACGCCTGAATTCTCGAGGTGTGCGATACAAGCTGCAACTCGACTGGGCTGACCACGCGCAATCGGTCGCGGCGATCTTCGTCGAACGGCGCTGTCTGAAAGCAAGGCGTTGCATTCAGGAAGCGACCGCCGTGTATCCGAATTCCCATCTTCCAGTCGCAAATCCGCCCCAGGTTTAGCGCAGCCCAAGGCCCCCACCCATAGCGAATTCGGCATTGCACTCTGCCTGGCAGGGCCGCGGGCGTAGTGGCGGTGTCTTCGGGAAAATGTCGCTCGATCACCCGTCCGTTTCGCACCAGCTCAATCATCTTGACGCCGTCGGGCGCAGCAACTCGGACATCGATTTGACGGTCGACAGTCTGTTTCAGTTCGGCGCCCATCGGGCGGTCGTTGACCGTGAAGTCCAGCTCGATGCGGTCACCGGTAACAGCGTACGTGCGGCGGTGTCGCAGAGCGTCCACGATCGAAGCTGGGGAAAGGTCGCGGGCCCAAACCGCAACGAGTCCTTCCCCATGCGCGCCGGGATACCCTCGGTGGTCATCGGACGAGGCGATGAACCCAAATCGCAATCCCCGCTTGAGCTGTCGATCAACGGTGTTCTCGATGACTCGCCCGCCCATCGAGTGCCGAATAAAATCGCCGACGGGCGCCGTGACCGTCTCGCTGCATCCATGTTCGGAAAAGATCTCCACGACGGGTGAAACCGAGGGCGCAAAATGGTCGAAGTTGGCGCCTCGCCAGCCTCGGGCGTAGGCCAGATGATGAGGGATGGCAAGCGCCTTTTTCTCGTCCGCGAACTTGAGCAGCTTGTCCACATGATCTGGAAGATGCAGGTCCGGCTGATCCTCGCCAAAGATCATGCAGTAATCGCCAAATCCGCTCGAATGCCATTCGTACCCGAGTAGCGCGGCGAAGTTGTCGCTGGTCGCCTCGCGCATCAACGCGCGCGTCTTGGGCCAATGATCACTGTGCACTTTGAATCCGTTCACCCATTTCATGTGCCGGTCACCCGGCATCTTGGGCATGTCGTGCCAGGAGGCGTGGCCAGTGAAGGCGAAGAAATCCAGATGTTCTTGAGCGATGTCGATTGACCGCTCCAGGGAGCCTTTCGCGTAACCGACCGCGTTGTGGTTGTGCAAATCGCCCCAGAACAGCTGATAGCCAGCTCGATCATCTTGGCGTTCCGCACGGGCTCGCGAGGTCGGTCTTACGGCGCCCAGCAGCGGGGCGACCAGCGAACTGCCAACGAATTGCCGACGATTGATGCCGTAGCTTCCCATCGATCAACGTCCTTTCCAGTTTGGAGTTCAACCCATTCATCTCAACGGTCTTGTTGTCGGTGACTCAACGCCCTAACAGTTCGTCGAGGGAAATTTTCTCGAACACCAGATGCGAACCGCTCCCCTCGTACACAATTCCAACATGTCGGTCGTCCACTTGACTCAAGCTCGGGTAGCCCGCGCCGCGTCCTTCGTCGAGCAACAGACGGTTCTCTGACGGCCAGGTTCGCCCCTCGTCAAAACTGACTTGAATACTGTGGTGGGTGCGTCCTTTTTGCGAATGAGGATTGGCGAATAGCAGTAACGACCGGACCTTCCCCTGCTCACGATAGTCGAACCGAAGCAGGCTGCCATTACAATTCGGCTCGATCAATCCCTTGCGGTTTGTGGAGTGCTTGGTCCACGTCTTACCTAAATCGCGAGTTACCGCCACTGTGCGAAACTTGGTGGGCTTTTCCGATCGACAGTTCAACATGATCGAGCCGTTCGCAAGCTGAACCGCCTGGCACTCGGTGTTGCCGAACGAAGCGGCGGGGCTCACCGACCACGACGCCCCGTGGTCTCGACTGATCAGCAAGTTGGAGAAGCGCCGATCATCCGCGTCGCGTCCTTGGGTCGGCATCACTAAGACGCCGCTGCTGAGGACGATCCCCTGTTGGGGAGATGGCGCGTAGAGAATCCAGTCTCGGTCTTTCCAGGTCTTGGTCATGTTTTTCGGCTTACTCCAGGTGACGCCGTCGTCACTGGAGCGAACCATCATGAACTGTGCGCTCTCGCCGATTTCCCATCCCGGTTCCGAGCCGTCTTCGTTCCATTGGTGCTTGCCGGGCCGGTCGTGCATCCAGACCGCAAAGCAGAAGACTTCGCCCGTCGCGGGGTCGACGATAATCCCAGGGTCACTGCAGCCATTTTTCTCTTGAGGCAAGCCGCCATAGACGCCCATGTCCATGATCACGCGTTGGGCCCCCCAAGTCCGCCCGCCATCGGTGCTGCGGAGAAGGCCGATATCAATGTCCTCCTGCAAATCACGGCCCGCCCGCCGCCTCATGTCGTAGACGCAAAGCAACGAGCCCTTGGGCGTCGTCGCCAACGCGGGGATTCGATAGGTGTGCACGCCGTCATCCCAATGCCGCCGCAAGGCGATGCCGACCCGCTTGCCCGCTACGGGCTTTGCGGCTGCGGGTTTGATCGTCCCGGCGGTTGTCTCAATGGAGGTCACCGCAGCACGCACTCGATGCGACAGGTTCGCAGTCGCCCGCAAGCGGCATGAGAGCCAGAACCGATTGGCGCCAGCCCCCAGCCTTGCGTGGCCCTTGAAGACAACCGTCTTGGCCGAGGGCATCCGTTCGGCAAACGGCTTCTCGACCGAAGAGCCCGTTGGACCTTCAGCAAGATAGAACTGCAGCGATTCGATGTCATCAACGCCTTCGAGAGAAACCGTGATTGAGGAGACTCTGACGAATGGCTTCTTTGCCTCGATATTCAACATCAGGAGATTATTGTGTTCGTTGCGAATCAAGACCGGCGCCACCGACTGATCCGTCGTCGCCCTAATCGTTGTCGCCTCGATATCAGCCGACCATGCATTGCTTTGCGTTAGTAGAACCGCCAGAAGCAGTGACGAACGAATGCAGAAGTTCATCTTGTTTTCTCTTGCGGGGAGTTCCGGGAGATCCGCATCCACAGGGGATTTACGGCCAAATTGAGTCGTGAGAAAAACTGGGGCGTCGGATGGCGGGCAAAGGGTTGCAACTGAAATTCAATGGGGGACAATTCATGGTCTGCAACCTATCACGCCTCTATTCAGTTCGCCATGAAGATATCACAAGTCAAATGCCAAGTGCTCCGAATCCCTTCCGTTGAAGCGAAGACCGCGAGCAGTCAGGATGCTGTGCTGGTTCGCGTTCGCACCGAGTGCGGCCTTGAAGGCGTCGGGGAAGCGGATGCCTCGCCCGAGGTGGTCAAGTCGATCATCGACGCGCCGTTCAGCCACAATGTTGCCTGTGGTCTGCGGGAGATCCTTATCGGCGAGAATCCTCTGGAGACCGAACGGCTGTGGTGGGAGATGTATCGGCGGACGATGTACTTCGGACGGACCTCAGTGGCCATCGCCGCGATGGCCGCGGTCGACATAGCGCTTTGGGACCTCAAAGGAAAACACTATGGGGAACCGATCCATCGCTTGTTAGGCGGCAAACGGCATGGGCGGATCCCGGCCTACGCTTCCATTCTGTTCGGACGCGATGGCGCCGAGACCGCTGAGATTGCCCAGCGGTGGATCGAGCAAGGCTACGGCGCCGTCAAGTTGGGTTGGGAGCCGATGGGGGAAAGTGAATCGGTCGATATCGACCTGGTGCGAGGCGCTCGAAAAGGGGCCGGCGACGCGACCGTGCTGATCGACGCTGGGTGTGTCTGGGATACTCGCACCGCACTGCGACGAGCTCAGGCGTTTTCCGAGTACAACATCGAATGGCTGGAAGAACCGCTCCGGCAAGCCAACGTAGAGGGCTATGCGTGGTTGAAGGATCGCTCGCCGGTTGCGATCGCCGCCGGCGAGGGAGAGTGCGGGCGAGAGGCGTTTCGCCCGCTAATCGATCGCCAGGCTTTGGATGTCTACCAAGTCGATCTGTCTCGCAATGGCTTCACCGACTCCGCCTACATCCGTTCGCGAGTGGAGGAGATTGACGCCAGGCTGTGCAATCATTGCTACACCACTGGCGTGACCGTTGCAGCCAGCTTGCATTGGCTGAGCACGTGTCGCGATGCGTTCTTGTTCGAGGACTGCGTCGAGGATTCACCGCTGCGCCGCGAGTTGACCAACGAACCGGTACAAGCGAATGACGGCTGGATCGAAGTCCCCGACGGGCCTGGACTCGGCGTGACGCTCAACGAAGAAGTCGTGTCGCGATTCTTGGTTACGGAATCGGTCTGAATCGCCATTTCCAATAGACGCGCTTGCTAGAAGGGCCTTAGCAACTCGACTTGACTTGCAATGGAAGCCATAATCACTGTTTGCCGCGGCGGAATCGGTGGTTGAATCGCAAGACCATTCCTGAAACACCTTCGAGGTGGAGCAACTCATGCAGTTTACCCAACGCATCGAGAATCGCGGAACTAGTCGTGGATCCTGCTGTCCGGCCGCGACTGGCGCTGGCGCCTCAGCGCCGCGATCTGACTGCATGACGAACATGTTGGCGTTGACCGTCCTGGGCTTGGTCCTGGGCTTGGTCCTGTCTTTGGGGCAAACGGCGTTCGCGGCGAGAGCGGCTCGCGGCTTGCAGGTTCTTTATACGTTTGATGCCGGCAAAGGGGACACGATCGTCGATCGGTCTGGCGTCGGCAAGCCGCTCAATCTGAAGATCGAGAAGATGTCGGCGGTGCGCTGGCGAAGCGGCGTGTTGTCCGTCCGTTCGTCTGCGAGGATCCACTCGATCGGTTCCGCCAAGAAGATCGTTGACGCGGTAAAACGCTCTGGCGCCGTGACGGTTGAAGCATGGATTAGTTCGGCCAGCAGTTCGCAAGAGGGGCCCGCTCGAATCGTCTCGCTCTCCGATGGCCCGAGCAGGCGGAACATGACGCTTGGACAGGACGGCGATCGTTACGATGTGCGTTTTCGAACATCATCGACCAGCAATAACGGCACCCCTTCCACTGCCTCTTCAGCCCGCGCGGCGACGCGCGCGTTGACCCATGTCGTCTACACTCGCGACCGCACCGGCAAGACGACGATCTATCTCAACGGAAAACTGCAGACAGCCAAGAGAGTCGCGGGCGGGCTCAACAGTTGGGACGAACGATTTCCGCTGCTGCTCGCCAACGAATTGACGGGCGATCGCCCATGGTTGGGCGAATTGCACTTGGTTGCGATCTACAGTCGGAGTTTGCCGCCAGCCGAGGTGGCGCAGAACTATCGCGCCGGCGCGACGGCGTCAGCGGCGAAGGAGTTTGCCAAGAATCGGCAGATCGAACTGTTCGAGACCCGGATTGCTCCCCTGTTGGCGAGCAACTGCCTGGAATGCCACAATTCCGCGAACAAGAAGGGGCGGCTCGACCTGTCGCGCAAAGCGTCCGCGTTTGCTGGAGGTGAAAGCGGAATAGTGATCGCGCCGGGCAAGGCGGACGAGAGTCTGTTGCTGGAACAAGTGCTCACCGGCGATATGCCAGCTGAAGGCAGGTCGCTGCCCGAACCCGAGCAGGCGTTGTTGGCCAAGTGGATTGCCGAGGGAGCGACCTGGTCGCTCGACGTCATTGATCCGGCTGTGTACGGAAATGAGGAGCGGAGCAGAGACGTTTGGATCCAGCGACTTACCGTTTCTGAGTACATCGAGACGGTTCGCAGCGCGGTGGGCGTCGACATTGCCAAACAGGCGCGAGAGATTCTACCTCGTGATCTCCGAGCAGACGGTTTCAGCAACACCGCGTACAACCTGAACGTCGACCTCAAGCATGTGCAAGCCTACGCGCGGCTTGCTGAGATCGCCGTGAGCCGCATGGATGTGATGACGTTCGCGGCCAGGTTCTCGAAAAGCCGCAAGCTCTCCACTGACGACACGATGCGTCAATTTGTAGCGAGCATGGGCAAGTGGCTGCTGCGAGGTCCGCTCGATGAACGCGAAGTCACTACCTACAGCGGCATCGCCACGACGGTCGCCAGCGCCGGCGGCGACTACCGAGAGGCGGTCGGTTACATGATCGAGGCCATGTTGCAGTCGCCGCGATTCATCTACCGCATCGAGAACCAACGCGGCGACGGAACAGCGTGGCCGGTCGGCGAGTTCGAACTGGCGTCTCGGATGAGCTTCATGATTTGGGGCGGACCTCCAGACGAGGAACTGCTTCAAGCGGCCGAAGAGGGAGAACTGTATGATCGTCAAGCTGCCGAAAGGCAAGTTCGCCGCATGCTGAAGGATCCTCGCGCGATCCAACGCTCGGCCCAATTTGTCAGTGAGTGGCTTGATCTGAACCGGTTGGACAATCTGATGCCCAGCCCCGAAAGATTCCCCGCGTGGAAGAGCGAATTGGCGAATGATATGCGAGCAGAGACGCTGGCGTTCTTTCACGACGTTGCTTGGCGGCAGCAGCGGCCGCTTGCTGATTTGCTGAACGCGCAAGTGACCTTTGCAACCGATCGCCTCGCGGCCCACTATGGGCTCGAGCCAAAAGGGCCTGAGTTGGCTCGCTACGACTTGTCGGACGTTCCTTCGCGCGGCGGATTGCTCACTCAGGGCAGCATCCTGACGGTCGGCGGCGACGACGCTTCCATGATCACCCGAGGCCTTTTCGTGCTGAAGGACATTCTTCGAGGCACAGTCAAGGATCCGCCGCCTGGCCTGGACACGACGCAGGTGCCGTCGAAACCAGGTCTCTCGCATCGACAGATTTCCCAGAAACGAATCGCAAACGCATCCTGCGGCGGATGCCACATCAAGTTCGAACCGTTGGCGTACGGGCTGGAAAAATTCGATGGCCTGGGCTCGTTCCACAACGAAGACGAACACGGCAATCTGCTTCGAGAAGATGGAGAGATCCTCTTTCCTGGAGCAGCCGAGGCGATCAAATACGAGAGCTCAACTGAGTTGATGAACTTGTTGGCGGGCAACGAGCGCGTAGGCGAGTCGATCACCTGGAAGCTGGCTCAATTTGCCCTCGGCCGGCCGCTCACTGCAACCGATGCCCGGACGGTGAGGAAGATTCACGAGACTGCGAAACAGCAGGGCGGGACATACTCCAGCTTGATCACGGCTATCGTCCTCAGCGACCTGGTAAGGTTGTCGCGTACGGAAGGTCAATAGGCGCTCTTCTGTAATTCGTATTGCAGATCAGCTGGCAATGACAACAGTATCCTGCAGAAATAATACCGGAGACTGCCGATGAAGAAGACTCACATCAGCCGCCGCACGATGCTCAAGGCCGCGGGCGCTGCGACGATCGGCTTGCCTCTGCTCGAAGAGATGATCAGTTCCCAGGCGTCGGCGGAAGAGAAGTCGGCGCCAGTGCGAGCGTTCAATGTTTTCTTCGGACTCGGCATTCCATCGCCGTTGCAGACCGAAGGTTTCAAAGGCGTGCTTGAACCGCTCAAGCCGCTTGGAGACAAACTGCTGATCATGCGGCAAGTGGACCAGGTGCGCTGCGACGAGAAAGGGATCAACGCCCATTACGACGGCGCAAGCGGGGCGTTCACGGCTGAGCCGCCGGACGGCGAAGCAAAAGCGGGCGGCCCCTCGATTGACCAAGTGATTCGCAGGACCCACTATCCTAATGGCTTGCCCAAGGGGATGGTGTCCACGCTAATCGGCGGCACGTTCTTTCGCCGCAGTCGGGTTGGCCGTTATGTTCACAGCTACAATCAGAACGGGACTGTGGCCGCGACGATGCAAGAGAGGCCTCGCGACCTTTTCGACCGCGTCTTCGGCAGCGTCTCTTTGGCTGGCGACGACAAGGATCTTCGCCGAGCTCGGCTCAAACGCAGCGTGCTTGATTCGGTCGTGGATGACTACAAGTTCTACACCGGCGATAATTCGCCTTTGGGCTCGGCGTCGCGATCTCGAGTTGCCGACCACTTGGACCGGATTCGCGAGTTTGAGCAACGCGCGTTCTCGCTCAAGGGCAAGAGCCCCAACTCGCCGGGTCTGCCGCCTCGCTCGAACATACTTCACGGCGGTCCAGCCGATCCTGGCGGGATGGGGATCGATATCACGGTTGAAGAGTTGAGTACTGAGTGGCGTTTGATGGCGGACCTGTACGCTCTGGCGATACAAATGGACCGCGTTCGATTCGGCTCTCTGACGTTTCTGGCCGCCGGCGAGCGAATTCGGCTGACGGGCGAATACAAGTACGGCGGCAGGAAGGTCTGGCAGTTTGACGACGCCGGCCAACATAAGGCAACTGGCGACAAAGGTTGCAGCCATGAGTGGTGGCACAAATTCAATGTGAGCAAGAAGAACGAAGCATTGCGAGCCCACGCCCACCTGAAGATGCGGGAGATCGCCTACTTCCTGCAGCGGTTGGATACTGCCGAGTCGAAGGAAGCCAACGGCCGCTCCATTCTAGAAAACTCATTGATCACGATCTCAACTGAATCGGGCGACGGTCGGCATAACGATGTGAAACGCGAACTGTCGGGCATCTTTCACGCGATCACCGGCGCCAACGGTCGCTTCAAGACCGGACACATCCTGGACGTCGGCGCCGAGGGACTCGACGTCTACAACACGATGCTCGCGGCGATGGGCGTCAGCGATCGTCTCGGTCCCAAGAACCGTCGATCGAGTTCCACCGACTCAATCCGATCCTGAGGCCGTTGACAGCTACATTCGCTTTCTGGAATTGAACTATCTTGAGGCCAAGCCTCTAAACAGAACCACGACGCCAATGATCAACAGAATGGGCGGATAGAAGAAGATGAAGCCGGCGGCAAGGCCCCCAAAAAACCAGACGATCGAAATCACAATCATCGCCAGACCGCCGCCAACGCCACTGTCCATCATGCCGCCCGAATCCGATGGCTTGGCTCTGGGCTTCTCGGACGCGAACGAACCGAGGCGTTAGCTTCACTGAATTGAGAATTGCCGAGTGGGTTCGGTTCCGCGGGCGCCATTTGGTATTCATCCCCGGCGGCGCTCGCACCGCCGATTCCGCCAATGGTGTCACTCCAGATATCGTCTTGGGGCGCAGCCGCCCCTGCGGCGGGTATCGAGAGCACCGAACCGCACGTGCAGCGGGCCTGCTGACCGGTCATTGAGGCCGCCACCGCATGGCCTGCGCCGCAACCGGGACAGTTCAAGTTGATCTGACCGGCAGCCGCAACGGGCGCCGCGGGGGCAGCGAAGTTGGTGGCGGGAATGGTGAGCACGCTGCCGCAATTGCATCGAGCCTGCTTGCCGGCCATGTCGTCTTGAACGTGATGGTTGGCGCCGCAACTGCCGCACTGAACAGGGATAGCCATTCTCTGATCTCTGGGAAAGTGGAAGTGGAGATGGGGAACTGATAGGACGAAGGCACCGGAGTTGTGTACCTGTCGGATCGCGGAAAACGGGATCGCGGCAAACTGAAATACTGAGAATAGAGTGCTCTCAGTCAGATTGCAAACCTCCTCTTACGGCAGGGAATATCGTTTCCAAACCGGGCCCGGCGTTGCAAGGACCGTTCTGGGTTGCCGCTGTGACCAAGTCCAGCTATTCTCGTCGATTCAGCCTTGCGGGCTTGGCTTGCCACTGGCTGACGGCCCCGCCCGAATACCGCTGTCTTCTTTGAGACGCTCAATCCCATGCCGAAACTCACCGGCTCGCTCGAAAAATACCCGGCGCGAATCTCGTTCGCTTGGTATATCGGATTGATTACGTTGGGCGCGGTTATCTTGGCTCAGCCAGTCTGTCACGGCGCCGGCAAGACGCTGTCATGGTTGGACGCCTTCTTTACCGCGACCAGCGCCAGTTGCGTCACGGGTCTCGCGGTCCGTTCGACCGAGTTTGATTTCTCCATCGTCGGTCAGGTCGTCATTCTGGGAATGGTCCAACTAGGCGGCATTGGAATCATGACCGTGACCACGTTTGTGATGTACCACATTGGCAGTGCGGAGAGTCTTCGCGACCGGGCGGTCCTATCCGAAACGCTGGGCGCCGATTCGAATACCGATCTGCGGACCGTGTTGCGGAACGTGATGGCGCTGGCGTTTCTTTTTGAGGGGATTGGCTTTGTGCTGCTCGCCGCACGGGAGTTCATCCTTGGCGGATCCGAGTCGATCGTCGGCACGTTGTGGCGTTCACTGTTTCATTCGGTTTCCGCATTCTGCAACGCCGGATTCTCGCTGCATGACGACAGCATGACACGATATCAATCCGATTGGGCAGCGAACCTGATCATGGGTTCGCTGGTCATCGTGGGAGGCATTGGGTTTCCAGTCATTCTTGACATACGGAGGAATTGGAAAGGCCCTTGGGTCGATCGCTGGCGCGGGCTTCACTTGCATTCCAAGCTGATGTTGATTGGCGCCAGCTCGCTTCTGGCGATCGGAACCACCGCCTTCCTGATGCTCGAATGGAACGGCGCTTTGGCAAACAAGCCGCTCCATGAACGGGTATTGATCGCCGGCTTTCATTCGATGTCATGTCGTACGGCCGGTTTCAACACAACCGACCTTCGCGAGTTCTCCAACGCCTCGAT
The DNA here is from genome assembly GCA_964635375.1 of uncultured Pirellulaceae bacterium. Lineage (GTDB taxonomy): Bacteria > Planctomycetota > Planctomycetia > Pirellulales > Pirellulaceae > CAZMNY01. Next base: position 51,924 of record CAZWOU010000013.1, on the reverse strand, counting down.
TTTCGTTAGCGTCTTGTTGATGGCAGTCGGCGCCGGACCGTGTTCCACAGGCGGCGGACTCAAGGTATCCACCTTTTGCGTCTTGGTCTTGCAGGCTTGGACCACATTTCGAGGAAGTTCGAGGATACAGCTGTTTCGCCGTGCGATCCCCAGGTTGAGCGTGGAGCGGGCGACGGCAGTGCTGATACTGTTCTCGGTGATCGCCATCTTGTCGTTGATGCTCTTGCTAGTCGTCGAGCAGAACGGGGGATCGCACGCCAGCGGAAACGCGTCGTTCATCGAGGCCGCATTCGAAGTCGTCTCGGCTCTGGGAACCGTCGGGCTTAGCATCGGCATGACGCCGGAGCTTTCCGAGTCGGGCCGCCTTATCATCATCGTGTTGATGTTCACCGGCCGTCTGGGGCCGATCACGGTTTTCGTGGCCCTCTCGGGAAATCAACGCCGCGACGCGATCGAATACCCTCATGAAGAACCGTTGATCGGTTAACGGATAACGAAAGGAAATCGATGGCTGAAATCAAACAGTTCGTGGTGCTTGGCTTGGGAACCTTTGGCGGCGCGCTTGCAAGAAAGTTTCACGAAAATGGTTGCCGCGTCACCGGCATCGATGCAAGCGAGGAAAAAGTTGAGGAGATGAAGGAGTTCCTCTACGAGGCGATCATTGGGGATGTGACCGATCCCGACACGCTTCGACACCTGCCGATCAAGGACGCCAGCGCAGTGTTTGTCGCCTTGGGCGAGGAAATCACCCCTTCGCTGCTGGCGACCCTGCACTCCAAGGAGCTTGGCGCCTCGCGTGTGATTGCCAAAGGCACGACCAAGGAACAACAGAAGATACTTGAGAAACTGGGTGTCGAACGGGTCGTGTTCGCCGAAGAAGAGATCGCTCGCGAGTTAGCGGATCGGATGACTTGGCCCAACGTGATCGACTTCCTTCCCATCGACCCGGAATACAGCATCCTCGAAATGGAGTCGCCCGAGTCCTTAATTGATCGGCAGTTAGTGGATGCCGACTTGCGTCGTCGCTTTGGAATTTGGGTGATTGGAGTCAAAGACACTCAGACGGGCAAGTTGACCATGTTTCCCGACGGGCAGTTCATGTTTGGCGAGGATCAAATGTTGGTCGTCGTTGGCAAACAAGGCGATCTCGACCAACTTCGCGAAATGAAGTGACGCTACTTCTGAGGCGGTTTGCGATAATCGAGCGGCGGTTTTTGGCCGGGCTGCATCAACGAACGGTACTTCCGCTCGCCAATGCGACTGTCCAGCTCCTCCTGAGCCGCGCGAATAATCGCCGGTTCGGCATACAGATCCCAGGCCGTGGCGGCCAGAGTTCGAGCTGCAATATTCAAACCTTGCCGAGCTATCGGCGAGGCGCCGCAAGCAACGGCCTGCCAACTGTGGCCCGGCGTGCCCGGAACAAAACAGGCGGTCGAGAACCCAGTTGTTGGCGTGTTCCATGAGACGTCGCCAACATCCGTTGAGCCCATCCCAACTCGCCCGCTACGGTCCACCACGTGATGTACGGAATCGAGCGGTTCAGGTTGCTGCAAGGTCTGCTGGAGCCGAGTTGCAAATCGAGTTGCCTCATCGGAGTACTTCATGTCGTTCTGCTCGCGCAGATTTCGCATACTGATTTGGGCGAGCACGTTGTTCGGAAGAATCTCGCGTATCCCGCCCTCGTAGCCGATCTTCAGTTCCGTCTCCGTCGCTAGCGCACCGGCTTGGGCGCATAGCACGAGCCGCCGATAAAGCTGACGAACCACGTCGCCGTCCGGGTGGCGAACGTAGTAGTAGGCTTCGGCAAAATCGGGCACCACGTTGGGAGCGTTTCCGCCTGCGGTAATCACGTGGTGGATACGAGTCGCCTTGGGCGTGTGCTCGCGAAGCAATTGAGTCGCGTGGTTCGTCAATTCTACGCCGTCGAGGGCCGATCGCCCCTGTTCCGGCGCGCCTGCCGCGTGGGCGCTCCGCCCGTAGAAACGAAACTTCACCGCCATCCGAGCTAGTGTCGAGCGGTCGCCCGCCGAGTTGGAACTGCTCGGATGCCAATGCAAAACGGCCCCGCAATCCTTGAACAACCCGGCTTCCACCATAAAGACTTTGGCGCTGCCCCCTTCCTCGGCTGGACAACCGTAGAAACGGACTGTGCCCTTCACTTTTCCAGCTCGAATCTGATCGGCGATCGCCATGGCGGCTTGGGCGGAGGCGACGCCAAACAAGTGGTGGCCGCAACCATGCCCGTAGGAGTTGTTATCGCTCCGGCGTTTGCGCACCGGGTCAGCATCTTGCGAGAGTCCAGGTAGTGCGTCGAATTCACCGAGGATGCCGACAATCGGCTTGCCTTCGCCAAATTCGGCCACGAATGCAGTGGGCATGCCGGCGACCTTGCGCGTCAGGCGAAATCCCTCGTCCCCTAACCAATCGGACAGCAGCTTCGCCGACCGCGATTCCTGGTAACCAGGCTCCGCCCACCGCCAAATCTGGCTTGCCGCGTCCCACGCTTGCGACTCGCGGTCATTCACCTGCTCCAACAGTTCTGGTTTCTGGCCCAACCCGTTCGCCGGAGCGAGAGCGATGAATGCCATCATCACCGCAAGCAACGGTTTCGCAACTGATTCTACGCGACCCATCAATCTTCCTTTTGGAGTCTAAACACCGTTCGAGACTAACTTGCCATGGCGCGAATCGTATCGCATAGCACTGGCAAGCCAAGGGCCCACTTTCGTGGGGTGAAGGCGACACAAGTGTTGCGAGGCCGTTCCTCAATGTGTCCGCTCAACAAACGGCAGCTGTTCCCTGCCTGTGTTCCGCCCGGACGGCCTTGCCGCAAGCTTGGTCAGGGATTCAACTGATGGAACAATGATACCAATTGAGACAGCCATTGGGGTCGAGCCGGCTTCGGAACTTCAGTCTTCCAGGAGACGGAGCAGCAAGGCCCTCCGATCCCGCACATTCACCTGCGATCAGCCAACGCCATGAGCGAACACGAACAAGTGGCCGATTGGCTGCGAGACGCACAAACCGCGATCGCCTTCACCGGCGCGGGGATTAGCACGGAGAGTGGGATCCCGGATTTCCGCTCGCCGAACGGAGTCTGGGCGACGAATCGCCAAATCTACTTTGACGAGTTCCAGTCGAGTCTTGATGGGCGACGCGAATACTGGCGGCAAAAGTCGATCGCCCACGTGGGGTTTCGCGATAGCGAGCCGAACGAGGGCCATCGCGTTCTAGCGGGCTGGGAAGCGGAGGACCTGCTCACTGCCGTACTCACCCAAAACATCGATGGCCTACACCAGGATGCCGGCAGTCACAATGTACTTGAAATACATGGGTCTGCTCGCAAAGTCGGCTGCCTCCAGTGCGAGTTCATTGAACCAGCGGATGCTTGGGTCACTCAGTACGAGCAAACGGGCGAGCCACCCGAATGCCCGCGCTGCGGCGGGTTGCTCAAGCACGCCACGATTTCGTTTGGACAGAGCCTATCGGAGCATGTGCTGCAGGCAAGCATCGAGTTGGCGAGGTCGGCTGATCTTTGTCTCGCGATCGGATCGTCGTTGGTTGTTGAGCCCGCGGCGTCGTTGCCGAGAACGACCAAGCGTACGGGCGGCCGATTGGTGATTATCAATCGAGACGAGACCCCGCTGGACGACTTGGCCGACCTGGTGATCCGAGACGAGATCGGCCGATCACTCACTGAGGTCGCTCGCTTCGTTGCGGGCGACTGAGAGTCGATTCCCAAAGCGGTCCGCGTCCTCCGCGCAAAACGTCTTCCGCGCAAAAAAAGACGCTCGCCGAACTTCGACGAGCGTCTTTGTCTGTCGCTTCAAAGTGATCAACGTTAAGCGTTGTCATCCGAGCCGGGTCTCGCAGGTCGATCGCCGCCAGGTCGTCCGCCACCTGGGCGTCCGCCGCTGGGTCGTCCGCCAGCACCGCCTCGTCCACCGGTTCGTCCGCCAGCACCGCCTCGTCCGCCACCGCCTGCACCGCGAAGCGCGTTTTCAGGCATCTTGAAAGGCTCGCCCTTCATGTCTTCAAACTGCTTCTTTTGATCTGCGGTAAGGGGGCCAAGTAGCGCCTCGCCGGCTTCCTTTCGCATATCCGTGAACTTCTTCATCAGTTCAGTACGGTCGCCACCTCGGCCGGCCCCCTGAAACAGTTCACGTATTTTCGTGCGCATCGACTCTTGAGACGCCGTTTGGGCCTCCTCGATCTTCTTCTTTTGCGCGGCTGTGATTTTCAGCTCCTTGCTGACCTTGTCCTGCAAAATCGCATTGGGGCCTTGCACTTGGAGCGCGATTTCGTTGAGCCGTTCAATTTGCGGCGGGATCAAGATCTCGTCGACCTTGCCGTCGAGTTCCTTGGCAGCCTTGGCGGCCCTTTCACGGAATTCGGCGAACATCTTGGTTCGCTCTTCTTCCGACATGTTGCGGAAGTCGGGGCGCTCTCCGCCCTGGGCGCCGCGCCCAGCAGTTCGACTTGCTTCGACGGCCTTTTTGATGTCGTCGGCTTGGTCGGGCAGTAGGTCGATTTCTTCCTGGACCGCCTCGACTTGGAGCAGTGAGAGACGAATCGTTGAGCCGCCTCTTTGTCCGCCGCCTCGTTGCCCACCGAAACCGCCGCCGCCAGGACCGCGACCAGCTTGGCGACCGCCGCCGCGACGCTGTCGACCTTGGCCATCATCCTGGCCAAGCACGACCGTTGATGTCAGCATCAGGGCAGCCATGCCCATCAACGACCATTGAATCCAACGCAGCATGGAGATACTCCTCAAGTTTGGGTACGGAATAATGACGGGAACACCGTCTGGAAGTTGGTATCTTGCCGGATTATGTAACCCAATGCAAGAATTGACTTTAAGAAGAGGGTCGTCGTCGGCTTGCCCACAGTCTAAACCTTAACCCCAGGTCGGCCGAAAGGTATCGCTTCTGGCATGATTCAGGTTCAGTTTTTCCACTGGGACCATTCAGAGGCCACGCTAGCGTCCGAAAACCCCCCAATTCCTATTCCTTGGGCACCTTGGTCATGCTGTAAAACGCCTCAGCCGGGTGGAACAGTTTTGCTCCGTCGACCAGGTTTCGGACCCGAATCTCGTAGACAAATCCGGCTCGAATGTCAGCGAGCCTGACGGTTGCTGACCGCCGGTCGTCAGCCAGTTCGACAGAGGCCACCTTCTCCTTGCGTCGCTGCTCGTCGGAGCCGCCATAGGCGGGGGTGGACGTTCGCGTGTAGGAGGCGAGCGAGTAGTTCGCCGGGTCGGCGCCTCGGTCTTGATCGACGGGAGATGTAAACTGAATCTGAAACCCGTCGACGATTGCAACCACCTCGGCGATTCCTGGCGGCAGTGTTTCCATTTTGGGCCGCATACGGACGAGTGTCCCAATGTTGTTCGAGCCGCCCCAGCCGCTGTCTCGAATCGAACCAACATAGAGATCGCCAGCCGGAGAAACGGAGCAGATCAGCGGACCCAAGAAAGTTGCCCCGCCTCGAGGGTGATAATGACTCAGTGGGTACACGGCGCCTTGGACCCAGCCATCGACTTCTTGAAGACTCATCCGAACCAGACGGCGAGTATCGTATTCGGCGCCGACCAGGTGCCCTTCGAACGGCCCGAACACCGATCCCCGTTTCGCTCTGACTGCCTCAGGCGTCTCCAGGAAACAGAGACCATTAACGCTTCGCGTCCAAGGGTGGGGAATGTTGACGGCAGGAAGCGTCAGCGGCGGCGCGACAAAATCCGCTCGGCGATCGATCGCGTTAATGAATCCGTATGACCGCCCAGCGACAACGTGGTTCAGCTCGTTAAACGGGTTGAAATTGCCTTGGTTGTCGCTGACAAATATCTGCCCCGCGCGATTGCGGGCGATTCCAATCGGGAACCGATGCCCGTCACTCAGCGTGGTAATCGTGAATCGATCTGGATTCTGCGCCGTCGGCTCTCGCGGCGTAAGCTCAAGCACAGCACCGCGAAGTTTTGCACCAGCCTTCGATCGTTTGTCTTGCTGGCAGGCAGTGGCGACCCAGTAGCCTCCCTTGCCGTCGCTTGGCAGTCCGATTGCCCAGTCGTGATAGTCGGCCGTGTGGCCCCAGCCGGAGGCGAGCCTCTCGACTGATTCGGCGTGCCCGTCGCCGTCGCCGTCACGCAATCGAAGCAGCCCGAACTTGTTGACGACATCGATGTACTCGTTGGTCGCGTAGGCGCCGAAGGGGGCGGCAAGTTCGTCGCTGAATTGCGACAGCCTGTCTTCCAACCCGTCGCCGTCGCTGTCGGCCGCGATCCAAACTCGGCCCTTCAGCGAAGTCACCACGATCTCGCCGTTGGGTCGCCACGCCAGGGAAGTCGGCATGATGTCACCAGAAATGGGCAGGCGAATCGCCTCGAAACCTGGCGCCGAATCGAGCACCAAAGGCTCTTCGAGGTTGGGGAACGCGGCTGTGGGAGGAAAGCGATCGACGCTGACTCCAGCCCGATATTCGATCACCATTCCGGCCGATCCGTCGCTCCCGGCCCGCGTGCTCGCTCTTCCTTGGCTATCCATGTAGCTGACGGACTTAATCTGCTTCGACCCACCTGGGCCAGCCGTCCAGGAGATGACGTTTGCCGCTCGATCCGCTCCGCCAAGCGTCTCGTCACCGAGCATTCTCACCAGAACTTCGGCGCGGCCGGGGAGATCGCGAAATAGGATCGTCCGTTTCCAACCAGCTTTGTTCGCACCCTCCGGCCAAAGCGGTTCCCAGCGCTGCTTCATGCGCACGACATGCGTTTTATCCCCGTTGGCGAAACGAACACGGTGTTCGCTGACGATGCCGCTCTGACGATGCTCCCACCGATCCAACTCGGTCACGAATTGACCATTCACGACGGGCGTGAAGGCGTTGTCGCCAACGCGGATGCTCAGTTCATGTTCAACAGGTCCGCCTAGCATGTCGGCGCCGCCTGGCTCCCAATACCAAGTCTTGCCTTTGGTCCGTTGCCTGGCCACATCGCCGATCCACCAGGCGCTCAGTCGCCCCGTCTGCAAATCGAACATTACGTTGTGGCGGTTGGGCAAGCCGACCAAGAGCGGCTTGATGTACTGTTGCTGGCCCACGTTCAGCACGTCCGTCAGAACGGCGGCTCGCTCGCCCGCCGAGTCGCGGCCCTGTTTGCGGACAATCCGTATCGCATTGGGTTCCGGAGGACGGAAGGAGGGGTCGTTGAGCACGCTCCAGACAGCCTCCAGCTGTTGATCCAAGTCGTCATTCAATGCCCCGCTGACGGGGATTTGAACGGAGGGCATTTCCATTCGAGGAACAATGCGAGCGGGGTTTCGCACCCAGCGCTGATACCACGAGTAGCGAATTCGTTTGCCGAGTTGCGACAGATTAGGACCCATCGCGTTCAGTGGCGCCTTGGGAGGTTTGACGTTGCCGATTTGATGACAACTCGTGCAGCCGAAACCATCGGGCGTGACAAGTCGAGGTCCTGCTACCTTGTGTGAATCTCGCTCAACGACCGGTTTCCAAGAGTGCTTGCCGTCTGGTATTCGGTCGGCCACGATCAGGTGATCGGCAAGTCTAGCCGCACCGGCTCGATCCAGGCGGAACTTCGGCATGCGGACCAAGAGCCAAGGCCGGCGAACCTCGTCGGATCGAGTAATCGACTCCGCCAGCGCCTCGTCATTCAGCTTATCGCCGACACTGATCAAGGAGGGCGGCGTCATGGCCGGCGTTTGCGTCGCCAACTCGGGGAAGTCGTCGATCGTGCGGGAAAGACGCCGCGCGAGTCCCGGCGCGTCTTCACGTTGATGGCACGAGGCACAGTTGCGGCGTTTCATCATCAGAGCGCCGCTCGAGACGCTGATTGTCTTGCTGGGCGAGTTCAACATTTGCTGAACAAAGGCGGTCGTGCCCGACATTAATCGCTCGGGCAAGGCATACGACGGGCGATCGCTATTGGCGTCGCTTGACGGGCCGCCGGCACATCCCTGGCTCGTCGCATCAGTAAGGGTCTTCAGCGAGACTGCTTCTGGCTTGGCCAGACCCTCAACGTCGTGGCAGGCGGCGCAGCGATGTTTAGCCGCCAGACGTTTTCCAAGGGCAACTTGCTCGGCGTTCTCGGCGGACGCGCGCACCCGTTCACTCAACGCCTTCGATCGTTGATCGGCCGCTTGGCGCTCGCTGAGGAAACTCGAGAGATGGCCGAGTTCGTCCGAACTCAGGTCGAATGTGGGCATCCGGTGGTCCGGATTCAGCAGGGCAGGCGCTTTCAGCCACGCCTCATAGAAACTTGCGGGACGCTTGTTAGCGACGAAAGTGAGATCGGAACCGCCATACAAGTTGTCTTCGCCAACTTCATCGAGCGTATGACAAGCCAGGCAACCCGTTGTGAGAAACAGCTCTCGGCCTCGATCGGAATTCGGAGTCTCAGGCTTCTTTTTCTTCGTCTTCTTCTTTTTCGGCGTCTTCTTCACTGTCTTGGCCGCCGGCTTTTGCTCCCCAACGTCGGGCGGCTCGCTTGGCCGACTGGCTTGGTGGAGCAAGAACGCGTTGATCGCGACGGCTTCCTCTTCTGAAATTTCAAAATATGGCATCCGCCGAGAGAGAGTTTCAGCGGGCTCCGTCTTCGGTTTGTCGGCAGCTGCCATTAGCCACTTCACGGCCCAATCCGAGTTGAGTTGGCCCCGTATGTACCGCAGCGAAGGCGCCGGCTCGGGTGCAACCACAGCGGCGTCATGATGGCAAGCCGCGCATCGCAAGGCGTCAACCCAGGATTGACCGTCGATCGACTTCGCCGATTGTGGCGAGGCGGGCTTGTGGAACAGGCGGCGTGCGCTGATCGGTTCGAGCCCAAAGTCAGGGCCGCTCCAGAAGATTCGCAATTCTCCGCTCGCCCTCGTGGGCTGATAGATCACTTCAATCGGATGCAAGCCATATTCCACACCTTTGATCGTCTGCGATGTCACCCATTGGGCCGAATCGCACTGTTTGTCGAGAACTACACGACCGCCAAATCGAATCTCAACATCTCCAGCCACATACAGGTGAAAGTGATAATCGCCGGGCGATTGGGATTGCAACAGACCACGCCACGCGGCTTCATACCGCTCGCCGGATACTCGTGGATCCAATGACTCGCCAGCCGCCCAGCGAAAGGCAATCGTCTGGTCGATTCGCTGAACCGTTCTTCCCGACGCTGAGATCGTGGCCACAAGTCCTCCGCGATACTCGTCGTCCTCTTCATCGCCAAACTGGGCCGACGCGGATGTCGAGGCGAGAAGAAGGACGCTAAACAGCTGGGCCCAAAGTCGAAGCGAATGCACACTCATCGTTACTCTCTCGAATCCCGCAGTTTCCAGTCAGACATCTTGAACTCAACGCGTGATCCACCAGTGTATCGCAAGTTGGCGCGGCTTGCGGAGGCAAATGGACAGCGATTGCGAGTTGCATGCCGGCTGGGAGTTCAGAATTGCGATAACCAGCGGCCGATGTCTGCGAGCGGCATTAGATAGTTCGCCAGCACAAACAGACGCATGCCGGCAAAGGGGATGTCGTCTCGCAGAGGAACACGCGAGGGAGAGAAGAGGCCCAGGATGGCGAAGACCAGCATCACGAGCAGGAAACAGCTGAACGACAAATAAATGCTGGTCAAATCCCCGGAGTTTGTGCTGGCCGTGACCCACATGAACAGCACGAATGACAACGGAAACAGGCTCAACGCCGTCGCCGTGTAGTAGTCCCGCCGCCGATTCACGGGGACGTGGCGAATTCGCGACAAGACGAGAGTCGAGAACAGGACCTGACCGTTGGTCGTCAAGATCCAACCGCCCAAAATGGCCTGATCGATGATGTTCGTCAAAGTCATCTGACGGAGTACGACGGTCCACATCGCAGTTAACACCGAACAGGCGAGCGTCGCCACGATTAGTGCTCGAGTCGTAAACTGCTTTTGAGTGCGGTCGTTCAAGATGGTCCTTTGCCCTCTCAGCGACTCACGTTCCGGCTAGTGGCCGAGCAGCACGCTGTGGGTAACTCGCATCGTGCCGGACCCAACCGACTGAACGTTCTCCGGGGCAGGCGTCTCGATCGCAAGGGGAAAGTTCGTGTCGCCAAAAATGAGTGCCGTGGGTGAAAACTGAAAGGAGTGCAGCGTGCCTTTCATTTCGGCGCCTGTGAAATGAGCATAGTTGAACACATGAGACAGGTGGCTTCCGGCCTCATAGACCTCGCCAGTGGTCAACCGATAATTCACAATGTCTTGCGGCTCAAGTGTAACAGAGTAGGTTGCGAAGCCAAACTCGCGCACGACGCGGCCAGTCGCTTTGATCGGGAATGGGTTATTGGTCGTCTCCTGCCGGGCGAACCAAGTCTCGGGAACTCGTGTCACGGGTTCCCAATACAGCGTTCCAGTCCCGTTCGTGGGCGCATTGTCTTCTTCAAAGAACTCAACGCAAAGCTGCAGCACGCTGGTTGCCTTATCGCTGTTCATTCCCCCGCCAGGGCCGGCTGGTCCCCACGCGTTCTGGTGAAAGTCCAAGTTGACTTCCATCTCGACAACTGCTCGCGGAGCGGACTCGCCGCGCTCTTGAAGATAGTCGAGCACCGCCCGTTGAATCTCCTCGTAGTTCTCAGCCGAGAAGAATTGACCGAGATTGGTCTCCCATTGTTCCGCAGTGATTTCCGGGGCAGCCATGATATTGCCCGCCCACTCCTCGCTCCTGGGGGGAACTGGGTCGCCTTTCTCCCAGCCCGGCGGGAGCAGATACTGATCGTCGTGTCCGATTAAGTGGGCAAACTCGTGAACCAACGCCCACGGCTCGTCGTCCGCCATTTGCCCCGTACCCGACTCGCCTTCAAACCGATCACTGTTCTCGATAGTCGTGGAAGGCAACTCGACGAAGGGAGTCCATTCCGAGTCGTCCGCCTCCCAGTCCTCGCGAGTCTGAACTTCCCAGGACTCCCAACCGGGCGTCGGCTCAGACGATCCGTCGCGATATTGAATATGGGCGTCCAGCTGAATCGAGAAGCATGAGCAGCCGTGTTCCGCCAAGGCATCATTCCAGACCTTCTCGACCAGCTGTTCCCATCTTGCCGCTAATGCACCAGATGCCGCCGGTCCATGAAGCTCGATGTAAACGTCGATCGTCGCGCCGCCATCGGCGTAGGCGACTTGGGTCAACTTCTCAGCCGCCTGGGAGCTCGGCGACACAACGAGCAGGATCAAGATACTCAACACACTGCGCATGGCGATCGCCTCGGCTTAAACAAAGAGGAGTGCTGCGGAAGGTCAGGAAAGATCTTCCTAACAGAAACTCTACGTCGACAAACGCGACCGCTGGCGGATTTTCGCACCCAGAAGGACTCAATACGCCTTGAGGCTGCGGCGAACTCGGTGCGGGCGACATAACCGCACCATCCCGACCTCGCGCAAGGCCTCGTTTGAACCACAGGGCGAGGAGCTGCCCGCGAGTTCTTCTGATCCAACCGGGGGCGAACTGCTTGAACGATAGCCGCGAAAAACACAAGAAGGAGAATATTGGCGCTGGGACGAGGCGCTCGCTAGTCTTTGCGTTGTGGAGCAGAGAGTATGGAGAGTCTCCCCATCCAGATCTTCTTGCGCCTTTTCGCGCTTTTTGTGGCCACCCTTCTCTCCCTTCGGCGACGAACGATAGCCGCGAAGAACCACGAAAGCACAAGGGAGAGGTGGTGGCGACGGCGCCTTAGTCTTGATCGGTGCGGAGTACGGAGATGAAGGCTTCCTGGGGGATTTGCACATGCCCCACAAGCTTCATCCGCTCCTTGCCTTTCTTTTGCTTTTCGAGCAGCTTGCGTTTTCGCGTGATGTCGCCGCCATAGCACTTGGAGGTCACATCTTTGCGAAGAGCTTGGATCGTCGAACGGGCGATGATCGACCCGCCGATGGCGCCTTGTATGGGGATCTTGAACTGGTGCCGAGGAATCGCCTTGGAGAGTTGCTCGCAATAGTGCAAAGCGCGGTCTCTGGCCTTGTCGCGATGGACCAAATAGGCAAGCGGATCGACGACTTCCTTATTCACGAGAATATCGACCTTGACGACATCAGTGGCTCGATAATCGATCGGTTCGTAGTCGAATGACCCGTAGCCTCGAGTCACTGTCTTCAGCTTGCCGTAGAAGTCGAAAAGCACTTCGCCGAGCGGCATCTCGCACTCAACCTCCAGTCGGCCCGCCGCCAAGTAGTTCATCTTGGGACTCTCCGAACGATGCTCGCGACACAACTCCATGACAGCGCCCACGTATTGCTCCGGTGTCAGAATCGTCGCCTTGATGTACGGTTCGGAAACGGTGCTGATTCTCATTGGATCAGGCCAGTACGTCGGGTTGTCAACTTTGGTCGTGTTGCCGTCGGTCAACGTCAGCCGATACTGCACAGACGGCGCGGAAAGCACCAATCCAATATCGAATTCGCGTCTCAGCCGTTCCTGCACGACGTCCATGTGTAACAGGCCGAGAAAGCCACAACGGAAACCGAAGCCGAGCGCAGCTGAACTGTCTTTCTCGTACGTCAGCGCCGCGTCATTGATCGCCAACTTGTCGAGCGCCACCGTCAGGTCCTTGTACTCATCGGCGTTCATCGGATAGATCGACGAGAATACGACTTGCTTCGCTTCTTGATAACCGGGGATCGGTTCGGCTGCCGGTCGATCTGGATGGGTCAGTGTGTCGCCAATCTGGATTTCGCGAACCGTCTTGATTCCCGCGACGATGTAACCCACTTCGCCGGCGGCGAGCTGTTTCCTCGGAGTAAGTTCCAGTTGGTTGTAGCCCAATTCTTCGGCCGCGTAGTCGCGTCCAGTGTGCATGAAATGGATCGGGTCTTTCGTCTTCAGCGTGCCCTCCATCACCCGGCACTGCAGGATGACGCCACGATATCGATCAAAGTAGGCGTCGAACACCAGCGCCTTGAGCGGGGCGTTGGGATCGCCATGGGGGCCCGGCAACTTCTCCACGATTCCCTCGAGCACCAAATCGATGCCGACGGCCTTCTTGGCCGAAATCGGAATCGCTTCGAAAGGATCGAGCCCCAAGTCCGAGTCGATTTCCTCCCGAACGCGATCGACATCCGCGCCGGGCAGATCGATCTTGTTGATGACCGGCAACAGATCCAACTCGCTCTCCAGAGCCAAATAGAGATTGGCGACGGTCTGAGCCTCCACGCCCTGAGAAGCGTCAATGATGATCAAAGCGCCCTCGCAGGCCATCAAGGATCGCCTCACCTCATGCGAAAAATCGACATGGCCGGGCGTGTCGATCAGATTCAGCAGGTAGTCCTGGCCATCCTTAGCGCGGTACGTCAGCGTGATCGTGTTGCTCTTGATCGTGATGCCGCGTTCACGCTCAATGTCCATCGAATCGAGCAACTGATCCCGAAACTCCCGCTTGGAGACCGCTTCACAGGCCTGAATCAAACGATCGGCCAGCGTCGACTTGCCGTGATCGATGTGGGCAATAATGCAGAAATTACGAATACGTTCCATGGAGATCCGATTGCCGGGCAGGGACTTGGGGAGCAGAATTTGGCGGGGAATGTCTCGCCTAAGTAGCAATCTAGCAAAAGTCAGCCGTTTGGCGCAGGCGGGCATTGTCCCGACGGCCCGCCAGGCAAAACGACTCAGCTCTGCAGTCCGTCGCCGATTTGTCGGAAATCTTGAGGATTCGCCGCCGCTTTCCGCATCAAGACGTCGCTGGCCCGTTGATCGAGACCACTCGCCCACGCCCAAGTTGCGGTATTTCGAGCCGAGTTTCCTGTGACTGTGGGCGACTGGGCGACTGGGCGACTGGGCGACGGTGGTTCAGACTCGGCTAGTAACCGATCTGGCCGACGCGTTGGATCGGCAGTGGCTCAATCGCTTGATACCGAGGCCGGGCGTACTGGCGGATCAGTCTTACGTCGACAGCGATGTACCGCCAATAAGAGTGGGCCGCGACTTGATTCAGTGTCCCGTCTTCTTTGGCGGTGAGCAGAATCTGGTAGAGGAATTTCGCTTCGTTCGGGTTGTTTGTTTCCAGCACGGTCGACCAGTAGTAGTTGTCCGTGTCGAAGAACCAATACTCGACTTGAACCTTATAGGTCGCAGCAACATATCCGTAATCCTGAGCCTCGGAGGTTTGAGCCGCAGCAGAGAGTGCAAAGCTGGCGATGATGCCAGCGAGGAGACAATTCGCGATCTTGGGAAATGGCATGGTCATTCTCCTTGAGTTGAGTGTGTTATCAGACACTCAACCAAGCGTAGACCGTCAAGGTTTGTTACAGACCACACTTCCACTGCACAACATCGTCCGAGCCAAAACGCCCATGATCCCCGCGACCCCATTATCCGCGCGACCCGCGACGCCCAGTATTCCTGCGACGCCAGGCGATTAATGGATCGGGATCATTCTTCGATGCAGTATAGATGCTTGGTGGTTCGGACGATGAGCGAGTCTCCGTAGACTGCGGGACTTGCTTGAAAGCCGTCCGGGAGTTCGTTTTCGGCGAGCAGCTTGAATTTCTCGCTGGCCTCAAACACTTTGGTCTCGCCCGTCGTGCTGAAGCAATAGATGATTCCGTTGACGGCAAGCGGTGAGGCTCGGTATTCGCCTCCGCCGAGGCGCTCTTGCCAAATCACCTTCCCGGTCTTGGCGTCGAGACAAGAGGCGACACTCTTGTCGTCGATCATGAACAGTCTGTCTCCTATCACCACTTGTGACGGGCGTTTCGGAACGCTCCTGCCGAGACTCCACTCGATATGGGTCGAAGTGACATCGCCTTTGCCAGTGGGCCTCACTGCGATCATCTCCTTGGCGCCATCCCCAGCGGCGATATAGATCAGCCCGTTTGCGAACAGTGGGCGGATCGCCGCATTCATTCCGCCGTGCTTCACTCGCCAAATGACATCGCCATTTGCAGGATCATAGGCAATCGTCTCCATGGCGCTGGGGCTAATCAGCTGACGCTGACCGTCGACTTCGATCAACTGGGCTGTGCTGTAGGCCTTCTTTCGATCCCCGTTGTCCGTGCCGTAGTCGATGTTGCGGTCGCGTCGCCAAACGGTCTTGCCTGTGCGCTTGTCCAGGGCCACGACGTACTGAACGTCATACCCGTCGTAGGCCACGTAGAGTCGCTCGCCGTCGATCACCGGCGATGATCCAGGGCCGCGCCAATGGTCGCACTCCAGGTCGCGGCGCGACCAACGAATTTCCGCTGTATCCGGATCCAGACATGCAGTGCCGTAGCTGCCAAAGTGCACATAGACGGCGCCCTCTTCCAGCACTGGCGTGCAACTGGCGTAGCTGTTCGTCGGATGGCGGAAGCGAGGCTTGGCGTTTTCATAGAGAACGCGATTGAGAATGATCTTTCCCGACAGTCGATCCACGCATATCACGGACATCGTCTTCCCGTCATCGGTCGCCGTAGTCATCCAAATTCGTTTGCCCCAGATCACTGGGGAAGACCACCCTCGTCCCGGAATACTCGTCCGCCACCGAATGTTCTTGCTCTTGTTCTTGCTCTGACTCCAGCGGATCGGCAGGTTGCCCGTCGCGCTGCCGTCGCCTCGCGGTCCGCGAAATTGTTGCCAATTTTCTTCAGCCGAAACGTCGTGGATCGAACTCGTCAAGACGACCGCGGTCACGAGCAGTATGTTGATGGCTTTCACAAATAGACTCCTTCGGTGGATCTAGGCGTTCGTTCGAGGCGGTGCTGCTCGGTGGCGTTTCTGATCTTCCTCGCCGCGAAACGCATCGGCTTCGCCGCGCACATCTGATCCAACCAACCCTTATGATGATAACCGCAGGGGAAAAGCAATGTAACGGTTTGCCGAAGTAACTGAGGAGCGATTGATGACAACGGTTCAGGACGTATGTGAGTTTCTCGAGAGCCTGGCGCCCAGTGCGTTGGCCGAAGAATGGGACAACGTCGGGTTGCTGGTCGGGCGAAGAGAAGACGCGGCCAAGCGGATCATGACCTGCCTGACAATCACGCCTGAATCGGTCTTGGAATCGGTCGAGCGGGATGTCGACATGATCGTAAGTCACCATCCGGCGCCCTTCCAGGCGATGAAACAGATCACAGACGCCACGACCACCGGCGGGATGCTGTTGGACCTGATCGCAAACAATGTGGCTGTCTTCAGTCCTCACACGGCTTTTGATTCTGCTGGCGACGGGATTAACCAACTGTGGGCCGACCGGTTGGGGCTGCTGGATGTGAGACCGCTGGAGCCTGACGAGAACCAACCGGGCGCCGGGGCCGGGCGATCGGGGTGCCTGCGAGAATCCACAACGCTGAGGAAACTTGGTGATTTGATCAAGAGAGATCTGGCGTTGGACGGCGCCCATCTTGTCGGTGATCAAGCGTTGGACGTGTCCACGATTGCCGTGGCCTGCGGCGCCGCCGGCACTCTGCTGGAATCGGCTCTCCAGTCCGGCTGCGACGTACTAATCACCGGGGAAACCAATTTCCACACTTGCCTGGAAGCCAAAGCGCGCGGCGCCGGCCTCATTCTGACAGGGCATTACGCCAGCGAACGTCTTGGCGTCGAGCACTTGGCCGCCAAATTGGCAACCGCCTTTCCCATCGCCAAAGTCTGGCCCAGCCATCGCGAGTGCGACCCCGTACGCTGGATCTAGTGGCCGACGCAATGTTCATTACGCGATGTTCATTACGCCATGTTCATTACGCCATGTTCATTACGCCATGTTCATTACGCCATGTTCATGACATCGGGCTTGGAGAACAGGGCCTGGAAAACAGACAGGCGCGGAGGCTGCAGGTTTTCGGCCCCTAGGCCTCAGGCAAGCCCCTGTCGCGTTGAGTCGCTCAGGGCGATAGCGACTTGAGCTTCTCGCGGGCCTCTTCCCGAGTCTCGACAATGGGGAACAGGGTGTCGAATCTTGCAATTTCTAAGACTTCAATGGTCATCGCCGAGCCATTGCAGAGGACGACATGACCGTTTGCGTCTTTGACATACTTGCCGACAAGCACAATCCACTCGAGCATGGTCGACCCAAAAAAGGAGAGTTGACCCAGGTCGATTGCAATCTGTTTGGCGTTCGCAGCATCCAGCAACGATAAGACCTGCTCCCATTCACCACGAACCATTTCGTCGGAGAAACTGCGCACGGATTCGAGCGGTGAGACAAACGCGCCACCGTCAAACTCTTCAATGGAAAAGAACTTCGTTTCGCTCATGATTCGCCGCACTCCAACCTAGCGACTTGTCGTGGACAAGATGAATCTGTGTGTTCACTGGAATCGGCGGACTGATCAAGTCACACCAAGAACGCCGTTGCGGGCAAGGTGTATTTTAGCAGAAGTGGCGAAGGCCGGACTACCGCCCATGTGGTTCCTGCCGGGACAATCCGTCTATCCCGGCTCCAGCTGGCCGCGTTGGAGGTAGCTTCTGGCCGGAATGTCGAACGTCCCGGTAGGTTTGGACAGGTAGGTTTGGAACAGCACGTAACTGACCGCGAATCGGGTTCAGACGGAGGAGCATTCCTTGCTGGCAGTGTCCTATTCCGGCGGCATTTGAAGAAATTCGGCTATTTGCGGCTCAATCACATCGAGCGATTCTCTCAGCTGTTTCGCGAGGCTTTCGCCGCCGTCCCAAGTTTCGTCTTTCCCCGCCAGTTCAAGTTGAGAGGCGTAGACGGCTGCAAGCGTGTCGCCAAAGTATCGGCAGGAGCCCTTAAGCGTATGGGCGGCGATCCGCAACGTGCCCGAATCCCTGGCCTCAATCGCCTCGGTAATCTGCCTATACAGACGAGGCGCTTCCGTGCTGAACAGCTCGACGATTTCGCGCAACAAGCTGGGGCGACCTTGCATCGACTTCAAGGCATACTCCCAGTCAATGAGATCCGACCCGGTTTGCCCATCGACGGTATCGCTTGGCGAATCGTCTTCGGAGTTCACGGCGCTTTCAGGGTTTCTCTCGCTGGAGTCATCTTTTGAGGCGATCATTTCGTCTCGTCTCGGCGGCTCGATGCGATTGGTCGAACCAGATCCGACCTGAGCGACTTTTTCAAAGAGTTGGTTGGAGCGAATGGGCTTGGAAATGTAGTCATTCATGCCGGCATCGAGACAACGCTCGCGATCCCCAATCATCGCGTGGGCCGTCATGGCAATCACATGAACACCTGGCGAAACATGTTGGCTGGCCTCGCGACGCCGCAGTAATCGCGTTGCCTCAAGTCCATCCAGGACGGGCATTTGGACATCCATCAAGACGACGTCAAACGATTCCTTCTCCAGGCGGTCAAGCGCTTCCTGGCCGTTGTTTACAACGACAAGCTGATGGCCGACGCCTTCCAGCAAGCCGCAGGCGACGCGTTGATTGACCTCACTGTCTTCGGCCAGCAGTATCTTCAGCGGCCGCTCAGAGGCTGCCCCTTCGTCATCAGCAAAAGCGGGCAAGTCGTCGGCCGATTGCAAGTCGAACGTCTGCAGGATGGCGTTGAATATCTCTGATTGCTTGGCCGGCTTCATCAGATGCAGGTCGACGGCCAGTTCGCGGCAGAGGTCTCGATCGCCGGGTCGCTCGCCCGACGTCAAGACGTAAATGGGAATGTCGACCATCCCCAGTTCGCCGCGGACCTTTGAAATAAACTCAAAACCATCCATCACGGGCATGTTGACGTCGGTGATGATCAGACGAAAGGCGTTTTGAGGATCTTCTTCCGACTGTAAGCGGAGCTGTTCCAGGGCCAGAGCGGCGCTGTCGACAACCACAGCCGAAGCGCCCCAACCAGCAAGCATTCGTTCGAGAATCCGACGATTCGTGGCGTTGTCGTCAATCACTAGGACGCGCAACTTGTCCACGCCTTCCAAACGAATGGCCCGTTCTCGAGACACACTTGACCAATCGCCCGCGACCTGAAGCTTGGCGGTGAAGTGAAACGTGCTGCCGACTCCAATTTCGCTTTCAACCCACATCTTTCCACCCAGCAATTCGACCATGCTGGAACAGATGGCGAGTCCCAATCCAGTGCCGCCGTATTTGCGCGTCGTCGAAGAATCCGCTTGCTCAAACGGCTCAAAAACCGAATCCAACATCTCCTTTTCGATACCGATACCGGTGTCACGAATAGAGAAGTGCAGTTCGATGTCGTCGGCAATTTCGCTGACCACATCGATCATCAACACCACTTCGCCTCGTTCGGTGAACTTGATTGCATTGGCGAACAAGTTGACGACAACCTGTCTCAATCTCGCGGGATCGCCGATCAGGATCGGCGGGATTTCCTCGGAAATATCGCATGCGAGTTCAATGTTTTTTCCATGGGCTCGCAGGGCCAACGACTTGAGCGAGTCGCCAATCGTCTCGGGCAAGTGAAACTCGGTCGATTCCAACTCGAGTTTGCCAGCTTCGACTTTGGAAAAATCGAGAACGTCGTTGATCACGGCCAGTAGGGAATCGGCCGACTCCAACACCAGATTCAGGTATTCGCTCTGCGCCGAGTCGACCTCTGTGTTGAGCACGATCTCGGTCATGCCAATGATGGCGTTCATTGGCGTGCGGATTTCGTGACTCATGTTTGCCAAAAAGCGGCTCTTGGCCTCGTTCGCCGAGTCGGCGGATTCCTTGGCGGCCTTCAGTTCATTCTCGATTTTCTTTCGCTTGGTGATATCGAGCACGAAACAAATGCACTCGTCCTTCGAGCGTTCAAGCAGGGTGACGCCGATCACGACGGGCACCCGCTGGCCGTCGCGGCGCAGGTATTCCTTCTCGACCGTCTTAGCAGCTCCATACTTTCTTAATTCACGTTCGACTTCTGCGTCTTGATCGCGGTATTCCGCTGGCGTCAGCGTATCCCATCGCAATTCATTGTTTTCCAGGTCGCGTCGCGAGTACGCGACCATATTCAGGAATGCATCGTTGGCGTCGTGAATGGCGCCGCTCAGGTCGGCGATAAAGACGCCAATAATGTTGGACTCGACAAGTCGGCGAAATCGAGCATCGCTGTTCCGCCGAGCCTGATCCGATTCAACTCGCTCCGTGACATCCCAAAACAGCCCTTGGACGCCGATGATGTTGCCGTTCTCGCCTTGGACCGGCGCCTTGAGGACCTGGACGAACAGTTTCTCGCCATCGGGTCGGATGTGTTCTTCGATGTCTTCGAGCACTTCGCCGGACACCATGACCCGAGCGTCGTCACTTTGGTACTTGAGCGCTTGTTCTTCAGGAAAGAAGTCGAGGTCAGTCTTGCCGATCACATCATCGAGACTGCGGCCCAGGGTGTCGCAGAATCGCGAGTTCGCATTGACGACTCGACCGTCGTGGTCCTTGAAGAAGACATTCAACGGCAAGCTCTCAATCAACGACCGGTGGGCCGCCACGGCATTACCTAAGGCTCTTTCCGCCATTGCGGTCTCGGAGATCTGCCGTTGCAACATGGCGTTTGCCTGGCCCAGTTCGCGAGTGCGAAGGCGAACGATTTCATCGACGCGGGCAGCGCGGCCGCGAATTCGCAAAGCCATTGCCACGCCGACGCTTGTTGCCAGCAAGCCGCCAAGGAGCGTCATCCAGGAGACCGCGCTGCTTGGCCCTTTGGGGATGGCCGCGCTCGGCGAGCAATAGAAAGTCACCAACAGATCGGCGATCTCCAGTCGACGCACTACGGCGGCGCCGTTTGGTCTTCCAGGCGGGGCGTTCAGCAATGTGAGTGGAGACGTGCGGTTCTTGGATTCCATCGCGGCCAGGCGATAGGGGTTGCCTTCCGAATTCAGAACGAACGCTTGAATGTCCATGTCACTCGAAGCTGGCGTCGCCACGCGACCTAACAAGATTTTCGGATCGAGATCGACGACCATCATTCCGCTTAGTTCGGGAGGATCAGTCTGAGCGCGCGCGAACACAGGAAAGAACGCCAACAACTCGCCTTCCGACGTCTCACTTTCTTGTCGGTTGACAAACGCTACGCTGCCTTCACCGCGAGCCCTTTCGATCGCGGACCGATTGACCTCGTTGTACAGCAGGTCGAGCCCGGTTCGGGACTCGCCCTCTGCCGATCGCTCAGCGGCCAAAGTGATCGGCAAGTATGCGGCGCGTTGTCCCGCCGCAACTAAATGTCCCGAGGCATCTCGCTCAACAATTCCGTATTTCGCATCCCCATCAGCTCGCGACAATCGCTCATGCTCTTGGCGATCTTCCTCCAAGACCTCGGGCGCCCAGTAGAGCGCCTTAATGGCCTCGTCTCTGCCCAGCATGTCACGCGAGAACGGCTCGAATCGGCGCCGGCGAACATATTCCTGAGCCATAAAAAAGGGCCGCACGAATTGCATCATCCTGATCTGCGAATCGAATTCCCGTTCAATCTCGTCCGTCGTCGCTCTGGCGTTCTCCTTGAATTGCCATTCCGCCATGGCTTGATCGCGATAGCGGGACGCCTGCCAGCCGCCAAGCGAGGCGCCGAGGCCGACGAAGCCGACAACCCAGGGCAGCCAGACCATGATCGATGAGCGATGCTGAGTCGGCACCAAGACGGCCTGTGTGACGGCCGATGGGTCTGGAGCAGCTTCGGTTGCGTCCGGAGAAGCGGGAGTGGAACCGTTTTGGGCGTGGGGCATGTACTTGAGTCTAACCTTGGGCGGGGCTGCCTTCAATAAAGACGGATCATCCGCATGGCCTTCGCGGGGCGGAGAAGCTCTATCGCGTTGACGGATCGTGTTGGAGATCTAAAATGAACCTCTGTTCTGTGGCTGCGCCGGTTCACAGCTCGCTCAATTGCGGTAGGCGTTTGCCGGTCCGCAGATTCGATCTGGGCTGAGCTCACCCGCAGCTGAGCTCACCCGCAAGGGAAACAAGTCGTCCGCCATTCCGTCAGTAAGCCATTCCGTCAGTAAGCCGAGGCCTCCATGGCATTGAAATCGCTAACCGCCTTACCCGTATTCAACGAAGTCGACTCGGTTGACAGCGTCTTAGACGAAGTCCTTCGATACAGCGAAAGCGTGTTGGTGGTTGATGACGGTTCATCGGACGGCACGAGGGACCGTCTGCGTGCTCGAGCAAGTGATCGTTTGCGCGTGGTGACTCATTTTGAGAATCGGGGATACGGTGCGGCTCTGCAATCCGCTTTTGAGTTCGCTCAGGAGAATCGTTTTGAGACCATTGTGACGGTCGATTGCGACGGGCAGCACGAGCCCCGTTTGATCCCCACATTTGTCGAAGCTTCCGCCGCTGCGGACATTGTCTCGGGAAGCCGCTATCTCTCTGAATCGTTGATGGGCGAATTGGCGCCAGCGGATCGCCGCAGAATCAACAAGACGGTCACAGAGGAGCTTAACGCGAAGCTCGGCTTACAGTTGACCGACGCCTTCTGCGGCTTCAAGGCGTACCGCGTGTCGGCCCTAAAGTCGATCGAGTTGACTCAGACCGGCTACGCCATGCCGCTTGAACTCTGGGTGCAGGCTGCCTGCGCTGGTCTGCGAGTCGTAGAAATGGAAGTGCCGCTGATCTATCTCGCCGCCAATCGTTCGTTTGGCGAGGCGTTGGATGACGCCGATGTGCGGCTGGCCCATTATCGGCAAGTCATTGAGCAGAGTATTCGGAAACGGCGGCGCGATTGCCCCGCGCTGTGTGAGGAAGGCGTGGGATGAATCGCCGCGAGGGCGATTTAGCCTACGGCCGTCTGCGAGCCCCTCGGCATCACGCTGCGACCCTGATCCAGCCGCCCCTGAATTCACTGATCGAATTGGTGCGCGAGAACTATCGCGCTTCCACATCCGAAACGACTGTGCTTGACACGAGCCTGGTGCAACTGTCACAGCAAGCGCGCCGACAGTTGCGGAGCGATTGCGGGTCGAGCGGTGAGAGTGATTCGCCCGTGATCATGAGCGGGCATCAGCCGGAGCTGTTTCATCCAGGCGTATGGTTTAAGAGCTTCGCCCTCGCTCGGCTTGCCGAGGACGCGGGCGCGATCGGCGTGAACATGGTGGTCGATAACGATCTCTGCCGCTCGCCCGCGATACGATGTCCCCGCGAAAGGAATGGCGTCCTCCGCGTCGAGACTGTGGCCTATGACTCGGCGAACGAGGACGCAGGGACCGCAGACACGCCCTACGAAGACCGGCGAATCCAGGACTCGGTTCAATTTCGTTCGTTTGGCGACCGCATCGTTGAGCGGATTTGCCACTGGGTGGATGAACCTGTGGTCGAGCGGCTCTGGCCGCTGGCGCTCGAGTCCCAGGCGGCCTCAAATAATCTGGGTGTGGCGATTTCCACGGCTCGTATGAGGTTGGAGCGGAGCGTGGGCCTGCGAAACTTGGAGCTGCCCGTTAGCCGGCTGAGCGAATCGGTTCCATTCTGGCGGTTTCTCTTACATTTGATCTCCAACGCTGCGAGATTTGCCGAGTCGCACAATTCGGCTCTCAAGTCGTACCGCCGGGTGAATCGCATTCGCAGTCGATCGCACCCAGCGCCAGCGCTCGAGGAAACGGGCGGCTGGGTAGAGACGCCTTTTTGGATTTGGACGGCCGAAACGCCGGTCCGCCGCCGCGCTTTTGTCCGCGTTGACCGAGGCCTCCAGTTTGGCGCCCCTGGCCAACTGGAGTTGGCCTTGCCCGACCCAATCGACCAGCCGCAAGCAGCTTTGGAGGAACTTGCATCCGCCGCCGAACGCGGCGTCCGCATCCGCCCCAGGGCTTTGGCCACGACGATGTACGCTCGACTGTTCCTTTGCGACCTGTTCTTGCACGGAATTGGCGGGGCGAAGTACGACCAGCTGACCGATGAGTTGATTCGCCGCTTTTGGGGCGTCCCGGCGAGGGATTTCGCCACGGTAACGGCCACGACTCTGCTGTCAATTCCAATACACGGCGTGGATTCCGGTGCGATGGCCGAGATAAAGCGTCAACAGCGCGAGTTTCGCTTTCACGCCGAACGCCATATCGAAGACCCGGATCCAACTGCGCGGGCCTTGATCGATGAGAAGAGCTCACTGGTCGTCATGCGGCCGAGTCACGGAGCGGGAAAAGCGAGACAAGAACGACTACTCGAAATCAACCGTCTACTCTCCACACTGCTCGCCGAAAAGGAGGAACAGCTTCTCCAACGGCGCGCTGAGTTGTCGTCGCAGCTTCGCCACGACCGGTTGTTTGGGTCGCGCGAGTTTTCATTCTGTTTGCACAGTTGGAAAACTTTGCCCCAATTACTACTGGACCTTTGCCACAAACAACCTTAAGGTACCCTTGCAGCAAACCCGCATGGATCGGTTTTGGACGAAGAGTCTGAGAAGGGATTCGCCAAATGTCATCGACCTCGATTCGCCAGGTAGGGGCCGAACGCGAGGGGCGCGATTCAGTGCTTCCCCCAACGATTTTCCCGCCATACGTCTTGAGCGCAGCTGGAGCGGGCGATCACGCAGCCATTCACCGCCTGCTTCGAACCGTGCTCCATCGCCCCTCGGTCGATGAGTTCCAGAACCAACTGGAAGAACCTTACTACGAGCCATCGAACCGATTGGTCGCCAAACGCGGCGTCGAGATTGTGGCCCATGCCTTGTTGACTCAGCGTGAGATGAATTTCTGTGATTCACGATTTGCGGTGAGCGGTCTGCACGACTTGGTTACGTTGCCGGAGTACCGCGAACAAGGGCTCGGCGGAGCGATGTTGGTTCAAGCCGAGCGGCAGATGCAAGCGGACGGCGCTGTTCTGGGCTTGCTCACAACCGACAAGCCGGGGTTCTTTGAGACGCGAGGCTGGTCGATTTGGCCGCCGCCGAGCAGCAGCTATGCGGGCGCTCGCAATATTCTCTCCCTGATTCGCTCCAAACGTCCGAAACGCAAACCGCTCATCGGCGGACCAAAACCGAGCCGCGAATGCAATATACGCCTGTTTCGCGCTGTCGAACAACCGGCGCTCGTCCGGCTCTACGAGCAATTCGTTGGGAACATGATTGGCCCGCTTGTCCGTACCGAGGCGATGTGGAGGTGGCTTGCCGGCCGCCGCGGATTTGACCGTATTTACATTGCAATCGACGGCCCC
Organism: uncultured Pirellulaceae bacterium; assembly: GCA_964635375.1. Lineage (GTDB taxonomy): Bacteria > Planctomycetota > Planctomycetia > Pirellulales > Pirellulaceae > CAZMNY01. The sequence continues at coordinate 26,944 of CAZWOU010000013.1, read as the reverse complement.
GACCGGCTGGAACTGGACGACCAGTTTTCCCAGATCGTGGGGTACGCCGTCGTGCGCGGAGGAGTCATCCTCGAGCTGATTACAGACTCTGAGAATCTGAGCGCAAGCCGCCGCTTGTTGGAGCGAGTTTGTGGAGATGCGATCGAACATGACCACGAACACATCCGCATCGACGCTCCTCCCGGCAGCCAACTGCACCAGCTTATGCTGGAAGCAGGCGGACGGTACGCAGCCGACTCCAAGGCCAGTGGAGTAGTACGGCTGGCGAAGCTGTTCGACCAACCGGCGTTCGTTCAACGGATAGAATCTCAATTCATCCGCCGCTTGGTTGAATCCGATCTCGGCGAGAAGTGCGAACTTGGATTCAATGTGGACGGCGTGAAACACAAACTGAGCGTCAGCAGACGCCGAGCGAGACTTGAGCAGGACAACGTTGGGCGCAGCTACATCACCTGCAGCCGCTCAACCCTGCAGCAGTTGCTTCTGGGTCATTGGCGAATCGAAGACGCCTTGAAGCAAGGCGTACTTGTGTCGTCCACGCGCGTCGCCACAAAAATGGCCGAAACGATCTTGCCCAAACTGCCCGTCTGGCGAACCCCCTTCGATGAAGAACAGGGCGAGTGACGCGGCACGAGTCCCGATTCACGGCAATCGCCAAAAGATGACCTGCCCGGCGCGATCTCCGCTGGCCAGAAACTCATCCCTTGGCGCGAACGCGACGGATAGCACCTCATCCGTATGTCCCTTCAGGTTGCAGTGCAATTCGTTCTCCAAGTGACGCCAGACCTTGACGTATCTATCGCGCGTAATCGACGCCAGGAGATCGCTCTTGTTGCCGAACGCCAATCCCGCGATGGCCTTGTCCTGAACGGGCAACCGAGCGCGCGCCTTTGTGGAGATCCCACAGGAAGATCGTGTTGCGTTCACCGCCCGATGCGATCAAGCCCTTTGCCGAAATCGCGACGGCGAGCACCTTGCCAAGGTGGCCGACCAGAGGAGGCGAAGCGACGCTTCCGCGCCAGATTCGCACGAACCGATCTTCGCCCACGGTTGCCATCAGAGCGCCTGTTGGTGAGGCGGCGATGTCGTAGATGATTCCCTGATGCTGTTGCCGGACAATCGGCACACCCGATTTCACACTCCAGAACGCCACACGCCTATCATCTGCGCAGGTCGCTATCGTGGTCCCGTCAGCGGAAAACGCAACGCCTCTCAAGCCCGTCGTGTGTCCGTGAAATATGGCCGGCTTGGCCATTTCTGAGCGACCGGCGCCCTGGTCACGCCGCGTTAGAGCAGCGTCGCTTGACGGCTCTGTAACAGACTTGGGAAGTCTCCAGACTTGCAGTGTCTTGTCGTCGCCAACGCTTGCGAGCAGCTTCCCGTCCGGCGAAAAGGCGATGTCTCGAACCGGGCCAGCATGGCTCTCAAGCGTGAAAATCGGTCGCCGACTCTCGATGCTCCAGACTAGAATCTTGCCATCTTCGCCGCAGGTTGCAAAGACCTTCAAACGGTCGCAAAAACGAATTGCGTGGACGCCCCCCGGATGTGCGCTGAACGTGTGAATGCGTTGCCCAGCGGCTTTCATCGTTACATTTGAAGCGGCGTTCTTGCCAGGCTCGCGCTGTCTTGTCTGGGCCGTGGGAATCGCTGGTTGCGATGACCACCTGACCAACTCCTTCCGTATCGCGGCGACCTCCGACTCCAGGGCTCTGCGCTCCTCACCTTCCTTCTTGGGAATCGCTCGATGCATCCAATACAGCGACCGGTGCAACAACGGCGTGAGCTCGCTGCTCGATTGGGCAACCCTTTTCCAGTCTTCCGCGAGTGCGATAAAACTGGCCGGTCCGACGGCGCCTCGCAGGTCGCCAGCCGCCACCGACGCAACGGCTGCATGGTTCGCCGCCCGAGCGAGATGGCGCACGCCATCGTTCCATCGTTGCTCTTGAAAGCACTGCAGGCCGACCACGTAGTTCGCATTCGGCTCATCTGGATCAGACTCGAGCATCGTTATGGCGGCGTCGAGTCGCTTCCATCGGGCGCGCATAGTTCGAGCGACTGTGCGAGCTGCATCCGCAGACTTGATTCGACTAGGATCCCTCGTTCTGCGAG
>CAZWOU010000013.1:229-24735 GCA_964635375.1 uncultured Pirellulaceae bacterium | reverse complement strand
GCGAGTCCCGCATGATTCAATGGCCTTCAGCGCCAGCGTGGCGTTCCTGCTTCCAACCGCCTGCTCGCGCGACGACTGGAACAGAACATAAGCCAGCGCAGGTTGCTCCTCGTTCTCGGCTCGGTCAAGCAGGAACTGGCTAAGCGAACTGCGTTGCCGAAGCGTGCGAGCGGACCGCAGCTTGGCCGCGAAACTCGATCGCATCTGTTGCTGCGCTTGCTGGAGAGCTGGCTGTGTGGGGACCGCTAACTTCGCCGTGCCCTCGGCGTTGACAAGGCTCACCCAAACTGTCGCGCTGAACACACCCAGTAGTAGACAGGGGATGATTGTGCGTTTGACCGCGGTGTGCTGGGGCAACGCTGTTGGCCCTCCCGACAGACCGATAAAGCCCGATCCAATGCTATCTGCGGACGCAACATTGTCAATTCAAATCAGGCAGTTGACGGGGCATTCGCGTGAGTTCAGACGAACGGCGAACGCCAATCCGATTGACCGGCAAAGTTTGCCATCTGGATGCTTGCTTGAGGTCAGCGTTCGTCAATCAGATTGGCCAGAGGGCCTCATTCGCCAAACGTCGCTTTGCGGCGGAGTATGTGATGGTAGTGCTGGGCGAATCGATGGGCTTCATCGCGCACATATTGCAGCAACCGCAGCGCGAACGCATGTCGGCTTAGTTTCAACGGTTCTGCATTGCCGGGCCGAAATATCTCCTCCTCTCGCTTGGCCAGCGAAACCAAGACTGGCGGCGGAATATCCTGTTCGCGAAAGGCGGACAGGGCGGCGTTCAATTGTCCTTTCCCACCATCGATAAGCAGAATATCGGGAAACATTTCGCCTTCGTCGTACAGTCTTGAATAACGTCTCGCCACGACTTCATGAATGCTGCGATAGTCGTCGACCCCTTTGACGCTGCGAATCTTGTAGCGGCGATAGCCGGGCTTGAACGGTAGGCCGTCGAGAAACTGCACGACGCTCGCAACGGTCTGCTGCCCACCCAAATGGGCGATGTCGATGCCCTCCACGGTTCGCGGCGTCTCGCTTAGCTTGAGCACCTGACGCAAGCCTCGAAGCCCTTTTTGCGGGTCGATATAGAATACCTCCGGTTGGGCATGGGTATCCAATTCGCCTCGCTGGTCGAGAGTTTCGAGCATGCGAATTTCGTCGCGAAGGCGGGCCGCCGTTTCGTAATCGCGGGCTTTGGACGCGGTCTGCATTTCCGTTCGCATCTGACCCAGCAGGCGAGTCTTTTTTCCTTCCATGAACAGCTGCAGGCGGCGAATGTCCTTGCGGTAGTCCTCTTTGCCAATCCTCAAGTTGCAGGGGGCGGTGCACTGCTTGATGCTGGCGAGCAAACAGGGCCGAAACCACTCCCACCGCTCGTCTCCCTGCTGGATGTCCAACGAACAGGTTCGAAACTGAAAGATCTTCTGCAGGACCTGGATAGCGCCCCGCAGCGCGCCGGCGCTGGCGAAGGGGCCGTACAGTTTGACGCCGCGATCGCGCGGTTCTCGAGTCACTTCGACGCGAGGAAAATCCTCGCCTGTCGTGATCATCAGGTAAGGAAACGTCTTGTCGTCTTTTAGCTCTTTGTTGTGCTTGGGCTGGATGTCCTTGATCAGTCTCGATTCGGTGAGCAAGGCGTCAACTTCACTTTCGCATTGCATGAAGTCGATGTCGCAGATCTCAGGGACCCAGACCGTGCGTTTCTCTTCCGCGGCGGCTTTGAGAAAGTAACTGCCCGCCCGCGATCGCAGGTTCTTGGCTTTGCCGACGTAGATGACTCGACCCGCCGAGTCTTTCATCAGATAAACGCCAGGCGACTGGGGGAACTCGCGCACTTTCTCCGCCGCCCGGAGAAACCCAAGTGAACGGAATTCATCGCCTTCAGACGGTTCTGCGGCGTCTTCCGACTTCCCTTGCATGTCAACGTCCTGACAGTTTGTTCTTTAACAAGACATTTGAGCAGACAACCTGAAGCAGTTTCCCGGAATGCGGCACTGGCGATGCGGCGAGCCAGGGCGACGCTGCTTTGCAAAACCCGTGCTGATTCATCCTGCGTAGATCACACTGCGTAGATCATACGCTATCGGCAAGCGTGCGAATGTCAGTTTCGAAGGCGGCTAGACGGTTGGCCAGGTCGGATTTGGCGCGTTCGAGGTTGGCGAGCTGTTCGGGGGGCGTGTAGCCGAACATATAGAACTTCACTTTGGGCTCAGTCCCCGATGGTCGGATGGCGATCCGATTACCGCCCTCCTCCAGGTCAAAGATAATCAGGTTGCCCTCGGGTCCGTCAAGCGGTTGGCTTGATCCGTCGGCCGCAGTAGTGGTCTTCAACAAGTAATCGCGGCGCTGTACGTAGCTTATGCCTCCAAACGTTCCTGGCGGATCCTCTCGCAGGCGCTTCATCAGAGATTGCATTTTGGCCATCCCCTGAGAGCCTTCCATCATCACGTTGACCAGACCCTCCGAGTGGAGTCCGTATTGCCAGTACAGGCTGTCGAGTTTTTCGTGCAGCGAGAGACCCTCCTGTTTCAGTTTTGCGGCTAGTTCGGCAAGCAACATGCAGGCCACGGCGCCGTCCTTGTCTCTCGCATACTGGCCGACGAGAAAACCGTGCGACTCCTCGGCGCCGTAGAGGAACAAATCGGGACCCGATTCGTCAACTTGATTGCAAATCCACTTAAAGCCGACTTGCAGATTGCCATACGTGGTCACGCCGTAGGAATCGGCAATCCGGCGGAGCATCTCCGTGGAGACCAGTGTGGTGACGATGTAGTGGTCGCGCGTCAGACCACCCTTGGTCTTGCGTTGCTCAAGCACGTAATCGGCTAGCAGCGCACTGAGCTGGTTGCCGGTCAGGGTCTTCCACTGCGGGTCATCGAGGGCAACGGGAGCTGCGCAGCCCATGCGGTCGGCGTCTGGATCCGTCGCCAGCGCGACGTCCGCGCCGATCTCCTTGGCGCGCTCGATCATCGCGTCAAAGACCTTTGGATTTTCCGGGTTCGACACATGGCCTGGAACATTGGGAAAGTCCCCATTCGGCTCGCGGTGGGCAGCAAAGATCTCGATGTCTCGAAAGCCGTCCGCGGCGAGAACCGGCGCGACGGATGACTCGCCGACTCCGTGCAATGGGGAGTAGATCACCTTGATGTTGCGCGGCCCCTCGAATCCCTCGGCCGCTGCCACGGCGATGTACAAGGCGTCGATCTCTTCCTTGCACATCGTGATTTGGCCGTCCGCGATCGATTGGGAGAAGTCCTTGACGGTAATCGCCTGCACTTCGCCGACCCGCTCAATGATGCGGCTGTCGTGGGGCGGGAGAATTTGGGCGCCGGAGGACCAGTAGACTTTGACCGCGTTATCGGAGGGTGGATTGTGACTCGCTGTGACCATGATTCCGCACGAACAATGCTTCTCACGCACCAAGTACGAGAGTTCCGGCGTGCTGCGGTAGTCGTCCAGGAAATAAACGTGAAATCCGGCCGCAGTCATCACGCCAGCGCACAGCTCGGCAAAATGACGGGAATTGTGACGCGTGTCGTAGGCGATTGCGCACGAGAGGCCCTCGCCGCCGACCTCATCTCGAATGTAGTCGGCAAGCCCTTGGGCGCTTTCGCCAATCGTCCGATCATTGATCACGTTGCAACCGATTGGGTACATTCGGCCGCGTCGACCACCCGTCCCAAAGGGGATCACGGTCCAGAAGGCGTCGTCTAGCGCCTGCCAGAGCCCCTCTTCGATGTGCTGGCGAACCTGATCCGCATAGCCTGAAAAACGAGACTCCGTCAGCCACATGCGAATGTTCTCCGCTGCTGGCCCCGTTAATTTTCCCTCGGCAACGGCCGCTTCAATCTGGGAAGAGCAATTAGTCTTGGCGGTATCGGTCATTGGTTGGGACTCACAGAGTGCTTCATTCATTCGCCGCGAGGCGGCAGGCAAATCAGCAGCTGACTTCGTTGCGGCTTGTCTCGTCGCGGCGTGTGCTAATCGGATCTGATTGTACGGCCGACAGGGCAAACTGTTCAACCGACCACATCAAACGAAATGGGCGAACGTCGGCTCCAGCGATTGGCGGTTTCGCGGTACACTCCTGTACTCACCGATCACCAAGTGGCGTGTGGTTGGACGCTTGTGGAAACCGAAGGATAGAGTCTGAACGATGAGCTTAATCATCAGCGTGTCCGGCTTGCGGGGCATTGTCGGAAAAACCCTGACGCCCGACGTGGTTGTCCGATTCGTAGGCGCTTTTTGTGCTGACTTGGACAGCGGTCCGATCCTGGTCACTCGCGATGGTCGCGACTCTGGTCAAATGCTAACGGCCGCCGCGATCAGTGCGATCCAGGCGTGTGGTCGAGACGCGTTGGATGCCGGCGTGGCCGCCACACCCTCGGCTGGCGTTTTGGTCAGATCGCTGGGCGCTGCGGGCGGCGTGCAGATTTCCGCAAGCCACAATCCTCCGCCCTACAACGGGATCAAGCTATTCAGCCCCGATGGCCGCGTGCTCAAGGCCGATCTCGGCCAGCGAGTGCTGCGACGATACGAGGCTGGTCAAGCTGCCTGGGTCGGACACAAGTCGCTCGGTCGATCGAAGCGCTGCCTCGATACGACTTCCGAACACATGCAGCTCGTCTTGGCCACGGTCGACGTTGAGCGGATTCGCAAGTGCGAGTTCAAAGTGCTGCTCGACAGCAACCACGGCGCCGGAGGACTGCTCGGCCGCCTGATGCTGAACGAGCTCGGGTGTGAGGTGTTGTGTCTTGGCGCCGAGCCGCATGGACAGTTCGCACATCCGCCGGAGCCAACGGCTGCGAATCTCGAAAGCGTCCAAGCACACGTGCGAGGGGCCGCCGTCGACGTCGGCTTTTGCCAGGACCCTGATGCGGATCGCCTGGCGCTCATCGATGAGTCCGGTCGTTACATTGGCGAGGAATACACGCTGGCGCTGTGCCTCGATCATGTCCTGACATCGAGACAAGGATCCGTTGCGACCAATTGCGCGACCAGCCGAATGTCGCAGGACGTCGCGGAAGCTCGCGGCGCCTCGTTTTCCCGCGCCGCGGTGGGCGAGGCCAATGTTGTCGATTGCATGCTCGAACACAACGCTGTGTTCGGCGGCGAAGGAAACGGCGGTCCCATCGATCCGCAAGTCGGGTTTGTCCGAGACAGTTTCGTCGGTATGGCTCAAGTCCTCGACGGTCTGGCTGTCAGAGAAACAACTTTGAGCCGTTGGGTGGATTCACTGCCTCGATACGCGATCCACAAAACAAAGCAGCCCGCCTCGGACGTGGACGCGGTGCTCGACCAACTTCAGTCGCACTTCTCCGACGCTGTCGCTGATCGTACAGACGGGCTCAGACTCGACTGGCCCGATAAGCGTTGGTTGCTGGTCCGAGCCAGCAATACTGAACCGATCGTCCGCATCATCGCCGAGGCCGCGAAACCGAGCGATGCCTCAGCTCTTTGCGACGAGGCAGCAAGCGTCTTGAATCAAAGTTCCTGCTGAACCGCGAATCAAGCCGCCAGATGCGATACGATGTTCAGTGCGACTGATCCGCCGCCGCGCCGATCCTCCATTCCCGACTTGAGGCTGCGAGCAATGACACGCCTACCCAATCAAGTTGCAACTGCGCTCTTAACTGTCCTTTCATTTGTCTGGGCTCCAACTCGGGTCGCCGAAACAGCTGCCGAGGAGGCGCCGCCCAAACAGACGTCATCGAAGCAGGCGACGCGGGGCGAGGCCAATGCCGCACTTCGCAAGGCCGTTGAGTTCTATCGCGGTCAAGTTGGTTACCAGGGCGCCTATCTGTACCAATACAGCGCCGATTTGAGCAAGCAAGAGGGCGAGCACGACGCCCATCGCACCACTGGATGGACGCAACCGCCAGGCACGCCTTCAGTCGGCGCGGCCTACCTGGACGCCTACCTGTTGGTGGGAGACGACTATTTGTTGGAGGCGGCGCGCGAGGCGGCCGAAGCGCTATTGCGCGGCCAGTTGGTCTCGGGCGGTTGGAGCTTCAAGTTTGAGTTGGCCGATAGCCATCGTGCGCGATATGCCTACCGAATCAGGCCCAACAATCCAATGGGCCGGAACTACACGACGTTGGATGACAACAAGTCGCAGTCGGCATTGATGTTCCTTATGCACTTGGACGAAGTGCTCAAGTTTAAGGACTCGCGCCTCCACGAAGCTGTCGAGTATTCGTTGGCGCGTTTTGTCAAAGCTCAGTATCCCAACGGCGCTTGGCCGCAGCAGTTTTCCGGTCCGCCCGATGCGTCCGCGCACCCGGTCCTAAAGGCCAGTTTGCCTGCCCAGTGGTCTCGCGAGTACGTCAAGGCGGACTACCGCCAACATTACACCTTCAACGACAACGCCATGTCGGACATGATTGATGTGATGTTGGAAGCCCACCGCATTTATGGCCGGCAGGACTATCGTCTCTCCGCCGAAAAGACAGGCGACTTCATGGTGCTTGCTCAACTGCCCTCACCGCAACCCGGTTGGGCTCAACAATACAACGCCAAGATGCATCCGGCCTGGGCCAGGAAGTTCGAACCGCCGTCGATCACGGGCGGCGAATCGCAAGGTGTCATGCGAGCGTTGCTGACCTTGTTTCGCCACACCGGCGAGATGAGGTTCTTAGAGCCCATTCCTCGAGCCTTGGCCTACTACCGAAAATCCCAGCTGCCAGATGGCCGCTTGGCGAGGTTCTATGAGCTGCGCTCAAACAAGCCGCTGTACTTCACGAAGACCTACCAGCTGACGTATAGCGATAGCGACATGCCAACCCACTATGGATTCCAAGTCGGCTCAGGGCTGGAATCGATCGAACGCGATTACGAGCGTTTGAAGTCGGGAGGCGATTCCAGACGGCTTCGCGGTTGGCGTCCGACGGCCTCGAGCGGCAGTTCGCGTTTGCGGCGCGAGGCCGCGGAAGCGATCGCCGCCATGGACGCGAGAGGCGCTTGGATCGAATCAGGGCGACTTCGAACTTACGATGAGGACAATGTGAACCGAGTGATCACGATGAAGACGTTTCTCAATCGTATTCGTACGCTCAGTCGTCTGGCAGGTTCGACGGGTGATCGATAGTCTCGATCTGCGAGTCGGCCAGTCGATCGCTGGATTCGAATTCACCTCGGTGGTGGAGCACTCGCAAGAGCAGAGGCAGGGCGGTGAGGTTTCCAATCAATCCTCCGACCATGGCGACGCTGACCAAGAGACCAAAGTGAATTGTCGGGATGAACGCGGAGATGGTAAGTGTCGAAAACCCGGCGATCAAGGCAATGTTGGCCAGCACCATCGCCATCCCAACGCTCTGGTGCGCACGGCGCAACGACTCGCCAAACGTTTTCCCGGCCTGCAATTCTTGTCGGAAGCGAAATAGATAGTGAATGCTGAAGTCGGCGGACAGCCCCATCGACACGCTCGCCAGCATCGCTGTCGCTACGTTGATTCTCAAACCCAGCCAACCCATCGATCCAACCACGATGATGATTGGGGCCGCGTTGGGCAGCAGGGCAATCAATCCCAGACGCCAATCCCGCAGGGCGATCGTCAGAGAAATGAGAATCGCCGCCACCGCCAGACCAAACGATAACAACTGGTCGGCAAGCAGGCTCTTCACCAGATAGATCAGCAAGACCGAGATGCCCGAGGTGCGAGCGTCGGCGAATTCCTTGCGGCTCAACTCCTCGATCGACTCGACCAACGCGACTTTGGCGCGCGTGCCGCGAACATCTCCAACCTGCAACATCAGCCGCATCACGCCGCGTTCCTCGTTCCAGAATCCTCTGACGACATTGGGTTGCAGCAACCGCAGCGTAGCGAGTCGCTGCGACTCTGTCATTGTGCGAAACGAGATCGCGGCCACGCGACTTGCAACGCCCGTGGAATTCTCGTTGCCCTCCATCATGAAATCCAATACATCCACGATGCTCACCGCACCCACGACGCCCGGTTGTTTGTTGAGCTCGCTTTGCAATTTGCGAACTCGCCGCAAGAACGGTCCAGCCTCTGCTTGACTCATTTTGGGCGCGTCGATCAGCAGATCGATCGTCTTCGTCGTCTTCATCCGCTCGGTAAGGAACCGAAAAGACTTGACTACCGGGCTGGAGTTGCGAAAGTTCTCGTCCAACTCGGTCGCGACTTCTAAGCGAAACATGCCTATCAGCGCAAAAGCCAAAAGCAGGCCGACGGCGGCCGTCAATTGCCACGGCCGATGCTCGACTGCGGACACGACTTGATCGAGCACTCGCGCCATCCACTTCTCACCTGGCGCGATCGCCGGGTCGGTGTGGTATCTCCCCAACAAGACGCCGCCAGGGATGACGCCCAAGGTGGCCACAAACACGAACATCGAGCCGATCGCCATCATGCCGCCAAAACTTCCCACCGGAACAACTTGGCTCACCAGTAATGAACAGAAGCCAAGTGCGGTCGTCACGCACGTCCAAAAGATGGCTGGACCGATGTGCAACAGTGTTTGCCGAAGCGAATCCTCAGGAGAATGCGATTGGCGCTCCTCGCGAAAACGAATCGCTACATGCACCACTGTCGCTGTTCCAATAACCGTGACCAATGCGACTAACGGCGAGCTCACCATGCTCAGCTGAACATGGCTGATCACCAGAGTTGCCTTTGTCCAAATCAAGGACAGCTGCACGACGCACAGCGGCAGAAGGACCCAACGCAGATTGCGAAAGAGAACGCCCATGACGATGGCCAACACGAAGCTTGAGGCAATCCCCAGCGTGCGCCCATCCCGCTGCATGTGGTCATAAACTCCGTTTACCATGATGGGACCGCCCGAGACGACCGCAGTTGGCCGATGCGATTCGCACAGCTCTTCGATGCGGCGAATGGTCTCGTCTCGAGCTGCGGGGCCTGAACCGACCGCGGCCAGCGTCGCTAACAAGACCGTCGTCTGACCGTCGGGCGACAAGAGTCGGCCTCGGTAGAGTTCGCAATCAACCAGTTCTTTTCGCAACTGTTCAGGCGTCACGGTCCCGGCTGCCACATGTTCGCGCAACGACCGCCTGCTCGCCAAGGCGCCGGGTCGTTTGGCCTGAGCTAGACTGAGTACTCGAAGGACGCCTGGCAATTCGCTCAAGCGGGTCTCAAGATCCTCCAGCCGTTTTAGTCCTTCGGCTGTGGTTAGCTTTGGATCCGAATAGCCGACGATTGCAGTCTCTGATCCGCCGAACGCATCCTCGCCATCCCGGTAGCTCAGCAAGCGCACATCACCCGGCTTAAAGAGTCCCTCGATGCTGCGATCGAGCGACAGGCGGCCTGCGGGCCCGATCGCCAGGCCGGCGGCGGCCAGACAAGCCGCCAAAAGAAGAAGTCGATATCGCATCAGCCAATCTACGACGCGTCGGAGCCATCGATCGGCGCTCCGACTTATCAACCCGCTTGTCGGCGAATCAGTCTGGCTTTGCTTCATAGAATCGACAACGCCGCTCGAACGTCATGTAAGTCGTTTAACCCGACCGGATTTCCTGGATGCAGGCGCGGCGGCAGCCACGGTTGCGGACCTTCCTGCGGCCATGTTGGAACGATTCCACGCGAGCCGCTACGCCATCGTCCTCAGTAAGGGCTCCTTATCATAGTCGATATTTCAAAGTCGATATTGCGTCCACCGTTACTTTGACGCCCAATGGCGTTGGCGCCTATACTGCCTTCCAATCACCGGCTTCGGATTGCCGCCGAATCTCACTTGCTCAAAGGACTAGATACAATGCGACGATCGTTTTCAACCATGGTCTTGGCGCTGGCGGTTTCGTCAGGGTTGATCTCGGCTGCTCGGGCGGTCGAGTTCGAGGCGCCGGTTCAACTAAAAGGCGGCGGCGAGAGCGTCAATGTGGAGAGCCCCGGCTATGCCGCGCCCTGCTGGGCGGACATCGATGGCGATGGCAAAAAGGACCTCCTCGTCGGACAATTTCGTCAAGGAAAGATCCGAGTCTACAAGAATCTCGGTGGGCGCAAACTGGCCGCTGGCGAGTGGCTCACCGCAGACGGCAAAGTGGTTGAAGTTCCGGGCGTTTGGTGATGCACCAGCTCGACTCCACAGGTTGTGGATCTCAATGGCGATGGACACAAAGACATTCTCTCCGGTTCCTATTCTCGGAAGACAAGCGACATGGCGGGCCTATTTCAAGTCCTTTGGGGCAAGCCCGGCGGGGGTTTCAAGCAGCCCGAAGTTCTCAACGGGCTCGACAACGAACCACTCATTATTCCGATTGCCAGCAGGTCGGCTCTAACGCAAAACATCTGCACTCGTCCCACCGCGGTCGACTGGGACGCCGACGGTGACTTGGACCTCGTCGTCGGCAATTTTGCCGGCAGTTTCTACGTGTTCGAAGGCAAGGGAAAGGGATCGTTTTATGCCAAGCCTAAGCAGCTCAAGGTAAATGGCGTTGAGTTGAAGATTCAAGGCGTCCACAGCGATCCGTTTGTCATCGACTGGGACAAAGATGGCGACCTGGACATCGTCAGCGGATCGAGCGGGGGCGGCGTTCAGTGGTCTGAGAATACTGCGGGCGCCGGCAAGCCTGTTGCGCTAACCAAGTTCAAGAACCTGATCGCGGCTACCGGCTCAGTAGACCACGAAGAACAACTTGTTGGTCCCACAAGATCGACTCGGATTTGGATCGACGATGTCAATGGCGACGGTCGCTGGGATGTGTTTGTGGGCGATTCGCTCACTCTGACTTCACCAGCGAAAGGGCTTACCAGCGAGCAATTCAAGCAGAAGCAAGTCGCTTGGGACGCCGAGTACAAAGCGGCGCTTGCGGCCTACCGCGAATCCAAACCGGAGGATCGGCTAGAAGCAAGCCGCAAGTATCGTGAGGTCTACGCCAAGAAATCCGCGTTTGTGACGCAACGCCGGACAGGCTTTGTTTGGCTGTACGTTCAGAAGTGATCGTCGACTACAACACAGGATGGGTCCCGCGTTTCCAGCCTATTTTTCTCCCGACACGGCCTCGGCAATGTTGTGAGTGTGGTCGCGGACTCGAGAATAGGCGTTTAGCGATGCCAGAAAAGCGACGCTGACGAGTGGAGCAATGAGGCCGCTCGAAAGGTCGTCAAGGTGTTTGCGGCGGAGTTGCTTGACTTCGTTCTTGATCCGTTTCGACACCGCCTCGGTCTTGATGAGCACGTTGCGATTGTCTTGCGCCAAAGCTTCGTTGACTGCTGTGACGTATTCGGTAACGTGTCCGTTCAGTTTTCCCAAGTCCTTCCGCTGCTCTTCCGTAAAGCGGTGGCCGTCACGGCGCAACTTGCGATCGAAGTTGTCGAGGTTGGCGATGTAGTCGCTGACCGACTCGTATTCGTCCGCCATGCGGATTTGCAGCCTGGCTTCGTCAGCGACCGAGTGGGGAACGTTGCCAGCCAAGAGATTCGTGACGTACTCGGAGATTTCATCCTGCATCACGTCCAGCACTTGTTCGCGATGCTTGAGGCGGTCGCCAAGCTTCTTGTCGGGCTCGTCTTCCTGAAGCAGTTCATCGAGCCAGCCGAGCATCTTTGCGCAACCTTCGCCCATCTTCCCAATTTCGACCCGAGACTGCTCGATCGCCATCAGCGGCGTTTCCAGGATGCGAATGTCGAGATCGGTTAGACGAGGCTTCTCCTTGAATTCCTTGGATGGAACAGCACGGTTGAGTAGCTGAACGCAGAGCGGCATGAGCGGTATGAATAGAAGCGTGTTGATGACGTTGAAAATCGTGTGCACCGCAGCGATGGCGGGAGATGTGTTTTCCGGCGCTACCGTCGTGATTCCGCCCACCTGGATTGTCTCGACGCCGATCAGCCAGGGCACCAATTGCACGTACCATCCAAAAATGGCCGTAATCCAAAGCACGCCCGCGAGATTGAAGATCGCGTGAAAATAGGCGGCTCGCCGAGCTACGGTTGTTGCCCCAAGCGACGCTAGAATGGCAGTGACGGTCGTCCCAATGTTCTCCCCAAGCACCAATGCGGCCGCAGTTTCATAGCTAATGATCCCTTGCAGGGCGAGCGACATCGTGATGCCAAGCGTGGCCGATGACGACTGCACCAGCATCGTCAGGACGCACCCCGCCATGGCGCATTGCAACACGCCCAGGTACGTACTGGCGTCGAAACGGTGGAACCATGCCTCGAAGTCATCCAGTTCTTTGATGGCGCCGCATGCCTCTTTCATGAACGTCAAGCCGACGAACACCATCCCCACGCCCATAAAAATCATGGCCCAAAATCGGAGGCGGTCGCCTTTTGAGAACAGGTAGGTGAAGGCGCCCAGGCCAAGTAGGGGAAGACCATACTTGCCGATCTTGAGGGCCAAGAACCAGCCCGTGATCGTCGTTCCAATGTTGGCGCCCATGATGACGCCAATTCCCTGAACCAGTTCCATGAGCCCGCTGTTGACGAAGCCAACTACCATCACGGTCGTGATCGAACTCGATTGCACGAGACCCGTTACCACCGTGCCCACGCCAATGGCCATGAACCGATTGTTGGTTACCGCACTGATCATGCGGCGCAAGCTGTTGCCGGCCACCGCCTGCATCCCCTCGGACATGTTCTTCATGCCAAGCAGGAAAAGGCCAAGTCCGCCGACAAGGCCGAAAACTAGCGTCATCAATGCTGCAAAGTCCAAGGGGCACCGCCTCAATTGGGCAAAGGAGTTGGTCGAGTTGGTCGGTACATCCGACGATTCTACCCGCGAGCCTATTCCCAACAACCACAGGACTATAAGACGTTGTCAATACAGGACTTAGGTCCACCGTTCGGCTCGGCGACTCCGCCCTTCCTGGCCTCTTTCGAGAGCGATTTCCGATTCCATGCAGACGGTCGTCGGACCCTAAGGTTGTCTGGCTGCACAATCAGATCAAGCCTCAATACCGGAACAACCGATACAGAGTAACTGCGAGGACTCCCTGCCTCCATCAAAAGGGCGAAGTCAATTGGATCGTCAAGACTCCTGCAAGCCCAACGTGTCGTGAGATGGGCCTTGCTTATGGGAGTCTTGTTGGAAGGCGGGCAATGCCAACTGAGAACCTGATTCAACGAACGCCCCCGTCTTGCGGAGGGCTTGTCGCGCGACCCTCCGCGAGCCGTGCGCTATGGGGTTTTGCGGTCGCCCTGCTGTCTATCGCGGTCCTCACCGGCTGCCAGTCGACCGAGCCTCGGTTCGACTCGCCCAAACCTTGGGGCGACGCTCCACCGCCGGTTCGAACCAACGCCGAGAAGTCGAGCCAAGAGGCAGAGGTCAATAGCCTGATTCAGGCAGTCTCCTATCAATCCTCGCTTGATGAGGCGGCTGATGAGGCGGCTGAGGCAGACGGAACGGTTCGTCCGGCCGAAACTGCCGCGCCGCTTGCAACGCCTATGCCTGAGAGCCTGGGGCTGCTCGATCTCGAAGGGCTTGCCCTGCAAAACAGCCCTGCCCTGGCCGAACAGCTCGCGCTCGTTGATGCGGCCGACGGCCATTGGTGGCAGGCTGGTTTGCCTCCCAATCCAACTCTTGGTTACTCAGGACAACAGCTGGGAAGTGGCGGCGTCGCCGAGCAACAAGGGATCTATTTCGGCCAGAAGATTATTCGCGGAGACAAACTTCAATTGGGCCGAGAAGTTGCTTCTTGGGAAACCGAGGTCGCTCAACAGGGCGTGCAGGCAACTCGCCTGCGTCTCCTTACGGATGTGCGAATTGCCTACTATCGTATGCTCGTCGCACAGCAGCGAGAGAAAGTTGCCAGCGAACTCGTCACACTAAGCGAACGTGCCGCAGCCGTGGCGCATTCCTTGTTCGTTGGCGAGGAAGTGAGCGAAGCCGACCCGTTGCGGGCAAAAGTCGCCGCCGATTCCGCGCGGCTCGTCCAATACAAAGCCTCAAGCCAGTTGCTCGAAGCCAAACGACGCATGTCGGCCATCATTGGCATGCCGGAACTGCTGCTGAGTCGAGTCAAAGGCCAACTGGATACCGATGGCGAATCGATTGACTGGGATCAAACTCTGCACAAGATTCTTAGCGAGAGCCCAGAAATGGCGGCGGCAGCTGCGAGAGTGGAGGTTGCCGAATGGGCCCTGGAAAGGGCCCACGCCGATGCGATCCCCGATGTCGATATTCAAGCCGTCATTCAAGACGACCGCGGCGCCGGCGGCGCAAATGGAAACATCCAAGTCAGCATGCCCATCCCCATTCGCAATCGGAACGAGGGCGCGATTCGCGGGGCCCATGCGGAGGTCTCGGCTGCCCACATGGCAGTGGACCGTCTGCGACTCGAGTTGCAAACGCGGCTCGCAAGCGTCTTCCAGCAATACGATGCGGCTCGAAACCGAGCTGCCCAGTTCGTGCGAAAAGACGGCATGATTGAGACGTCGAAGAAAACGATCGAACTGATTCGAGCAGGTTATGAAATCGAGGAATTCAGCATCCTCGACCTACTGTCCGCGCAGCGCACTCTGTTTGAGGCCCGCCTGAACTACCTCGACTCGCTAGGCGATCTCTGGGTCGCTCAGATGGAGATCGAGGGGATGTTGCTGTCCAGCAAGCCTTGACCTATCGTCCTGCTTTCCCGGCAAGATCGGCATATTCTGCTTGCCTTCTGACGATTGTCGCCAAAAATACTCTCTGCCGCGCAGTCTGATGTAACATTCTGCAGCGTTTGTCGATTAAACGAATAGTCGGATTCC
Source organism: uncultured Pirellulaceae bacterium (assembly GCA_964635375.1). Taxonomy (GTDB): domain Bacteria; phylum Planctomycetota; class Planctomycetia; order Pirellulales; family Pirellulaceae; genus CAZMNY01. Next base: position 10,058 of record CAZWOU010000013.1, on the reverse strand, counting down.
ATTGCCGTTCGCTTGCACGCGTTGCAGTGCTACACTCTGTTGCACTGCTTCAACGGCGCGGCGGCAGGTTCCCAACATTTTCTGCACGATAAGATCCACGATGACCTCAGCGTTAACCCACTGCTTGGCTTTGATGGTGCTGTTGCACGCAACACTCGGTTGTTGTTTGCACCACGCCCATGCCTGCGCAGAGGGCTGCTGTGAAACGCCCTCGCCCAAAGCAAGCGAGTGCGGCTGCCATCACCACGAAGGGTTGAGCGACCAGCAGACAACCGGCAACCAGACAACGAGCAACCAGCAGACAACGAGCGACCAGACAATGAGCGAGTGGGCCAAGCCGGCGTCGGGAGACGCAACTGGTCCTCACGGAAGCCATCGTTGCGATGGGGACGCCTGTCAGTTTTCAGCGGGCAGTTTTTCCGAGCGCGGTAGTTTCAAGGTGGCTGGGTTGCTCGGCAGCTTGGCTGAGCCGGTGATGTTCCCGGCAGACATCTTTCGTGGCGCCGAACGAAGGTGGTTGGAGCGAGTGCATTCGCCCGAACTCAAATTGCCGCTGCTTCACTGCGCGCTCTTGATCTAGTCCTGCGACGCCCTCTTTGTCGCTTTCAGTCCCTCCCATGTTCGGGCGTAAGCCCGTGCGCGCATATCGGCATTGGGAAGCGTTGTATCTGGCTGTAGATGGGTGATGGTCCGGCTTGGATCGAATCCCAAAACTCCAGTCCACCATACGGTGACTTTCGGAAACGAGTGTATCGCTATGAAGGCCCAGATCATCAAGTGGAGTGTCATTGCTTGCCTCGTCGTCGTCGTCGGTGTCGCGGCGTTCGCGTTCCGCTCGCGTTGGCTGCCCGGCGCCCAGCGATTCGTATCTATTCTGCTGCAGCCGGCGGACGCTGAGAAGCAGGCGGAGGATTCCCCATCGGGCCCAGCCAGCGCAGTCCAGCTTTCGGAGCAGGCCAGGAAGAACATTCGCCTGAGGACCATGCAGGTTGAGCTGAGTACGTTCGTCAAGACGGTTTCGATGCCCGCGTTGGTTGTGGAACGGCCGGGGAGATCGCAACTTGAAGTGACGGCGCCATTGGGTGGACAAGTCACTCGAGTCTACCCGGTGCAAGGCGCGGCCGTGGCGCCCGGCGAACCACTATTCGATTTGCGATTGACCCACGAAGAGCTCGTCAGCGCTCAAAGCGAGCTTCTTCGCAGCGCGGTGGAGGTCGATGTGATCAACCGCGAGATCAAGCGTCTCACGTCCATCAAGTTACCCGGAGCGATCGCGGGCAAAACGGTTCGGGAAAGAGAATATGAACAACAGAAGTTGGAAGCCATCATCAACGCACAGCGTCAGAGTCTGGAGTTGCACGGACTCTCGCGAGAGCAAGTCGATCGCATCGTTAGCGAGCGAAAGCTACTGCAGGGCATGACCGTTGTCGCTCCGCCCCTTCCGCCCGACGGCCATCAGGGGGAGCCGGATCACCCGTTTCATGTCCAGGACCTGGCTGTCAAACCGGGGCAATACGTCGATGCGGGCAGTCGCCTGTGCGTGTTGGCCGACCATCACGAGTTGTTCATTGAAGGCCGCGCGTTTGAGCAGGACATCGCATCGCTGCAGCAGTTAGCGGAGCAAGGTTGGGAGATCACGGCGACGACGTTTTCGGGCGGCGAAGCGCGAGATCCGATCGAGAACCTGAAGGTCTTCTTTCTGGCGGACGCGGTGGAAACGAATTCCCGCGCCTTTCATTTCTATGTCCGCTTGCCGAACAAACTTGTTCGCGACGTCGAGGATGGGGGGCACCGGTTCGTGAGTTGGTTGTACAAGCCGGGCCAGCGAATGCAGCTTCGAGTGCCGGTGCAAGAGTGGGACAAGCGCATCGTCTTGCCCGTCGAGGCGGTCGCCAAGGACGGCCTGGAGACGTACGTCTTCGAGCAGAACGGCGATCACTTCGACCGTGTTGCGGTCCATGAGGAGTACCGTGACGCCAATTCGGTCGTTATTGAGAAAGAGGCGAGATTGCTCGGCAGCACGATTGCCGCGAACGCAGCCCATGACCTCCAAATGGCGTTGAAGAAACGAGCGAGCGGGGGCGGAGGCGGCGCCCATCACGGACACGTTCACTAACGCGACCGCACAACACTCAAATCCATAGTTGCAGCGCGACTGAGGAAACTGATCATGCTCAACGCCATTATCCGATTTTCGCTTCACCAACGCGTGATCGTCGTCGCCTTTTCCCTGTTCTTGATCGGCTGTGGAACTTGGTCGGCGCTGACGATGGACATCGACGTCTTTCCGAATCTGAATCGACCCCGGGTCGTCATCATGACCGAGGCCCACGGGATGGCGCCGGAGGAAGTCGAAGCGTTGATTTCGATCCCATTGGAATCTGCGATCAACGGCGCGAATGGAGTCGAAGCCGTTCGAAGCTCGTCAGCTGTTGGCATCTCGGTGATCTATGTTGAGTTCGATTGGGGGACGGACATTCACAATGATCGCCAAATTGTCATGGAGCGACTCGCGCTGGTTCAAGATTCTATGCCTGAGGGCGTCAAGCCGCAGCTCGCGCCAATCTCTTCCATTATGGGGCAGATTGTCATGATCGGCATGTGGAGCGAAGGTGGGAAGACGAAGCCGCTTGAGGTCCGCCGGTTGGCGGACTGGGTTGTGCGGCAGCGATTGCTCACGATTCCCGGAGTCTCACAGGTCTTTACGATGGGCGGAGGCCGCAAGCAGTTTCAGGTGCTGGTTAATCCAGACGAGTTACTCAAGTACGGCGTGACGCTTCACGACGTAAAACGCGCCGTGGCGGAAAGCAACCAGAACGCCACGGGCGGTTATCTGGACGAACAGGGTCCCAAAGAGTTCCTGGTCCGGTCAATTGGTCGCATTCAGAATCTGGAAGATCTGAAAAAGGTTGTCGTCACGGTCCGCAACCAGCGCCCGGTGGTGTTGGCGCAAGTGGCTGACGTCGTGGAAGGGGCGCAAGTAAAACGCGGAGACAGCTCGGCCTACGTTAAGAACGACTCCGGGCAATTCTCGGGCGGGCCGGCGGTGGTGCTGACGGTGAATAAGCAGCCGGAGGCCGATACGCGTGCAGTCACCGACGAAATCATGAAAGCCCTCAAGGACGTTCAAGCTTCCTTGCCGAAGGACATTCGAATCCAACCTGAGCTGTATTCACAAAAGTCGTTCATTGATCGAGCGATCGAGAACGTGATTGAAGCCCTTCGTGACGGCGGCATTCTCGTCGTCGTGATACTCTTTCTGTTTCTGCTGAATCTTCGCACGACGTTCATCACATTGACGGCGATCCCACTTTCAATCGCGGTCACTGCGATCGTATTTACGGTGTTGGATCTGTCCATCAATACGATGACGCTCGGCGGTATCGCCGTCGCCATTGGCGAGTTGGTGGACGACGCGATCGTTGACGTGGAGAATATTTTCCGTCGACTCAAGGAGAACCGCCAATCGGCTAATCCAAAACACTCATTGCTGGTCGTGTTTCAAGCCAGCTGTGAGATACGGAACTCGATCGTCTTCGGCACGCTCATCGTGGTGATTGTCTTCGTGCCACTGTTCTTCCTGTCGGGAATGGAAGGCCGCCTATTCGCGCCGCTGGGGATTGCCTACATCATCTCGATTGTCAGCTCACTCTTCGTCTCGTTGACGCTGACGCCGGTGTTGTGCTACTGGTTGCTGAGCGAGACTCGCATCATGGATCGAGAAAAGGACGGTCCCCTACTTCGCTTGCTCAAATGGCTGGCTGGGGGAGCGATCGCCTTCAGCTTGCGATTCTCACGCACGATCTTGGTGCTCGCCAGCATCGCCGTCGTGGTTGCCGGAATCTGCCTGGCGCGGCTGCAGAGAGGGTTCCTGCCTCCGTTTAACGAAGGCGTAGCCCAGTTGAATGTCATCTTGCGGCCTGGCGTGTCGCTGAAGAAGTCGAACGAAGTCACCGAATCGGTGATGCAGCGGTTGAAGTCAATAGAAGGCGTGATGGCGTTCTCTCGGCGAACGGGCCGAGCTGAATTGGACGAGCACGCCGAGGGCGTCAATACAACGGAGGTGCTGATCAGCTTCGACCCTGATACCGACCGGACTCGGGAGGAGGTGCTGCAGGAAATTCGCGAGGCCATGAAAGAGTTTGAGGCCATCGACGTTTCAGTCGAACAGCCTCTTCAACACTTGATCTCTCACATGCTGTCCGGCGTCAAGGCTCAAGTCGGAATCAAGATCTACGGCGACAACCTGGATGTGCTGCGGCAGAAAGCAGAGGAAATGAGGGCCGCCATGCAGGGCGTGGACGGCGTCACCGATTTGTTTGTCGAGCCGCAGGTCGAAATCCCCCAGATGAAAATCGAACTGGATCGCGACCAGCTCGAACAGTTTGGACTGACGCCGGCTTATGTCAACGAGTACATCGAGACGGCCATGAATGGCGAGGTTGTATCGCAGGTCCTCTTGGGAAGGCAGACCTTTGACTTGCTCGTCCGCATGGATGAGAAATATCGCGAGAACATGAACGCGCTGAGACGCTTGTCCATCGATCTCCCCAGCGGCGGAACGACGCCTCTGGAATCGGTCGCCCACATCTACGAAGACTCGGGCCCCAACACGATAAAGCACGAGAAAGTCCGCAAGCGAATCGTGGTGCAGTGCAATGTCGCCGACCGAGGCTTGGTCGATGTTGTCGAGGAGATTCAGCGGAAGCAGAAATCGATAGTCGACTCCCTCCCAATCGGTTACGACGTCGAATATGGCGGGCAGTTCGAAAGCCAACAGTCGGCCACCAAGGTTATTTCCGTGTTGTTTGTGGCCGCCTTGGTCGGCGTCTTCATGGTGCTCTACACACTATTTGGCTCGATCAATTTTTCACTTCAAGTGATGGCCGCGTTGCCCATGGCCTTTATCGGGTCGGTTGCCATGTTGGTGCTGACTGAGCAAAAGCTGACCGTCGCCGCGATGGTCGGGTTCATCTCGCTGGGCGGGATCGCCTCGCGAAACGGCATCCTCTTACTCAACCATTACCTGCATCTGGTTCGGCATGAAGGCGAGTCCTGGTCCAAGGCGATGATCATTCGCGCGGGTAAAGAGCGACTGGCGCCTGTGCTAATGACCGCACTCACGTCGGGCATCGGGCTTGCCCCACTGGCCCTTGCCGCCGGTGAGACCGGTAAGGAAATCCTCTACCCCATCGCGACGGTCATTATCGGAGGCTTGTTGAGCAGTACGATTCTCGAGTTCTTTGTGCGGCCCGCACTCATGTGGCGACTCGGACGCGGGCCGGGTGAACGACTCGTCAACAGGCGACTGGCAAAGATCGAACTTGTCGAGCAAGCGGAGGAATGCGACGAGCCCGCCAGCGAACAGAGCTCCCAAACAGCCGGCGTGTAGTCGGTAGGTCAACTACGATTTCCAATCCCACGTTCACTCACACGAGAGAGGCCGCAAAATGACGACTCCAATCAGACTTCAGGCAGCTAAACTGGCAACCGTCGCCGCCCTACTCACGATGGCCGCGTGCTGGACTGGTTGTTCCAACGACGCCCCGCGGGGAACGACCCAAACTGGCGAAAAAGCACAGCCGCCAGCGGATGACCACGGGCACGGCGACCACGGCCATGGACCTCACGACGGACAGATCCTCGACTTGGGGCACGGGCACAAGTACCACGCCGAACTTGTCGAAGATACAGCGAACAAGGCGATATCGATTTACATACTCGACGGAAAGCTCAAAGAGCATCCTATCGATCCGAAACCTCTGACTTTGGTGCTGATGCTCAAAGGCGAAGCGACGTCATTTGAAATCGCAGCCGTCGGCGAAGGGGAGACGGCCCATTTTTCCTCGCAAGACGAATCAATACTTGACGCTATGCACGCGCAGGACGGCGACGGCAAGTTGCGAGTCACCATCGATGGAACTCCGTTCTCGGCCACAATCGCCAAGCACGATCATGAGCACTAGGCGATGCTTAGAAATGAATGCGAGTTTTTTTGGCAACTCGGAGTCATTTGCAACCCCTGCTTAGCGTTCCGGCTTAACCCTGGCTGTCGCGTTCGGCGCGAGACCGACGGCGCGTTGACCTCGGCCCACCCGGCCTTTGTCGCCTAGGTCGTCGCGAGCCGCTTGGGCGAGCCGAGTGAGTTTGGCAATGACGGTTGGGTTCTTTGCGGCGACGTCATGTTGACAGGCGATGTCGTCGACGAGGTGGAAGAGCAGCGTGGCAGGTTTTTCGTTTCGTTTGAAATGCGGGTGGGCCTGGCCGGTTGTGACTGGAAGAAACATCTTCCACGGACCGGACCGGATCGCCTGAAGCTGCTCCTGATGATAGTAGTAGAACACGTCGTAGGGCGACTTGGCGTCAGGCTTTCCACTGAGTAGCGAGGAGATGTCGCGCCCGTCGATCTTGCGGTCCTGGGGCGCGGATCCGCCAGCCAGTTTGGCAAACGTCGGCAGCAGGTCCATTGTGGTCGCCAGTTCATCGCAAGTCGTTCCAGCTGGGACGGAACCAGGTTGCCAGACGATCGTAGGTACGCGAAACGCGCCTTCGCTGGTCGTGTAACCTCGGCCGTGCAGCGGACGGTTCGAGCCTCGGCTCAAGTCGTTCAGGTCGCGATTGATCGGAGCTCCATTGTCGGAGGTCCAGATGACGAGCGTATCCTCGGCGATCCCCAAGTCACGCAATTGTTGCAGCATCACGCCGATCGACCAATCGAGTTCTTCGATGGAATCGCCCCAAGGCCCGTTCTTGCTTCTTCCCTTGAACGTCGGGCTGGAAAACGGCGTCTTCGTGCTTCCGGGCATGGCCTGTGGCATATAGAGGAAGAACGGCTCGTCTTTGTGTTCGGCAATCCAGTTCATGGCGCGCTCGGTGTATCGTTTCGTCAGCCCGTTGCGGTCGCAGGGGGCTTCAATGACGGTCTCGTTTTCCATCAGCGGCAGGGGCGGCCACTTCGAGCCGTCCTTGCTCCAAACGCGTTCGGTCATGTCGTCGGAATACGGTACGCCAAAGAACCAGTCGAAGCCTTGGCGGGTCGGCAAGAATTGGGGCTGATCGCCCAGATGCCATTTGCCGACGATTGCCGTTGCATACCCTTGCTCCTTCAGAACCTCGGCGATCGTCAGCTCACTCGGATCCAGGCCGTAGCGTGAGACGGGCCGCAACACCCAGCCATCGCGAGGGTTGAAGTGCATCCCCACACGTTGCGGATAACATCCCGTAATCAAGCTAGAGCGGGAGGGCGTGCAAACGCCTGCGGTAACGCAGAAATGGGTGAACCTCCGGCCCTCTTTGGCCATGGTGTTTAGGTTGGGCGTACGATGCAGCGTGCTCCCGAACGGTTCGATATCGCCATAGCCGAGGTTGTCGCAAAAGACCACGATGAAATTTGGTTTCGCGCGCTTCGCCGCCCACCCCACCGATGACAACAATGACAACATCAGGCACAGGGAAAGACTTGCCATTTTCATAGCTTGGATCCTCTTGAAGGGTCGTGAAATAGTTGCGAAAGCCACGCGTAGGACGTTCACGGCGTCCAAAGTTTGTCGTCGCCGTTGTCCGCCGTTCCCGTGCGGCGGGCTTTGATGCGGACGTAAGGCGGGATGAACTGGCTTCGATGTCCGAATTCACTGGGTGCTGCATTCTTGTCGGCGTGCATCGGCTCCACAAGGTCTTCGATGACAAAACCACAGCGGCACATGAGTCCGACGATCTGTTCCCAGCGATGCAAGTATTCCAGAGCTCCCTCTTCGCGAAGCCGGCTATTAGCAACGGCGGGAAGCGGCCCGTCGCGGTAGTAGGGTTCGAGCACTTGATAGGCCGCGCCGGTCCGCTCGGCGTTGGCTTGCAGACTGAGGGGCTGCTTGTGTTGACTGATATAGATCGCGCCCGGCCGCGTGACTCGAGCGACCTCGCGGTAGACAGGCGTCAGATCGGGTACATAGCAAGTGCTGACTGGTTGAATGACGACGTCGAAGGCGGCGCTGCCAATCGCTGTCAGATTGTCCATTGAGGCTTCGACCGTGCGGATTTCCAAATTTCGCTCCGCGGCGACTTGGCGGTCGAGCTCAAGCATCGCAGCGCTGATATCGACGACCGTCACGCGAGCTCCGGCGGCTGCGTACAAGGCGCTTTGTCGACCTCCTCCAGCCGCCAGGCACAGCACGTCAAGACCCTGGACGTCTCCGCCCAGCCAGCCCAATCCGTCGGCGGCGCCGAGCGGGTCGCGAAAATCTCTATCGGGAGCGGGTCTCGCAAATCGTTGCTTATTGCGGGCCATTTGGTCCCAAGCGCGTCGATTCTGCTGATGGGTCGCACTGTGATCTGACGGTTCCAAGAGCGTCGCTCCGCTGCGGGGTTGATAAAGAACGTCGAGTCAAATTCAGTTGCTGCGCTTCTTCTTGTGGCGAGCGAGCCATTCGATCGCGGCGGCGGCGATCCCCTCATGCCCGCCTTCAAAGATCGAGACCCTTGAGGGCCCAGCCATGCGGCGCAAGTAGATCGCGCGGCCGAAGTGTTTGTCGGTGACTTGATCAGATGGTTTGGGGTGTGACAATTTGCCGCCAACGCGACTGAGTTCTTCGATCTCGCGGTCAGATATCAGCGGGCTCGCCGTCGCCTTGGCAAGAACGTTGAAGGCCTCCAGGGAATGACGAATCGGCACGGAGCCCTTGTGGCCGTCGTGGATTCCGGCGGCGATGTCGATGGGCACCGCCCTGGCTCGCTGCAAAAACGTCAGTGGCGAACGCAGCGTGTATTGTTTCGCGACGACTGCTGAGTCCTCCGGCGAGCCTCCGCAACATCTTCGCATCATCTGGCCGTACTTTCCACTGGAGTGTTTGGTGTGCCACGCGGCGAGGTCACTAATGCCGACCCAAGCGCTTGCCGCCGCCCAGGGCTCGGGATGACGGCCGACCATCAGCATGGTCATGTGCCCGCCGCCCGACACGCCGGTAAGATAGATCCGCGCATGATCGACGCGAAACTTCTCCTTGGCATACTGCAAAGCGTCCAGGATATCTTGTTGGGCGATCTTCGATCCGCAGGCGTCCGGATGATTGTTGGCGCCGCGGAAATTGGGAAACAGGTAGATCCAGCCGCGTTTCTCGGCCGCCTCTTCCAGCGGTTTGTTTCGCTGCTCGACGTTCCCACTCCAGGTATGCAGCGAAACGACCAAAGGGCGAAGCTGACTGTCGTCTTTGTAGTTGCCGGGCAAGATGGCGTAGGCGAGTTGGTCGGTTCCGTCAACGCTGCTCCTGACCTTCAATTTCATTCGCTCGGCGGAGAACGCGTTTTGCCCGGCGGCGAGGCCCAGAGCGGCTATGGCAAGAGCGAACAGAGTTGGCCCGAGGGGAAGTGCGACGGGCGACGTTGCGAGGGCGCGAGCGCGGGATCTGCGGCGGAACATGGCTCGATCATTCTCCAGATCGGCCGCCGCAAGCGATTCTCGAGCGGCCTAGAATTCTTGTCGTTCAACGTAGATGCAGGAGATTATCAACACGCCAACGATAAAAAGCAAACTGCTCCAAAGCGGCTCGTAAGGCCTTTCGATCTTGTTGGCTTCCTCTTCCTTGGCCAGCGCGAAGTCGATCGTGCGATTCATTTCGCTCGGCTTGGGGAAGACGACGTAGAGCGGGTAAATGACGTATCGATAGGCAATTTCCATCGTCCCCATCGAAGGCGCGTAGGAATTAACGATCTCCATGGATTCCAAGTTGGTTTCACAGAGGCGAACACTTTGATAGGTCGCCATCAGATTGGCGTCGTTCGTGAATAGCGTTGCGCTGATGTCACCCTGGCCTCGAATGTTGGGCTTGGCAATAGCTTC
>CAZWOU010000013.1:0-219 GCA_964635375.1 uncultured Pirellulaceae bacterium | reverse complement strand
CCATAGATTGCCGTTGTTGAATGTGACGGCAAAAGTCTTTCCGTCCGGTGAATTGGAAACCCATTTGGAAGCACTGCGCGATTCTGGATTGAATTCCTTTCGCAACTCAAGTTCACTGTCGTACAACAGCAGGGAGCCGTCTTCCCGCCCAACGAGAATGTTCCCGCCTGTGGCGCCAAGCGTTATTGGCTTAGAGGAAGGGACGTCGATATCACCTTC
>CAZWOU010000012.1:67584-70444 GCA_964635375.1 uncultured Pirellulaceae bacterium | reverse complement strand
GCGACTCTCCGGTTCATCCGCTCCCTGGTCGTCAAGATGCTCGGCGACATCGATTTTTTTAAACCACTCCGGCATGCCCAGCGTCTGCTCATGGCAGGCCACGCAGGACGCTCGGTCCTTGGTGATATAGAGATCGATCTTAGTGAAGAAGTCTTGATCCCACGGCTTGGCGGCGGCGATCTCGACCGCGGGGTCCTTCGCGGCGGCTCGAGCCTGTTTCACGTGCTCGCGACTGGAACCGTGGCAGTGAACGCAGAGTACGGTCTTATGCTTTGCCTCGGCGCGTTCCGCTTCCACATCCTGATGGCACTCGTGACAGACTTTGTCCGCGATGAGCACGCTCGGTTGGGATGCGATCTGTTTCAGGGCATCCGCGCGATAGGGTCCATAACGCCCGGACCGTTCGCCATAGGATTCAGGGACTAGCCGGTCTCGAACCACCACGGAGCCGAGGCATGCCAAGGCGATCAAGATGAGCAGGATCCACAGGTGCCGTATTTCCCAGAAGAACTTCACGGTTTCTTCCTAAGTCGGAGCTGCGTTTGCCGAGCGAGCCGGTGTTAGCTCATGAGTTGCTCGCAAAAGCATCGGTCCGGTGCAGGGGGTGCAGGGTGGGTGGTTTCGGGCCGCCGCCTTGAGCTCCTATTATAGCCGCATCATGGATGCAATTATCCGCCGCTCTCGCATTAGGGCGTGTTTGAGGGTGTGTTGGGGATTTGCGACAAGCTGACGATAGCCGGTGCGGGCGAGGGCGCTTGGGGCGGCCGTTCCAGTACGGTATCAATCAAGTAATAGAGCATCCGGCGAAAGTTCTCGGATTGAATCTCGTCGGCGACCGCTTCAGCTCGTTCCTGATGTTTGTCGACGAGTCGCATGGCCTTGTCGAAAACCTCCGCCTCTTCGTAGAGTTGACGTATGCCTTGCACTCGCGCGACGGCGGTGTCTGGGCAACTGGGGTCGGCCAGCGCGAGCAGCTGTTCTTGTTTGGCCGCGGGCAGCGCGTCGATCGCCATTGCCCACAATAGAGTTGGTCGTCCGCCAAGCACATCGCCGCCTGCCGCCAATTTGTTGTCTGTGTCCCCCTGCCAATCCTTCAGATCATTGAGAATCTGAAAGGCTACACCCAGGTTTCGCGAGAAGCTCTTAATCGTAGGGGCGTACTCAGCGACGGGCTGGGCCAAACGCACGCCGCTAAACAGAGCCGCTTCGAACGCGGGTGACGTTTTCAGCGCGTAGATCTTCAAGGCATCAATCGGCTTGAGCCGTTTGTCGGAGGCGTCTCGCCATAGCAGCTCGGCGCCCTGGCCCTCGGAGAGCTTCATATGGGCGCCTGCAAGCGAGTCCAAGATGTCGGCCACCGTGTCCGCGCCAAGTTCTCCAGATTCGCGACTCACCAAACGGTAGCCGAGCCCAATCAGGTAGTCGCCCACATTGATCGCCGTGGGGATGCCGTATCGGCGGTGCATCGTTTCGGCGCCATAACGAAAGGCGTCGTCGTCCTCAATATCGTCGTGGACTAGCGATGCTTTGTGGAAAGTCTCGATCGACATTGCGGCTCGTTTGATCGCATCGGGTAACGAGGCGAGGTAGTCGGCCCCGTTGGGACCAGAGGCTTCTCCCCCAGTGAGCGCGTCGTAAGCCGCGAGTGTGATGAACGGGCGCGAGTGTTTGCCGCCTTTCGTCAAGAACTCATAGGCCAGCAATTCGGTCCCGGCGACGGGATCGAGGCTGCCAACGGGTAGATCCTTAATGTCGTTCAGGTCGCTTGAGCTGCGCAGTCGCGGCGCCAAACGGTCGAGCTCAGCTGGCTCGAACATGTTCGCTGCTTCTCGGATTAGATGCACGTAGGTTGGCGTGTGCTGCGTGCTTGGAGCGTGCTCAACGCGTAGCATCTCGTCGACCCAGTCCTCATCCACCGACGTGTTTCGGCAGTCGCTTGAGAGCAGTGGCACGGCGATGCAGGGGATGCCGGCGAGCAAGATCTTGTCAATCGCCTTCTCCAACACGTTCAGACATGCGACGCCGACGATCGCGTCGACATGTCCCCCGAGAATGATCTTCATTACGATCGGCGAGCCCTCGGCGACAAGGACCTTGTAGCCCATGTTGTCCGCGAGCCCGCGAAAGTCGGCGATGCTGCAGGCCCCGCATGTCTTGCAGTCCAAGCCAAACTGATCGTATTCGGCCGGACAACCCTCCGCGTGTTTTAGGCAGTGGGGAAGCAGGAACAGGCGCCGTTCCGGGGGAGTCGCCGCCACTTGGTCTTTCCAAAATGAGGAGGCGAACATAACCATCGCCCAACCCAGGAATCTCTCGCTCTGTTTTTCGTCATTCAGCAAACGCCGGACGATCGCCTCCATCTCGTCCTTGGACAAAGGCCGAGACTTGTCCAGTTGACTGGCAATCTCCTCGCACCGTTGCTTCAAGTGCTCACGCAGCGACCGGGTGTCTGGGACATCCTTCAAATGGGCCGTCTTGCGGCGTCGAGATCGCTCCCTCGGCGAGGCGTCCAGGGAAGAGGGTTGTACGGGTGCGGTTGCCAAGGTGTCGTCCTTCAGGGAAAGCTATCACGGCCGTTCGCTCGAGAACGGCCCGCGGCTTCATTGGGCTTTAGAGGAAGTGCTGTCGGTCAATGAATCGCGATGACTCGGTGGGATTGAGGTAGGGGGCGATCAAAACGTGCAGGAACCTGTTCTTCGTTGTCTTGCTGTGGCTTCTGCATGGCGGCGATTAGGCCGGTCGGTTTGGCTCGGAGCCGTCTGGGTGGAATCCGTTATTCTGAGTTTGCGCGACCGCGGAGCCGAGTGCTGCAACATTGAAAATCAGTGGGTAGAGCCTTTCATGGTACCATAGCTTTGCG
>CAZWOU010000012.1:62154-67574 GCA_964635375.1 uncultured Pirellulaceae bacterium | reverse complement strand
AACCAATCGGCCAGCAGGCTCGGTGCCCCTCCGATTCGGTCAATTCGACGAGGAAGCGAATCGCATTTTCCCGAAATCGGCTGTTTTCTTGACCCGAGCTGGAAACAAAGGCCTCCAAGGCCACGGCCGTCTCCTCCGTGCTGCTCGTGACGCATCTCTCTTCGAGCAGCGAAGGGCCGCCCCCCCATCCTCCGTCTCTATTCTGGTTGCTCGCCAACCAACTGTAACCCCGCCGAGCCATTTTCGATTCGTTCTGGCCCAAATCTCGACAGGCCAGTAGTACGCGAGCCGTCCCGTAAACCGGGTTTTCCTCATCCGGTCGGTCTTGGTTTCCGAACCAAAGCGGCGCCCAATGCCCGTCAGATCGCTGCTGCCGCCGCAGGTAATTGAGCCCATACTTGGTCCGAGCCTGCAGCTCGGCAGCTCCAAGCCTCTTGCCGTAAAGCGGGGACGGCAGCGATTCCAGTCGAGTGCTCCAGGCCTTCGCGGCTCGCAGTGCATGGGCGGTCAGATCGGATCCGGAGCGATCGAAGGGCAACTTGCCCCATCCGCGGCAGAATGTCGGCCAGCCTCCATCTCGGTTCTGCAGGTCCATCAGCCAGCGCAGGCCGCTCGCCGCCGCTTCATCAATCCGTGCTCGGTCTTGCGGAGAGCAACTTGCGGATCGCCGCCAGGCCGACAGGGCCAGCAATGCGCCGGGCGTGTCGTCCGCATCAGGCACGGCGCCAGACAAGTCGGTCCAGCCCCACCCGCCAGGGGCAGCGCCCGTGAATGGATGTCGAGTCCGATTCTGGCAGGATAACAACCAATTGAGGCAGGGCAGGGTCGCCACATCGTAGCCGCCCTGGAATAACCCGCCGATGGCCAACGACGTGTTGAAAGTTGCCAGGTTCGTGTCGATCGGCCAGCTCCCGTCCTCCCGGGCCGAGCGAACGATGAACCCCACTCCTTCGCGGAGAACGGGCGAAGCCATTTGACCGATGGAGGCCAAACTCATCACGACAAAGCTCGTCAGCGGCGTCGCCTCCAGGAAACCGCCGCTGGCTGGCTGTAGTTTTTCGAGCACGCGCAGACTCGAAGCCCGGGCCAACTGGCGAATAAGGCGAGTCAGCGGATTCCACGGTGGTCGGTGATGAAATCGGGCCTGCCCCACGGCGACCAAGGCCGGAATCGCATAACTGACGACCGGCAGCTGCATGAACCGGTACAGGCTCTGAGGTACGCAAGCCAACTCGAAGGGCAACGAGGCGATGTCAGCCCAGTTGGCTTGTCCCGCGAGCGCTGCGTTGGTCAGGATCGGCACCGCAAACGTCTTGTCCTTACCGTAGCGGGCTCGCAGACCGTCCAGGCGCCCCAGGCTGTCGATGTAGGCGTTGGCGGCTTCGATCTGAGAGCTCAGTCGCGGCTCAAGCCCCGAGAGACCGATGGCTGCGACGGACAGCATCGTCGTGGCGATGTTCGAATGGCTTTGGTCGGTGTCGCCCCAGCCGCCGTCCGAATTCTGTTGGGCGGCCAGCCAGCCAACCCCGCGTGAAACCCAGGAATCGATCACCTCCAGTGAGACGCCCTCCACAGGCTGCCCCGCCGGATCGGCTCGCAGCCCTCGCGCCACCAACGCCAGGGCGCTGATCGCTGTTGCGGTCGAGACGGCCGAAGACGCCAGTTGGCCTGTCCAAACGCCCGCCGAATCGGCCTCGTTCAACAGGTCCTGCTGGGCGGTTCTCAACGCCGCCTGCAATCGAGCAGGTGAGATTCTTTCCGCACTTGTTGTCATCAAGGGCCCAATTGCAGAGCTGGGGCGCGCCGTTCCCGTCGTTCCGCCACGTTTTCGTGCGGCGTCACAGGCAAACGCCAGCCGCGTCCTGAGTTCAATCTGTCACGAACTCACCAGTCTAGGCTATCAACAAACGGCCTGTCGAATGACCAGCCGAACGCCGAATGCGGTGGTCGTCTTCTCCGCCTGCAACGCGTCGGCTGACGAGCCACGGAATTGCACGCCGACGGCTATCCAAAATACCTGCCCATTTCCTTGAAAAGTTCTCTAGTCGCTGGGCAACATCCTCCCTACAATCGGTCAACCTTTTCAGGAACAAGGCAGCGGCAAGTCGATCGACAACGTAATTCAACAGCAGATTCCGCAGAGGTTCGCAAGACGTTTGGGAACCAGCATCGTTTGTGTAGCTCAAACGATGCTAAGCGACTCGACACAAACTGGATCGCATGGCCAATAAATCTAAGACCACTCGAACAGCTCGGCCCAAAACAGCGCGCGCAACAACCGCTCGCTCTCGGGCGACGACGGCCGCCAGTTCGAAAAATTCCGCTCTCCAACGCGGCGCCTTGACCAACGGCGCGGCCAAAAACGGCGCGGCCAAAAACGGCGCGGCCAAGAACGGCGCCTTGACCAACGGTGCGGCGAAGAACGGTGCGGCGAAGAACGGTGCGGCGAAGAACGGTGCGGCGAAGAGGGGCGCGGCGAAGAGGGGCGCTGGGCGCCGGGCGCCGGCGACACGAGCGAGAGGGGCTTCTCATTCGCGATCGGCCGAGCCGGTGTGGGCCAGCTATAGCGATGACGAATTGTTGGACATGCGGATTTGCGATCTCAAGGTGAGCGTCGAGACGAGTCCGTTGGCGGCTCGAGTGGATCGTTTGTACCGCGAGTTGGCCCAGCGTGGCATTGGCATCCGCCCCCACTGCTGGTTTTCGGCCGAGTGGTTTTCTCCCGACGACATTCCGGGGATCGCGATTCCGTTCTACCTTGCCCATCGGCGATTGCAGAGGCTCGAGCGCTCGCAAGTGCTGGAAGTGGAGGGCGGCGGCGAAGAGTGGTGCATGCGAATTCTCCGCCATGAGGCGGGGCACGCTGTCGACACTTCTTTCCAGCTGAATCGAAAGCGGAATTGGCAGAGGGTTTTCGGCAAGGCGTCGACACCCTATCCCGATTATTACCGAGCCAGGCCCGCAAGCCGAAACTACGTTCTTCACCTGGAGTCCTGGTACGCGCAAAGTCATCCGGCGGAGGACTTCGCTGAGACCTTTGCCGTTTGGCTCAAGCCGCGTTCGTCCTGGCGAGTTCAGTATCAGGGGTGGCCGGCGATTGACAAGCTGGAGTATGTCGATCAGCTAATAGACAGTCTGCGCGGGCAAAAGCCCAAAGTCCGATCCCGTTGCCGCGTCGAACCAGTCCGCAAGATTCGCAAGACATTGCGGGAGCACTACGAAGAAAAGCGATCTCGCTATGGATTGGGCGGCGAGACTTTTTATGATTTCGACCTGCAGAAGCTATTTTCCTCAGCTCCTGAGTTCTCGAAAAGCAAATCGGCGGCCTCGTTTCTGAATCGCACTCGCAAGGAGCTGCGCGAGGTCGTGGCGGATTGGACGGGCCAACACCAATACACGATCGACCAGATCCTCAGTGAGATGATCGACCGCAGTAGGGAGTTGCGGTTGCGTTTGGATCGGCCATGGGATATCGCAAAACGAGACGCCCAGGTTATGCTAACGGTTCAGACGATGAACTACCTCCTCCGTGGACATCACAAGATCGCGTTATGAAACGACTCCGTGTCTTGGTTCTGATGGACGACGAGCTTGTGCCGCCAGAATCAATGGACGGCCACAGCGAAGAGGAAATCCTCAATTGGAAGACCGAGTTTGATGTCCTCTCCACGCTGAAGGAAATGGGCCATTCGACGTTGAGCTTAGGCGTCAGCGACGATTTGGGTGTGATTCGAAACGCGCTAAACGAATTCAAACCCCATGTCACCTTCAACCTCCTGGAAGAGTTTCACGGGGTGGCTGTCTACGACATGCATGTGGCGGGCTATCTCGAGCTGATGCGGCAGCCGTACACAGGCTGCAATCCCCGCGGGTTGATGTTGTCGCACGACAAGGCCTTGTGCAAGAAGATTCTCACCTACCATCGAATCCGCACTCCCAATTTCATCGTCTATCCCGAGAGACGAAAAATTAAACCGGTCAAACGCTTGACCTACCCATTGCTAGTCAAGTCGGTCATCGAAGAAGCGTCACTCGGGATCACCAAGGATTCCATTGTGCACGACGCTGCTCAACTTGTCGCACGCGTGGAGTTCATCCATCACGAGCTCAAAACGGATGCGTTGGTCGAGGAGTTCATCGAGGGGCGGGAGCTGTATGTTGGCGTGCTCGGTAATCGCCGGCTTGAGACGCTTCCGGTTTGGGAGATGACCTTCAAGAACCTCCCGGACGACATCCCCAATATCGCGACGGCGCGAGTGAAATGGGATCCCAAGTATCAACGTAAGCTAGGCGTCGAAACGCAGGCGGCCGGAGGACTCAGCGATGCGGAGGACAGCAAGATCGCCAAGCTCTGCAAGCGAGTTTACCGCGTGCTCTGTTTGAGCGGCTACGCGCGGATGGACTTGCGTATGACCGAAGAGGGCCAAGTCTACGTCTTGGAAGCCAACCCAAATCCGAATATCTCCTTCGGCGAAGATTATGCAGAATCGGCTGCGAAGGTTGGCCTCTCCTACGAGAAGTTGATTCAGCGCATCCTCTCACTCGGTATGCGATACCACCCCGAGTGGCGCAGCTAGTGCATCGCGGCTCTCTTCGCTTGCCTTCGCAACGAGTCTAGGAAACCGCTGCGTCAAGTGCAGGAAGTCGTTGGCGCCCGGTTCACTTGGTCATCTCAGCTGAGATAAGAAAGGCGATTTCCATTGCTTGTTCGTAATTCAAACGGGGGTCGACGTTGCTCTTGTAGGCCGTGGGAAGGTCGCTTTCGGTCACGTCGCCCGAGCCGCCAAGACACTCTGTCACGTTGTCTCCGGTCAGTTCAAGATGCACGCCGCCAAGATGCGATCCACATTCGCGGTGAATCGCGAACGCCTCGCGAAGCTCGCGATAGATCTTGTCGAAGGGGCGTGTCTTCCAGCCAGATTCGGTCGTGAATGTATTGCCGTGCATGGGGTCGCAGGACCAGACGACATGGGCCTTTGATTCTCGAACCACGTCGATGATGGCCGGCAAGCAAGAGGCGATGTTGTCCGCGCCGCAGCGATGAATGATCGTGATTCGTCCCTCTTCGTTGGCAGGGTTGATTGCCGTGATGAGTTCTCGGACTTCGCCCGGATCGACGTGCTGATCGATCTTGATTCCGACAGGATTCTGAATTCCTCGAAAATACTCAATATGAGCGCCGTCTAACGATCGCGTACGATTGCCAATCCAAGGCATATGCGTTGTCAGGTTATACCAGCCAACTCGGTTGGGCACGCTGCGAGTTTGCGCTTGCTCATAGTGCAAGTGGAGACCTTCGTGCGATGTGTAAAAGGTGACTTGCTCCAGTTCTGGCGCCGAAACATCAACGATCGCTTCCAGAAATCGCACGGCTTCGCCTAGCGACTTGAGCATGGAGTCGTATTTTTCCGGCCGGGCCA
>CAZWOU010000012.1:0-62144 GCA_964635375.1 uncultured Pirellulaceae bacterium | reverse complement strand
GCCATCCGACGCACGAATTCAAGGTCCCAATTCTCGGGATGGTGCAGGTCCGCGAAGCCGCCCTGGCTGAGCGCTCGAATGAAATTCACAGTGAGCGCTGCGCGTTCGTACGCGCGAAGCAACCGTTCGGGGTCGGGGCGGCGATCTTGTTCGGTAAACGGGCTTCGGTTGATCAAGTCGCCGCGATAACTCGGCAGCGTCAGCCCATCCTTGGTCTCTAGGTCAGCTGACCGCGGTTTCGCATATTGTCCCCCGATGCGACCCACTCGAATCACTTGTCGTTTGGATCCGTAGACAAGCACAAGACTCATTTGCATGAGAACTTTCAACTTGCCCACGATTGTCGCCGAGTCGCAATCGTCGAATCGCTCCGCGCAATCCCCGCCCTGAAGCAGGAATGCCTCACCGCGTCCGGCCTTGGCCAACTTGCCCTTGAGTTTTTCGATTTCCCAGCTGGTCACGATGGGCGGCAGGCGAGAGAGCTTCGTCAGGGCCCGGTTCAGTTCGTCCGCATCGCCGTAATTTGGCTGCTGGGTGATCGGCTTCGATTGCCAGGAAGTAGGAGTCCAGTTGGTGTCCATGCCAGAATTTTTCCAGGCGGAGTTAAACGACGTATTAGAGACACAGCGTATAAGAGATACAGCGTATTAGAGACATCGTCGTCGTGAGAAGGGGAATTACCTGGTTGGCCAGGCCGAGCGTCAACTACTTGATCTGAACCGGATCGGGTTCTTGCGATTCGCCTCGCGTCTCGCGCCAGTTCTCCATTCGGAAGTGTTTCGAGTAGGCCCCAAAGTCGTTGAAACACAACCTCTTGGCGAAGCGGTAAGCCCAACTTCGTTCCGGGATTTCGTCGCCCGGGCTAAACTGAGAGGACCGGCAGGTCAAGGCCTCCAATTCCTCCATGGCCTCTCCCCTGGCCGTGGAGTCCCTCGCTCCGTGGCGTTCCACAATTTCCTTGAGCAGGTCCGGCCGTTCCAGGATCACGCAGCCTCGCGTCGCTTTGGCGACCGACTCGCGGAAGTCGCGGAGAAAGGCTGAATCGTTGAACGTATCCTTGAGCGGGCGGTCGTCGTAGATCGAATCGTTGGCGAATTGAATCACCGGGCAGGGCTCAATGTCGCCCCAAGGGCTGATGTGGTGGGTAAAGCCGGTCGCGGCCGGGCAGAGTGCATTGCCGTCCGCATCATAGTAGGCGTCGACTACCACGATCGGCTTGGTCGCTCGCGTATCGACGACAAACTGTCTTGCTTGTCGTTGCTGCTGAGGCGTTAGCGCCAGTTGCGGAGCCGGATCGGGGCCGGCCACGCGGTAAATGTGAAACCAAGTGTAGAGCACGCCCATTTCGATGAGACGGTCGATCCAGGCGTCATTGAGCAAGTCGTCGAAATTAGATTGGCACAAGCTGGTGCAAACGCCGGTCATGACCTTGTTGTCCAGGCAGTTCTGCAGGCCTTTCATCGTGTCGCCAAAAACGTCGCCCTTGCCCCGCCGCTCGTCACTGATAATCTCGTCGCCCTCGACGCTGATCAAGGGAGTTACATTTCCCAATCGCCGCATCCTCTTTGCGACTGCCTCAGTGATGAAGTGCCCATTCGTGAAGACTTGAAAATAGGCGTCCGGATGCTGCTCGATGATGTCTAGCATCTCGGCGTGCATGAACGGCTCGCCGCCGAGTATGCCAAAGAACGAATTGCCCATTTCCTTGGCTTCGTCGATCAGTCGATTCATCGCCTCCAATTCGATCTTCGACTGCTTGGCCGCGACGTCAACCCAACATCCTTGACAGCGAAGATTGCAGCTGTTGATGATCGAGATGTAAAGAAAGGGAGGAAAAAACTCGCCTTTCTTAAGCCGCTGCTTGTGCTTGCGGATCGAGCGATATCCCTTCATGCCCGCGTTCCAGAACAGCTTCCACACCAACCGTTTGTCGGTCTCCAACAGAAGTCGTTTCGCCATTCGGAAATACATGGGAGCTGTCCTGAGCTAAGCGGGAGCAGATTAAAAACGTGGCGCTGAGCTGCGTTCGGTGTTGTCGCCTGATCACAGGTCGGCTTCGTCGAGTTCGTCGATAAGGTCGTCCAGTTCGTCCTTGTCCTGGCGAGATGTGTCGGCTTGGCGCTTTGGCATTCCCACAGTCATGCCCACGGCGTCTCGTCCGGAAAGTTCTAGCTGTTCATCCCGTTCGTTCGCTGCGGCCACGAGCGAGTCTGGCTTGCCGAACAGCATGGAGAGGTCGATCTTCAGGGCGCCTTCGCCCGCTGGCGCGCCGGCAATCGCGGGCGTCTTGTGCTGGGGGAAGATGATCGCATTTTCCGGACAGACTCGGCTGCACGCTGGGCACCCTTTGCGGCAATTGTCAGGCAGCTCTACCAGAATGTTCTCGGCCTCGTCGACTCCGTAAACGCCGAACAGGCAAAAATCGATACACTCCATGCAGTTCGTGCACAGCGAGTAGTCGATCACGGGGTACCACCGCCGGCCCGCTTGTTCCTCGACACGGACGGCCGCGTTTCCCGACGTATCGCCGTTCGCGGGTTTCGCAGCATCATCGACAGCTTGGTTCAGCGAGCTGTCGGTTGTTGGAAATTCGGTCTCCGACTGCTGATCGACCTTGGGATAGACGCCCAGTTCGCCGATGGAGACAATCTTGGTCGATGCCTCGGCAGCAATGCGTTTGATCTCCACAACAAAATCATCGACGGACTCGCTGGCGCGAAAATCGAGGCAATAGATCTTGCGATCCGGAGTCCCCCGCTGGCGGATGACGCGATCCTTGTCGTCTTTCACGTCCCGCTGTTGATCCGTCTCATCTTCCTCGCCGCTGGTCAAGAGAATCGGACCCACGTCTCCGTGAATGTTGTTGCGGTCGAGCACCCAGTGGGCGGCTCTCGAATAGAGCCAGGAAACGACGACCATCGGGCCTTTGACGCCCTGCATCGCCAACATGCCGGTCCCGTCTTTCGCCAGGTCGTACAAGTTGGGAATCACGGTCACGTCGAGCCCCGCCTCGAAGATCAAGGCGGTGACGAGGTCATCTTCAAGTTGGCGTTTTGCCGGGTTGCGGCTCTGGCCTTGTGATATCACGACGGCAATGCGATTTGCCATGAATTCAGCCGTAGGGTTATGAGGTCTTAATTATGAGAGTTGGCCCTTGATCGTCCGTTGAGTGATCTCCCAAACGGATTCCAGGTGCTTCAAATACTGATCCGCCGACAGGAGTGGGTCGCCGGGGCCGAGAATCTCGAACAGCCATCCGCCGCCATACTTGTCCACATTGATTGCCGACGGATCCTCCATCAACTGTTGATTGAATTTCATCAGGTCTCCCTCGATCGGAGCGTATAGCTCGCTTTCCGCTTTCTTGCTCTCAATCGAGCCGATTTGCTGGCCCTGCTGCACCGACGCGGGCGCCTCGTGGTCCCAATCCAGGAAGTAGACGTCTTGAAGCAATCGCACCGCGTAGGCAGAGAAGCCAAATCGCCAGCAGTTAGGGTCTTCGGCTGGCTGAGCCCACATGTGGTTCTTTGCGTAATGCCGATCCGCCGGGAAAACCGCCTCGAATTCGCCCATCATGAACACTCGATCGTCGCTCATGTACGAACAACTCCCCGCCGTTTCGCCTCAAACAGTACGGCAAGCCCAACATGGGCCGCCAACTCGTCGGCCACGAAGTCGCCGCTGCACTCGGTTCTCGATTCAGACGTCATGGCTCGCTCGGCGCTGGTTCATTTCTTCGCACCCAAACAATAGACCACTCCGTGATCCGTTGCGATTACGAGCCTTCCGTCCGCGACGGCCGGCGATGATACTTTCAGCTTGCCAGCCATTTGCCGCTGCCAATCGGATTTGCCGGTCTTCAAGTCGATGCGGTAAAGGCGCCCGTCCGCCGAGCCGATGTAGACGTGGTTGCCGACGATGACTGGCGATCCATAGATGGGGCCCTTGGTGGCGAACGACCAAATCTCGTCGCCGTTTTCGACGTTGAGCGCGTGAAGCCTCTTGTCCGGACCGCCATAAAGCACCATGCCTGCTCGGATCGCCGGCGAACTCTGGATCTGTTCGCTACTCGCGTCATCCTCGCGCCGCCAGGCAACCTTCGCGTCTCGCCAGTGAACCGCCAGAAACACTCCGGCGTAGGTGCCCAAGTAGGCGTAGTCCCCTTCCACCGCCGGGGTAACGCCGGTTTGCGATTCCAGCTCGATCGCCGCAACTTCCTCGCCCTTGTCCAAGTCGATCACATGCAATTGTCCATCACACCCGCCGACAAACGCACGGTTCTCCACAATCGTCGGCGTACAGCGGATCTGGTCATCGATCGCAAACTTCCAAACGAGTTTGCCCGTATCTCGATGGAGACGGTACAGGGTGGCGTCTTGAGAGCCGATGAGAATGCTGTCCTGATAGAGATTCGGGCCCGCACCGATCTCGCCGTCGGTAGTGAAATCCCAAATCTTCTCACCCGTCTTCGCATTCAGGCAATGGACGATGCCGTCAACATCGCCCACAAACACCTGCCCGTTCGCCACAGCCGGCGAGCCCACGAAGCCGCTGAACTCGCCTGCGGAAAACTTCCACAGCGGCTCGCCGTCGCTCAGGTTCAACGCGTGCACCGTCCCGTAGAGATCTGGGATGAAGACCACCCCATCGACGATCGCGGCCGTCGCCTCATAACCTGCTTCGCCCGCGCCTTCGTACTTCCATAGCAACTCGAGCTTGTCGGGGAGCGTCGCCGCGGAGACGCCGGTCGACTGGGCGTTCCCTCGAAACAAGGGCCAACTATTCGCGGGCGCGGGTTCGGCCAACCGCCGCTCGCTCGGAGCCGGAGCCGCTGGTTTGTCGCCTTTCGGTTCGTCAGGCGCGGGCTCGTCAGGCGCGGGCCCGACCGGTTGCTCGCTTGTCAGCTGCTTTGAAACGGCGTGCGAGTCCGCCTCGATCTGGGTCGTGGGCGATGTGGTTTCGGCGGTCGGGCTGATCGCGCCGACGGAGGCGTCGGGGCCACAACCGGAAAGACTGACTGCAAACAAGCCGAGCATTACCAGTAGGCTAACGCGCCCTGGGGAAAGAAACATCGCGTATCCTCCTCGGTTAACTTGGCCTCGTACCACGAACGGCAGACAGCAGAATTCGGTAAACGGTGGGGATCGCCTGGTGGCAGTTGCCCAGCAGCGCCCGGGCGGTCCCCGGCGGGGAATGTTTGGTTGAGCTGCGTTTGATTGGTTGAGCAGCGTTGGGTGTCTCACAGGGGGCCGATTGCCAGCAATGAACCGCATATGGAGGTGGGTTCGCGTCGGGAACGCCAAGCTGGCCTGGGCACTTGAAAATAGCTGAGCAAAGAGGCGGAAACAAGAGGCGGAGACGGGCGATACGGCCCGACTACGGCCCACGGCCAAGGCGAGATTGCATCCATTCGGATATCGATTCAGCCGCTTCGTTTCGCACTCCTGTGTAGAAATGGTCGGCTTCCGCAAGTTCCAGGAAGTCGATGGATGAAGGGAGCTTGGGAAGCCCTCGAAGGGCTGTGGGCACGCCAGAAAAAGCAGGTCCTCCGTCGGCCAATTCACGCTCTCCGAACATCAACAATGACGGCGGCTGCAACCGATTGACGCATTTTACGATGTCATACCGGTCGCCTGGCCCGTACTTATCGAGATAGGCGTCGGCCGACATCAACATCGCGAACGGGAATCGAGTTGGAAACAGCTGTGCGCCGCGCCCCGCTTCGACGAGTTGTTCTGCGTCGGCGATCGATTGACTAAATGGCGCCCGACTTTCGCTCGCCATATACAGCTCAAAGGAAAGCCGAGCGGGTGAGATCGCCACGACACAAGCGACGCGTTTGTCAGCTTCGATCGCTTGGCTGTAGATCGCCTTCACCGCACCGAGACTGTGGCCAATCAGCGCGATGCGCGGGGGCGCCTGGCTCCTCGTCTTCTTGTGTCGTTTCGCCAGAAACTCAACCCAGGCGGCGACGTCGTAACGGCACTCATCGACGATCTCGCAGGCGGCGCCAAGATTCCGGCGCCCGTTTGGCGTCCCGGCTGTGAACAGCCCGTCGTGTCCGCGCGTGTTGACTCGCAGAACGTCCACCCCATGGGCAAGCAATCGTGCAACCAGTGGGTCGAAAAGGGCACCGCCATAAAAGTTGCCGCCGACGCCGTGCAAGAGGACCGCCGCTTCCACATCCCAGCGGGGTTCGACGGCCGAAGAACACAGAGCGCCGTCAAGCCGGATTCCATCGCGAGTGTTCGTGGCGACCAATTCTACTGAACTCATCGGCGACGCCTCGGCTTACGCCCGTCCGCTGAATGGGGTTCAAGCACTACACTCGAAGTCAGACCATGGTTGAGCACACACAGAGCCTGCGGTTCTTCAGCTCGCGCCTAGGGCGTTGTGGGGACAGCGCTCAGTTGCGAGAGGACCTGGAGTACGCCATTGAGATGGGCCAGTCGCGGCCCAAAACGGTCGACGAATTCGTTCAGCATGAAATCGCCCTCGACCAGGTGATCTTCGCTGTCGAGCACTTCTTCTGTCAAAGTGTGAAGGAACTCAGCTTGAACGCGGCTCAGAGCTTCCGCAGAAACTCGACACGCACGAGCCAGTTCGGGGTTGGCTTCACGCCATTGATTCAGCTCGATCGCACGCTGTCTTTGAGCTGAGGAGAGGTGGGAAGACAGATCCTCGAGCAACTCTACCTGTCTTTCCTGGGTTTCCAAGAGTCGCTGAAGTAACTCAACAACGATTCCATTTCCAGAGATCGGTTCGTTGGCGGCCGAGTCCGTGGTGACGTCGATCCGAAAAACCGGGGCTTGTTGTGAGTCTTGCGTCATCTTTTGCTGTCTCCTCAACAGTGGAACGAGTTCCAGTATAGACAATGGGTAAGTCTTGTCGAGCATCCGCCCAACTCCGGCAGATAATCACGGGCTGAAACGAAGAATTCGCTTGCATGTTCCGCCGACTCCTAGGTCAACAAGGCGATTTGGGCGCCCTCATATGGCGACAATTCACGGTTCTTGCCCGTACACTCTTCGTCGTCATTAAAGTCAACTGGGTTTCGCACCCGATGCATCAATAGCACGGAGCGTGCACTTATTTGCCTGCCGCAACTCTGCGCGGGTCGGTCAACCACTCCTTGCGAGTGGACTCGATCACCCTGACGACTCCACATGTCCCACTACAACATGTCCCACTACAACACGAGCCTCTCCAGCCTATGAGTGCTAGCGGACCAAAGTCATTGACATCGATAGGCTTTCTGACCGTTGTCTCCGCCGCCGAACATGGCCTGTTCGGCGGTTATTTGGTTTTGAACGCGGTGGGGCGCCCCCTGGAATTCCATTGCACAGCGCCAGTCAAGCCGAATCGCGCCCAAGAGATTCTGTTCGGCCCCACGCTCGAGCCGTTCATGTACGGTGAGCAAATCGGTCAGACTTTGGTCAAGAAGTCGAAGCTGAAACCGGCTTTTGTCTGCACCGACCATGCATCCGTGATGTCAGTTCGGCCGTTTATTAGTTGTCCGGTGGTTCGCGTTGAGGCTGAATTGAACGAGAGCCCTGAAGCGGACACTGACCGAGGCCTTGATCGAGCCGCCTCCACTGATGCGGGCAGGACTTTCCGTGTTGACGGAGCCCATCGCCAGAGCGGTCTCAGCCCGCCCAAGCAGTTCACCATTGGCGGCCAATCGGTCTCGGTTCAAGGCGACTTTGCAGGCGACATCGGTTTGGTGCAAACAGCGTGGGAATCGTGTTGTTCACTTGATCTTGCCGAGCCGTTTGATCGCATACGCGAAGCGGTGGAGGAAGCCAAACGGGGCAAACGATAGCAGCATCGAAGTGCAAAATGAATAGTGCAAGACTATCGGCGCCCAACGGGTCGCTGGATTCGTCCGCTGTGGAAGTGGAGACTTGGTCGTTTGAGTCAAGTCGGCCGAAGCTCGCGCGCGCTCGGTTGGACTTGCGAGTAGAAGTGTTCGCGACGGGTCTGATTGGCGCTGCGAATCGCAACCTGAAGACGGAAGTCCAGTCGACCAGTTTTGCCGCCGCTTCCGGCTTGAAGTCGGTCTCGATGAAGATCAAAGCGCCGCCCGTTCGCACTATTGGCTTCACTTTTCCGGAAACGGCTTCCGCGGCGCGGCTGACCGAGTTGGTGAAGCAGTCAGCCAAGACGAAACCGGCTCGCTCGCCGCGTTCCGGCTCAAGGACCCGGCTTCAACCCCCTGAAGATATTGTGAAGCTCGAGGACCGCCTGTTCTACGTGCTTCAGCCGCCGCTGGAACAAATTGTCTCCACTGGCGAGGTGCGGTTCCCGTTCGATCCGTTTCCGTATCAGTACGAGGGGATTGCCTTTCTCTACACCCGGTTTGCCGCTGTCTTAGCGGACGAGATGGGATTGGGCAAAACCATGCAAGCCATTACGACGATTCGCTTGCTGTTGATGGCGGGCGAACTGCGCCGCGTGTTGCTGGTCTGCCCCAAGCCGCTGGTGACGAATTGGCTGCGCGAGTTCAACCTCTGGGCGCCCGAGACTCCGGTCGGCGTTATTGAAGGCGACCGAAGCCGCCGCGAATTTCAATGGCAGCGTCAAGAGACCCCAGTGGTCATCGCCAACTACGAGTTGTTGATGAGGGACCGCGATTTTGTGAACGACGAGTCTCACCACTATGACCTTGTTGTTCTGGACGAAGCCCAACGAATCAAGAATCGGTCAAGCACGACGAGCCAAGTGGTCAAGGCGATTCCGCGGTCTCGCAGTTGGGCCCTAACCGGCACGCCCGTCGAAAACAGTCCGGAAGACTTGGTGGGCATTTTTGATTTTGTCTCGCCCGGCCAACTGAGATCTGAAATGTCGCCGAGACGGATGGGTGCGGCGGTTGGCGATTATATTGTGCGCCGAACGAAAGACATGGTGCTCAAGGACTTGCCGCCAAAGATGTACCGCGATGCGGAACTCACCTTGACGCCTGAGCAATGGGCCACTTACCGAATTGCCGAAGACGAAGGCGTTGTCAAGCTGACGGAACTGGGTGACGAGCTGACTATCCAGCATGTCTTTCAGCTCGTGCTTCGCCTGAAGCAGATCTGCAACTTCGATCCAACTTCGAAGGCCAGCAGCAAGATGGAGCGTTTGCAAGCGGATCTCGGAGAGGTTGCAGCTTGCGGGCACAAGGCGATCATCTTCAGTCAGTGGGTTCAGTCGCTCTATCAGATTCGTGAAGGTTTGCCGGAGATGGGCGTGCTGGAATATCACGGCAAGATCCCCAGTCGGAAACGCGATGCAATCATCGATCAGTTTCGCAATGACCCGGACCAAAACGTCCTGCTGATGAGTTACGGCGCCGGCAGCGTGGGGCTCAACTTGCAGTTTTGCCAATACGTTTTTCTGTTTGATCGCTGGTGGAATCCCGCAGTTGAGGATCAGGCGATCAACCGAGCCCACCGAATCGGCGCCGCTGGACCGGTAACCGTCACGCGGATGATGATGGTGGAGACGATCGAGGAGCGGATTCATCAGGTGCTCGAAGAGAAACGCGAACTGTTCGAGATGATTCTCTCCAACACGGGCGACCCTCGAACAACGGGTCTCTCGCAGAACGAAATCTTTGGACTCTTCAACCTCAAGTCGTGAGGTCGTCGGTGCGAGGATCGTTCTGCCTGTTGTGGCAAGATGGGTTGGTGCACACTGCCTGTCCCGCCGCCGGAATTGAACCAGTCTGTTTCGTCTTTCGCGTTGTGGGTTCGTCCCCGCTTGCTATCATGTTCTGCTCAGCATCCCCGGTTACGGAATTGCCGGGTTACGGAATTTGCTGCATTCGCGGTCAAACCATGGAGGATAGACTATGGCTCGCTTTGTTTTCGCTCTCGCAGCCTGTTTTGCCGCCCTGTCGGTCGTCGCCTCCGTCCAGGCTGAGGACAGGGGCGGGAATCACAAGTACTCGCTCGAAGACGTGATGAAGAAAGGGATGAAAGGAGGGCTCTGCAAAAAGGTGGCTCGGGGCAGAGCCAAGAAAGACGAGGTCAAGACGCTGATCGCGATGTTTGCGGCGATGGCGGGACAGAAACCTCACAAAGGAGACGCCAAGAGTTGGCAAGCCAAGTGCGCCTCGCTCTTGACTGCCGCCAAGCAAGTCCAGGCTGGAGTCGCCGGCGCTGGCGCTAAGTTGGCCGGTGCTGCCAAATGCAAAGCCTGTCACACGGTTCACAAGAAATAGCCCCGGAGAAGCTCGATTAGTCTTCCATGAATGTTGCATCCGCTTATCGCTATGACGTGATTGTGGTCGGTGCGGGCCACGCGGGTGTGGAAGCCGCCATGGCCTCGGCGCGGCTTGGCGCGAACACGACGCTACTCACAACCAACCTCGACACCGTCGCTCAGATGAGCTGCAATCCCGCAATCGGGGGCGTCGCAAAAGGTCAGATTGTTCGCGAGATCGATGCGCTTGGCGGAGTTATGGCGGAGGCGATTGACGCGAACGGCATTCAGTTTCGCTTGCTAAACCGCCGCAAGGGTCCGGCCATGCACAGCCCACGCGCTCAGGCTGACAAGCGAGCCTACCAAGACGACGTGAAAGTGGCTGTGGAATCGCAAGCGAATCTCGACTTGCGTCAGGAGGTCGTACTTGATGTCTTGGCCGATCCCCAGCCGGATGGGTCCTGGAACGTGACTGGAGTGGAGGTCGCCGGCGGAGCTCGATACCTAGCCAATCGAGTTGTGTTGACGACCGGGACCTTCCTCAGAGCCGTGATGCACACCGGCGAAGCTCAGACCGAGGGTGGACGGGCGGGGGAGGGAACTACTGGAGGCATCAGCGATGCGCTCCAGCGATTTGGTCTTCGGCTCGAACGATTCAAAACCGGCACGCCGCCGAGACTGAACGGAAACACCATTGATTTCTCCAAGACCGAGGAACAGCCCGGCGACGACACGCCTCAGCCCTTCTCGTTCTTGAACAACTCCATCAGCACCGAGCAACTCTCATGCTGGATCACCTACACGAACGACCGAGTTCACTCGGTGATTCGCGATAATCTGCAACGGGCGCCCATGTATAGCGGGCAGATTAACTCAAGCGGTCCCAGGTACTGCCCCTCGATCGAAGACAAAGTCGTTCGTTTCGCCGATCGCGACCAGCACCAGTTGTTTCTTGAGCCCGAGGGCCGCGAGACCCACGAAGTCTACGTCAACGGAATTTCCACGAGCCTGCCACGCGACGTCCAAGATCAAGTATTGCGTTTTATCCCGGGCCTCGAAAACGCTCAGATCATGCGCTATGGTTACGCCGTTGAATACGACTTCTGCCCCCCCGATCAGCTCAAGCCGACGTTGGAAACGAAGCCAGTTGGCGGGCTCTATTTCGCTGGGCAAATCAATGGCACCACCGGCTACGAAGAAGCGGGCGCCCAAGGGTTGATCGCGGGCGCCAACGCTGCTTTGGAGGAGGGAAACTCCAGCCCGCTCGTGATCGGCCGCGACCAAGGTTATATCGGTGTGATGATCGACGACTTGGTGACCTGCGGCGTGGACGAGCCTTACCGAATGTTCACCAGCCGCGCCGAGCATCGCCTGCTTCTTCGACAGGACAATGCGGACCGACGCTTGACCCCTCTCGCGCATCAAGTCGGGCTCGCAAGCAGGGCTCGCATGGACAGCCTGCAAATCAAGATCGAGTCAGTTGAGCGTTTCACGAAACTGATCGACGAAACTCTGTCCGATGGCGTCACACTGGCCAAGTGGCTGAGACGTCCCGAATCGGACTGGGAATCGCTTGTGCTTCGCCTGCCCAGTTTGGCCGAAGCCTCGCCGGAAGTTGCGGAACAGATAGTGTATGACGTCAAATACGCCGGCTATATTCAGCGGCAACAGCAGCAAATCGATCGTCAGCAACGATTGGCTGAGAAACGCATTCCCAGTTCCTTTGACTATCAGGCGGTCGCCTCGCTCCGCAATGAAGCCCGGGAGAAGCTCGGTCGCATTCGGCCCGCGAGCCTCGATCAGGCCAGTCGCATCAGTGGGATTACGCCGGCCGACATCGCCTTGGTGATGGCCTACTTGGAAGGTCCGCGGTCAACTTAGCCGTTCGACTTTCCCCGGCGCGTCTTTCTTCTTCCGCTGTACAGAGCTCGTCCCAAACCGCCACGCGGGTGGTAGCGACGCTGGGGCCTGATCTCGCAACTCGCGGCGTGATGGGGCCAGATTTGTGCCAGGTTCGGTCATCCTGATTTACCTACTTCGCGCGTCTTTCCAGGTCCCCAATTCCCGCTTGTTTGTGAGAAATCGCGAAAGGAAACGGCGCGGGATTGGGCGATCGAGCGTAAGTCCTGTTTGACGTGTAGGTTAGGGTGTTCTGATCGATCTTGACTCAGTTTCTAGCTCCGCTATAATTCCTGCGGTTGGCAAATTCGGTAATCTCGGGAGAACCGGAGGAGCTTGCTAGATGGATCGAAACAGGAAGGTGTGCTAACTACGCACACCACGGAATCTGGGAGTACAGGACTAGCGCAAGCCGCAGTCGTGCCTTGAATTCCCCGACGGGCACGATGCCCATGCGGGACTAGTCCAGATGGCAGGAAGGATGGTGACAACGCCATGACCACAAAGACAGTCTTTACCACTGGTGAAGCAGCCAAGATTTGTAAGGTGAGTCAGCAGACGATCATCCGTTGCTTCGACAACGGATCGCTCAAGGGGTTTCGCGTGCCCGGCAGCCGTTTTCGCCGCATCCCGCGAGAACAGCTCTACGCATTCATGCGGGACAACAACATCCCCACCGACGCGTTGGAGAGCGGAAAACGCAAAGTGCTGATTGTCGATGATGATGAAGATGTTGTGGAAATGCTCACCGACGCCTTTGCTGGCGACGGCCGATTTGACGTGCGCTCGGCCAACAATGGATTCGACGCTGGAATGTTGGTGAAAGAGTTTCGGCCTGATATTGTCGTACTCGACGTGATGCTTCCCGACATCAACGGGAAAGAGGTTTGCCAGCGAGTGCGAAGCGACGACACGTTGCAAATGGTGAAGATCATCTGCATATCGGGAATGGTCGAAGCGGACAAGATCGAGGACTTGAAAGTTTCGGGAGCGAATGACTTCCTGCAGAAGCCGTTCCAGATCGATCAACTGATGGAGCGAGCTTGCGACCTACTGGAAATCGAAAGAGCTCCAACTGGCGCCTAGCTTGCCTGTGTTGAGTCCTTTGAGGTTGAGTTCTTTGACGGGCATTTAGCAAGACGGGTTATTCCGTTGAGTGTAGATCACGCGTGGTAGCCGGATCCGCTACGATTCGGGCGTCCAGTGAATGGCGCCCAGTTGTTGGCGGTTCCGGCTACCCTTTTTTAGAGGGCGTGTTCCACCAGGCCGACAAAGTCCCAGTGCGAGGTCGATGTGCCGCTCTACCCTATGCTGCAATTCCGACCGCGTCTCGCTGTGCCGATTCCACCGACCTCGCTGCCCTGGATCTCGCAGTTGATGGCCGATGAGCCGTCTTCAACGTCGAAGTTGTTGAGCCGAGTGATAAGCGACGAGCCATGGCTGCTGTGCTTGGCCGTCTGCAGCAGCGATGCGTGTCTTGGTGGTCCGCCCGCGGGCGAGCATGACCTTTCACGGTGGAACGCGGATTGGCTCTCTGATCGTTTTGAACAAGACTTGCGAGTCTCGACTGTCTCCGTCGACTTGCTCGATCATTGGCGCGCCGCGTATCGCCGAACTCGTTCGCTGATCGCCCACGTCCAGGCCATGGGAACAAACGAATCTGAGTGCACTCCATTTGATCGCGCGGGTAGGTTGGCCTACTTTTCTGATTGCCTCGCCTGGCTCACCGATCCGGAGTCGGCGATTCTTGGCCAGGCCGACGACGACAGCGACGACGAGAAACCGTATGCCGCCCATGTTCCGAGCTGGCTGGTCGGGCTGGTCGAGCGAGTGCAATCGACGACGATCGACGAAGACGAGTTGGTGGCGAAGGTTCAGGGGTGTCGCGAGCGGCTGTTGGACAATGAGAACGCCTCCCCTTGGCGTGTTGATGGATTGGCGCCGTTTGCCCAATCGCGAGACGAGCAAGTCATAGAGTTCGTTGAGTCCGTCCGTCGGATGGCGGCGCGAAATCGGCAAAGGCGGAACTTGGAGCAGCGATTTGCCGAGACCGTGGAGCAGGAAAAACTGCGAGCGATGAAAGAGCTGGCCTACGGAGCAAGCCACGAGGTAAACAACCCGTTAGCCAACATCGCCACTCGAGCGCAAACTCTGTTGCGCGACGAGACTGACGCGGATCGACGACGATCTTTGGCGACCATTAACGCTCAAGCGTTTCGGGCCCATGAAATGATCTCGGACATGATGCTCTTCGCCCGACCGCCTCGACTCGATAAGAAGCCGTGCAACCTTGTCGAGTTGGTTCGCACGGTGCTCGACGAACTTAAGCAGGACGCAGTTGAGCAGCAAACGGCGTTGGAATTGCAGGCCGGCGACGATGTTATCTCGAACATTGACCCGACCCATCTCGGCGCCGCAGTGCGGGCCATCTGTCTGAACGCCCTTGAGGCGCTGCGCGCTGACGGAGAGATACAGGTTCGCGTCCGGCAGGAGTCGTCCGACGGGCTTGCCCCGGTGGTGAGCGTCGAGATCGAGGACAATGGTCCCGGCATACCGGACGACATTCGCCCACGGATTTTTGAACCCTACTATTCAGGCCGGGAGGCTGGTCGCGGATTGGGGCTGGGACTCTCCAAGGCCTGGGCCGTTGTCCATGAGCATGGCGGAAGCGTTGAAGTGGTCCAAGTCTCGCCGCAGGGTACGAAGATGACTATCCTATTGCCTCAGGGCGAAGTTGGACCCGTGGCGAAGCCGCTAACTTCAACGTAACGCAGAAGAGTCGCATATGAGTGAGCATCCGTTTGGTTGGCTGAGCCTCACGCCGCCGTTGCTTGCTATTGCATTTGCGATCGCGACTCGCCGCGTCGTGCCTTCCCTGCTGTTTGGCGTGTTGCTTGGCAGTCTGCTGTTGGCGACGTTTCCACGAGTCCCCAGCGACGAAGTGTTCCGTCAACTCGACGCCGACTTGGCTCAAGCGGTCGTCGATCTGGACTATGGGAAAGCGGCGACAATTCAGCAGCGGATCGCCGAGTTGCGAGAGCCGCCTGGTGATATCTGGTCTCGGGCAGCGAACGATTTCTTCGAGGTGCGACTGTGGGGGAGCCTCTCGGACGAAAGCCACTTGCGAGTCTTCATCTTTACGGCGTTGATGGGTGCGATGATTGGCGTCATTCAGCGATCGGGCGGGATGCAAGATGCCGTGAGCCGCCTGGCGCCGCTTTCGGGAAGCCGTCGCGGAGGCCAAATCTTAACTTGGTGTCTTGGCCTTCTGGTTTTTATTGACGACTATGCGAATTCGCTATTGCTCGGCAACACCATGCGCCCGCTCTGCGACCGGCTGAAGATTTCTCGAGAGAAACTGGCCTACATCGTCGACTCGACTGCTGCGCCCGTGTCCGGCTTGGCCCTTGTTTCCACCTGGGTTGCCGGCGAGATCGCGAACATCGAAGAGGGCCTCCGCGGTTTGGAGTTTGCGGGCGAGGGCGTCGAGGCGTTTGGGTTGTTCCTGCAGACGATTCCATACCGATTCTACGTGCTTTGGGCATTGCTATTTGTGCCCTTGAACGCTTGGCTCCGGCGCGACTTTGGTCCGATGCTCGCTGCCGAAAGGAATGCGCTGCGTGGGGGATCCGGCGAGGAAGCGGCTCGTGCTCCAGCTGCTGATCGCTCGCGGAAACCTGAGCCCGCCGGCCATTGGATCGACGCGGCCGCGCCAATCCTGATCACGGTTTCGCTCGTCGTTTGGCTGCTCTACATGACTGGCAAAGCGTCCGCCGGCGAGTTGAGCTCAGGCCTCCGCGGCTGGGGACAAATCTTCGGCAACGGCGACTCCAATTTGGCTCTCGTCTACGGCTCGCTCGCGGGCCTCATCGTCGCTGCCGTGCTCGCGCGACGCCGCGGCATGACGGCGGGGCGAATCTCAACCGCCGCCATTCAAGGCGCTCGCTTCGTCCTTTCGGCTCTCGCCATTCTCTGGCTGGCTTGGGCCCTTTCCGATTTGACAAGTGACGACGCCTTGGCGACCGGCGCCTATTTGGCGGCAACGCTCAAGGGAGCGATCGGTCTTTGGCTGCTTCCCACGGCCGTCTTTGCGCTCGCCTTCTTGGTCGCTTTTTCGACGGGGACGAGCTGGGGGACGATGAGCATGCTGATGCCGCTCGTCATTCAAACGACCTACGCATTACTCCAGCAAGATGGGCCCGTGGTCGGATCGGAAACCGCTTTGGTCGCCTCGGTCGGCGGCGTGTTGGCTGGGGCCATCTTTGGTGATCATTGCTCGCCGATTTCCGATACGACGGTGCTCTCCTCCAACGCCAGCGGGTGCAATCACATCGCACACGTGTGGACTCAGATGCCCTACGCGATGCTCGTCGGCGGCATCGCGATTGTTTGCGGAACCTTGCCCGTGGGGCTTGGCATGTCCGTCTGGTTCACCACGCCGCTGGCGTTGGTCGCAATGGTTGCGTTTCTGTTGATCGTCGGCCGCAATCCTGAGGTCGCGATCAAAGAGTGATGTAGCGGAGGAAGTTGCGAATCGGTTGGCCCGGCACATAGACCTTCGGCTGCCCCAGCGAGCCACGGCCGAAGTAGTATTGTTTCGGCATCGGCGCTAATGGAATCATAGGCTGGTAGGCGTTGTACGGCGGCGCGGTCGGCTGGCCGATGGGCGGGGCGTTGGAATACCTGACGATCTGAGATCTTGACGCGTACTGCTGGCAGGGAACGCTGGGCGAGCGGTATTCCAGCCGCGGCGCGGAGGGGAGTGGCGTGTAGCTAGGCGTCGGCGTGTTCAAGCGAGGCCGAAGGTCCGCCGGCTCCTGGCCTCGGTAGACTCGATTCGGGGGCGGTGGAAGTCGGTTTGGGTCCACTCGATAGGATTGCGTCGTCGACGCCAATCTGGTCTGCGCAGCCCCCGACGAAGGCGCCGGATAAGTCGCCCGATAGCTGGGCTGGTGGGTGGGTTGGTAACGGGGTTGGTAGGTGGGTTGGTAACGGCGTTGATACCTGGGTTGATACCTGGGTTGATACCTGGGTTGATAACTGGGCGGCAGCAATCGGGCATCGTAGCTCGCTCGCGCCGGGCGGCTAGATTGCAGAGCCGATCGGCCATCGCTGGGGCGCGTCACCATTTGGGCTCTCAAGCCCGTCGTCGACGTGCTGATCACCGTCGCCATGGCCAAGCTCGCCATGACGCCATTCGTTGCTCGGTTGAAGATTCCCATTGTCTGACACTCCCTTTCGCTCTTGGAATTCGGGGACCGCCGTTTTGCCGGTCCCCCGTGAGAATTCCCCATGAGAATTCCCTGTGATAATTCCCCCGTCGTCTGCAACGGTATTCTTTGAGCAAACAGGACAACGTCAATCGATCGACACTTTGTGCGGCGCGGGCGCGGGCTTGCTCGCATCGGGTAAGTCCTTGCCCTGTCGCAACAAGACGCCCATTCGAGATTCAGCGTGTCGGCGAGTTTGTAAGATTTACAACGGAGGAGTCACTTTGTGCGGCAGGTGATCGGACACGCCGCTTACCTTGCTCGGCATCCGTTCTGCAGAGAAGTGGCTGGCGAGAATTCAGTTGTTCGCGAGCCAGTCGTTGGCGCACTCAGTTGCTTCGCCGTTGCAGTTCGTTAACGACTTGTTTGACAATTCGATCGATTTGCAATTCATCGATGGGCTGGCCAGCGGCGCAACCTCCAATGGGTTCGTCGGTGAACCCTTCGGCTGCCAACAGGCATTGCAGTTCGTTGCTGAGTTTTCGCAGGGCGGCCTCTTGCGCGGCCGCTTGAGGCTGTCGGCCTTTGCCGGTCTTGATGCCGCGAAGCTGTAGGGCGGCTCGAAAGCCTTCAGGGAATTCAGATGAGTAGAGCATCGCGTCAAACAGGGTCAGCAGGCGATACTGCAGATCTCGAGCTTGATCGATTTGCCGTGACATCGTCAAGTCATACAGCTTGCGAGTGATTTCGGGCACGACGCCGCTCGTCGCATTTGTGCCGCCGTCGCATCCCAGCAGCAACATGGGCATCAGAGCCGCGTCCCAGCCAGTGAGAAATGCAAAGTTGGGTCGTAACGGCCTGACGGCTGAAATCATCCGCATCATGTGGGGCAGGTCGCCGGAGGAATCTTTGATCGCCACAACGCGCTCGCATTCCTCGGCCAGTCGCTGAACCGTTGGCACATCGATCGGCGAGGCAAACATGGGGATGTTGTAGAGGGTCACGTCGATCGGTGAGTTGTCGGCGATTTCCTTGAAGTACGCGTAGACTCCGTCTGCACTAAGCTTGTAGTAGAACGGCGAGACAATTGCGACTGCGCGAACTCCGAGCGAGTGATAGTGCTCACAAGCTCGGATCGTCTCGCGCGTATTAGCTTCGGCGGCTCCGGCGAGAATCGGCACACGGCCGGCCGTCTGGTCCGCAATGATCTCGATGATCCGCCGCCGCTCCTCTGCGGTGAACCTGGTAAACTCGCCCGTTGACCCGTTGGGGTAGAGCCCGTGGACGCCACGTTCGATTAGCCAGTCGACATAGCGCCGAGTCTCCGCCTCATGGATGTCGCCGTTGACGTCCAAGGGAACGACGTTCGGCGTGAAAATACCTTTTAGCGGTGCGTTGGCGCTCATGGGAATCTCGGGAGGGGCGCGAGCGGAATGGGATGCGGGTGGTGATCGAACGGGTAGGAGCCAATCGAGGCAAATGCCGACGGCTGCGCTGTTAAGCAGTGGTTTCCGCGGTGGCGTTTGGAAACCAAGGTGGGGCTTATTGCTACAAGTCCGGGGATGGAATCGGCCAAACAGTTCTCGCAGACATTTTCCACCACCGGTCTGTTCTCTATCATAGCTAACGTTTGGCGCTGCCGTCGGGGCTCGCCGATCCCCCGGTCCCCACTCTTTGGCCGAAGTCCCACTTGTATCGATTGCATCGATCTTTAGCAGAGTTCTGCATGAGCAAACAGAATCGGAAGCAAACACCCGCGGGCACCGGTGGTCACGGACCGTCGCGCGAGCCAATCCCGGACACGGAAAGGGAGGAATCCTGGCCTCTGTGGCTGGCTCTTGTCGGGTTGCTGCTGGTCTTCGCTTACTTGTTTGCACGTCAACCGATTGGCGACGGGGCGATCTCGCGAGGCATGTTGTACCTGCTATTGCCCTTTGATCCGGGTGAGTTGATCTCACAGTGGATGGGTGGCGATGCCGAACGCATGGGCTTGGCGGACCGTATTCCCGTCTTTGCCTGCGCCGCGGTCTGGCTTGTGGCAGCCTACGTTAGCGGGGCGTTTCTGCTGACCGGGCTGCGACTCTCGTCGTCTCGCCCTCTCGAGTGGCTCGCCTTTTCCACCGGGTTAGGACTGCATCTCCTCTCCCTTTTCACGTTGAGTGTTGGCATCCTTGCTGGCGCAGTCGATGGTCTAAGTACGCGTTCCCGCTGGCCTTATCTCGCGCTATTTGGCTTGTTGACGCTGGTTGCTGTGCTGAAACGGCAGTGGGTGCTGCCCAAGTTGGGAGAAGGCGAACGAACGACGGCGACGGAATCGTCTCAACCGCAGCGTCCTTGGCTGTGGCTGCTGGCGACGCCTTTTGTTCTCGCCCTATTCGCCGCCGCCGCGTTGCCGCCCTGGGAATTCGATGTGCGGGAATATCATCTGCAAGCTCCGAAGGAGTGGTACCGGCTGGGCGAGGTCGGCTTCATGCCCCACAACGTTTACGCCAACATGCCGCTTGGCGCCGAGATGCATGCGCTCTCATCCATGGCGTTGTACGGCGGCGGTGACGCTTGGTGGCGAGGCGCTGTGGTGGGGAAAGTTGTCATTGCTTCGATGAATCTGATCACCGCACTCGCCTTGTACTGCGTCGCCTCGAGATTGGCTTCGCGGCGAGCGGGCGTGATTGCTGCGGTGTTCTACATGAGTTGGCCATGGGCCTTTCGCGTCGCCGCCGCAGGACTGATTGACGGCGCATTGAGCATGTATGTCGCCTTGGCGTTTCTCGCGCTAAGTGTTTACTTGCATGATGAGTCGCTTGCAGAGCGCGGCGGAGGCAATCGCGGGGTTGGTTGGCTGCTCGCCGCCGCGGTCGCTGCCGGAGCGGCCGCGTCCTGCAAATACACCGGAGTCTTGTTTGCCATCTTTCCGGGCGCTCTGTGGTGTTTCTCTTCGCTCGTTCGAACCCGCAACGCTCGCACGGGCGCCAAAGCGGCCCTGGTGTTCGCAGTCACTGCGGTGGTTGCCGCTTCGCCTTGGTATCTCAAGAACGCTGCTTTGACGGGCAATCCCACTTACCCCTTATTGGCTTCGGTCATGGGCGGCGCCACGCGAACTGAAGCCAAGACGGAGCAATGGAATCGAGCCCATCAGATTCCGCGAGACGAGCAGGGGCGGCGTTTCTCGCCAAACCAGATTGCCGCCGCCGCCGCGACTGTGCTCTGGCGCTCGCCCTGGCACCATCCGTTGGTCATTCCTTTGGCCGCTTTGTGCCTGTTTGCCGCCCGTGATCGCCGCTGGGCAATCGAAATCGCGCTGGCCGCTTTGTTCATCATGCTGACATGGTTTCTGGCGACCCATCGCATCGATCGTTTCTGGCTTCCCGCAGGACCGCTTCTCTGCTTGGCGGCTGGCTTGGGCGCGACCAGCGGCACTAGTTTGCTTTGGCGCCGGATCATCGACGGACTTATCGCTCTCACCACCGTGCTCGTCTTTTGCGTGCTCGCCTCGCGTTACGCCACGCCTGATAACAGGATCCTTGTGTCCTACCAACAGTTGCGCACAGACACTCCTCATCCGCGAGACCCGGGCGCCTGGACGTTGACGCCGGCCCACGATTTTCTCAACCGCTCGACACCGCCTGGGAATGCGGTTCTGCTGGTGGGAGATGCTCAGCCGTTCGATCTGACGCCGATCACTTATTACAACACCTGCTTCGACGGTTCCGTGTTCGAGCAGTGGATGGATGGCGTTCCACCGCGGGAGCAATTGGCGGCGTTGCAGAGCCGATCGGTTTCGTTTGTGCTTGTCGATTGGGGCGAGGTCGCTCGTTATCGGGCGACCTATGGGTTCACTCCGTTCGTGCAGCCTGAAGTGTTTCGGCAGCTGGAGGAGGATGGTGTGCTGAGAAGAGTCCATTTTGAAGGTGAGCGCCCGTCGGTGGCGATCTTTGCAGTTGGTTCTGATCTTGCACCAAGTCCGTCGATTCCCTAACTTGCGTAGGCCCGCAAGGTTGAGCTGAGCCCCCAGACTCAAGGCGTCTGGCGTTTTCGCCTTACCCAAGGTGGGCGGAATGGAAACCGAGAAGCACACCTGACAGAAAATGGAAGCGACGTGACGTTCGAGAAGGACGGCGAGCCGAATGCGATGCGCGGAACTGGCGAATCGAAGTCGACAAACAGGGACGATTTTGAGTTGAGCATGGCCGCCTGCGATGCGGTCGATCTCACTTCAGAATGGCTGCTCTCCCGCCAAACGGAACATGGGTATTGGTGTGGTGAGTTAGAAGGCGACTCGATCCTGGAGAGCGAGTACATTCTCCTCTTGGCGTGGATGGGAAAAGAGCACACGCCCAATGCGGCCCAGGCGGCTCGCTACTTGTTGCAGGTCCAACAGCCATCGGGAGGTTGGAGCTTGTACCCTGGCGGTCCGCTTGAAATCAGCGCCAGTGTGAAAGCCTATTTCGCGCTGAAACTAACTGGGCATGACGCCAACGCTGACTACATGATTCGGGCCCAAGAGGCAATTCGGGCCGCTGGCGGCGCGGACGCCGTCAACAGCTTCACTCGGTTCTACCTCGCTTTGCTCGGGCAGCTTGAATACAAGTACTGTCCGGCCGTGCCTCCCGAAGTGATGTTGGCGCCGAGATGGAGTCCGATCAACATCTACCGCATCAGTGCGTGGTCGCGGACGATCTTTGTGCCGCTTGCCATCATGTGGTCCTACCGCCCGACGCGGGAGATCCCAAAGGACCAGGGGATCTCCGAGTTGTTTCTGAAGGCGCCCGGTGAATGGGGCAAACTGCGGCGTCCTGGGCGAAGCGCGGGCAAGACGGCTTGGTTCAGCTGGACGAACTTCTTTCATACGGCAGATTCAGTGTTGAAGGGCATCGAACGCTGCCGGTTGCTCCCACTTCGCCGCTGGGCGCTGAGCAAGGCCGAGGCTTGGATCATCAACCGGTTTGCTTACAGCGACGGTTTGGGTGCGATCTTTCCGCCAATCATCTTCAGCTTGATCGCGCTGCGTTGTCGCGGATACGAGGAATCGAGCCCCGAAGTCATCGAGTGCCTGGAGCAGCTTGACGCGCTGATTCTGAAAGACAAAGACACGGTCCGCCTGCAACCCTGCAAGTCGCCAGTTTGGGATACAGCCATTTCGCTGCGCGCCCTTCAGGCGGCAGGTTCCAACGTCGATTCTCGACCACTTGGCAAAGCGGCCGCTTGGTTATTGAGCAAAGAGGTGACCAAGCCTGGCGATTGGGCCGTCAACGTGAAAGCTGAGCCAGCTGGGTGGTACTTCGAGCACAACAATGAATTCTATCCCGATGTCGACGACACGATCATGGTCATGATGGCTCTGCGCGGCCAGGTGCCCGACGAACAGGCATTGATTCACGGGAACGTGTTGGTGTCGGTCAGTCGGGCGGAATCAGTTTTACAGGCGCGAGGCGAAGCGAACGCGGTTGAGCGGATTTCTGCGGCTTGCATGCGAGCCCGACAGTGGTTGTTGGCGATGCAGAATCGAGATGGAGGCTGGGGCGCCTTTGATCGGGACAACGATCGGCGGTTTCTTTGTGAAGTTCCTTTCGCCGATCACAACGCGATGATTGATCCGAGCACCCCTGACATCACCGCTCGTACGCTGGAGTGTCTAGCCCAATGGGGATTGCATCAGGGGCACCCCGCGGTAGATCGAGCTGTCGCTTACGTGCGAAAGCAGCAAGAGCCTGATGGGGCGTGGCCCGGTCGCTGGGGAGTCAACTATATCTACGGCGTCTGGCAATGCCTGGTCGGGCTACGGGCTGTCGGCGTGCCGGTGGACGACCCAGCCGTGAGCGCCGGCATTGATTGGTTGCGCGGATCGCAACAACCGTGCGGCGGGTGGGGCGAGTCGCCGCAGACCTACGCAGATCCAACCACGCGAGGGCAGGGCGAACCCACCGCATCCCAAACCGCCTGGGCCGTATTGGGCTTGCTGTCCGCCTGCGGGCCTGAGGAACCGGCCGTTCGTCGCGGCGTGGGATACCTTGTCCGCAATCAACGCGATGACGGCGCCTGGGATGAGCCGCAGTTTACGGGTACTGGTTTCCCACTCGTGTTCTACCTGCGCTATCACCTCTATCCGATCTACTTCCCCTTGCTCGCGTTGGCCGAATGGAACCGGCAGTGGCAAAGTCCGCCAGCGAGCGACCACCAGCGGCCCAGCAACACGAGTTGAGCGATGGGAGTCCCGATTTCTCAGATGGCGACGGTGGCTTCGTATGTGCTGAAGCAACGACTTCGCGGCGTTCGGCGCTACCCGCTCGTGTTGATGCTCGAACCGCTGCTCCGCTGCAACTTGGCCTGTGCGGGTTGCGGCAAGATTCAACACTCCCAAGACGTATTGTCGCGGCACCTATCGCCCAAGCAGTGTTTTCAAGCTGCCGATGAATGCGCCGCGCCCGTGATCTCAATCCCCGGCGGCGAACCGCTTCTGCACCCGGAGATTGGTCGCATCGTCGCAGGCCTGGTCGACCGCAAGCGGTTCATCTATTTGTGCACCAATGGGCTGACCTTAGAGGACTGCCTGGCGTCGTTTCAGCCATCCAAGTACTTAGCGTTCTCCGTCCATATGGATGGCCCTCGCGAAGAGCATGATAAAGCTGTTTGTCGTGAGGGAGTCTATGATCGCGCGGTGCAAGCGATTCAGGCCGCGCGGAAACGCGGGTTTCGCGTGACGACAAACACCACTCTGTTCGCTGGCGCTAACCCGGGCCGTATGCTCCAACATTTTGCCGAGATGATGAAGCTGGGTGTGGAAGGGATGATGATCTCACCTGGGTATTGCTATCAGAAGGCGCCCGATCAAGGTCACTTTCTCGCTCGTCGCCAGACAGTCGCCCTGTTTCGGCAAGTGCTCGGGGGAGCAAAGCGGTCATGGAAATTCAATCAGACTCCGCTGTTTCTCGAATTCCTGCAAGGCAGGTGGGACTTGGACTGCACGCCTTGGGGAAGTCCAACCTACAACCAATTTGGTTGGCAGAGACCTTGCTACTTGCTCGACGAAGGCTACTGCGATTCGTTTTCCGAGCTGATGACGTCGACCGATTGGGACCGTTACGGCCACACTAGCCAAAACGACAAGTGTCGAGACTGCATGGTCCATTGTGGTTTTGAGCCGACTGCCGTCGCCGAGACATTTGGCTCGCTCGGCGGCTTCTTTCGCACGGTGCAACGGACTCTGTTCGGCATGC
The DNA here is from genome assembly GCA_964635375.1 of uncultured Pirellulaceae bacterium. GTDB lineage: Bacteria > Planctomycetota > Planctomycetia > Pirellulales > Pirellulaceae > CAZMNY01. The sequence continues at coordinate 37,633 of CAZWOU010000012.1, read as the reverse complement.
CCCGACGCTCGAAAGATGGGAACAATGATGAGCAAAGGACGGATGAGGGGCGAGGAAGAGGATCCCGCGAAGACTCGCACCTACCAAATGTGGATTCGGAATCCTGCAACGTGTGACGACTCTAGCTGCCCGCCCGGTCTCTAGTTCAGTTGCGACAGCATGCTGACGAGAAACTTGGCCAGTCGGTCGGTGGCCCGCAACGCCTCTTCTTTGAGCGCCCACATGTCCTTAACGCTGGAGGGGCGATTGAAAATGGCGCCCGCGGCGGCGCCGAGTTTTGCGGCGAGTGAGTCTTGCGCGAGTAGCTTCTCCACTTCCGGCGGAAGTTGGTCATCGATTCCATCAGTGATGATGCGGACGGAGAGCAGCCGAGTTTGATGTTGGCGGCAAGCCCGAGCGATGGCTACCGATTCCATGTCGCAAGCCAGCGCGCCGGTCCGCTCGCCGAGTGCCTTTTTTTCGGTTGGCGTGGCAACGAGGTTATCGACGGTGACCAGGCTTCCGACGTGAAGTCCCGGCGATGACTCGATGGCCGAGGGTTCGATTTTGAGTCCCACGGCCAGCCTCTCGCTCACGTCGGCATTGATGATCTCATTCGCCATCAGAATATGCCCTCGACGGAGACTCGCATCGAGCGCGCCGGCAAACCCCGCCGAGACGATCCAATCTGGTTTGTGGATTGCGATCGCGTCGCTCGTCGCGTTGCCCGCGGCTTCCTGCCCCACGCCCATCTCGAGAACCGCGACTGGGCGGCCATTCAACAGTCCTAGGTGTTGGATGAACGCAGCGCAATGCAGAGTCGTTTTGTTCTGCAATTTGTCGACCAAGCCACCCGATTCGACAGCAAGCGCGAACAGGAAAATGACTTCTGGACGGATTGGCTCCGCCTCTGGCTCGCCGGGTTCGGCTGGCGAGTCAACTTGTTTGGCTGCGCCGGCCGCCGCATTCTTGACGGCGTCGTGCAGTGACTGGGTGGCAGCCTTGCGCACGTATTGCGAAACCAAGTATCGTAAAAGCATGAGAGCCGCTTTCCTGCTAAGGGAACTTCCGATCATACCCTCGCACAGCGCAAACCCATAGTAGCCGGGAATCAGAGTCCGGTGCGGATGTCTGGGCGAGTCAAGCCGAACCGATTTCGCAAAAGACGCACGAAAGAACGCGGCCGATTTTCTCGACCGCGTTCTCGTGCATTCTGACGCCAAAGGGCGACACTGCGACCTATTGGCCCGCTTGAGGAGGTGCGGCGGGCTGGGTTAACTCGAATTCGACCGAACGAAGCAGCTCGCGATCCGCTTTGTACACGTGCAGTTGAGCTCGTGTCGAACCGGCAACGCCGATGAAGGGAAGCTGCAATTCGATCTGTTCGTTCTTCCATGAGCTGACTCGCGTCGGCAACGTGATCGCTCCGACTTGCATCATCACTTGGCCCTCGTCGGCGCCGAGTCCGGCTTGCGGGATAGTGATTGTGCCGCCAGCTGCCGCGGTCAATTCAATCGGCGCCGCGACTGGCGCCGCGACTGGCGCTGCGACTGGTGCGATGGGCTCGATCACGATCGGTTGGATGTTGACTGTCTCTTGGACAACCGGTTGTTGAACGACGACAACGGGAGGAGCGGTGTAATAGCCGTTGCAGTTGGAGAACCAAGGGTCCCAGCTGCCGTAGCGGCATCTATGTCCGCAGCCCCAGTGGTTGCAGTGATGACCCCATCCCCAACCGTGATTGCCCCAGCTGCCGTGCCAAGGATGGAAGAGGTTGTGGTGTCCGTGGTGATTGTTGTGGTGGTTGTGTCCGTTGTGGTTGTTATGGTGCCCGCCCCCGAAGCGGAGTCCATGCTTATTGGCGCTGCTCTTGGGTAAGCCAATCGTCGGCCGTTTGATCTTGCCTTTGCCAGCGACTGGCGTTTGGCCTGGCTTGAACTTGGGGATCCCCAGTGGCTTCGAGCTCGGCTTGCGTTCCGACTTGAAGGTAGGCTTGAGCGGCCTTGCCTGAGATTGCTTGCCGGATTTGAGTTGCGAGTTGAACTGGGGAGTTCGCGTCTTGGTTTGCGGCTTCAGTCGTGAGGGTTGTGACAGTCGCGATTGCGGCTTGGGCTGGCTCTTTGTGCGAGCAGCCGATTGGTTGATCCGCGAACGCGAGGACGAGCTTGTTTGCGGGCGGTGCTTGAGGGAACGGGAACTTGAACCCTGCGAGGTCGAGCGTCCTCGAAATGACCTGGACGATGACTTGGAGGACGACTTGGAGGACGAGGATCTGGACGATGACTTTCCTTTGGACTTGGCCATCGCGGAGGAAGCTCCGCCGAAAGCAACGATCATGGAAAGGGCCAGGCAATAGGCGATTAGCGTTTTCATCTTTGACTCCCGAGTAGTGGTGGTGGTTTCCTGTCTGAACACCACAGCGGGAATTCAAGTCGATTGTTACATCGCAAGATTTGGTTTGATGTAAGGTGTGTAGTAGTAGTGCTTTGAAGGGCGTTCTTGTGGCCTGTGCGGATGGACACGCAATAAAGTTCGCCTCGCACGACCGTCGCTGGGGCGTGAACCACGCCTACGTGAGAAGCTCGGCTGCCATAAAGCCGCTGCGGACGGCGCCTTCCATGGTTGCGGGCCAGCTCGTGGCGGTCCAATCGCCAGCGAGCACGAGATTCCCGATGGCGGTCGATTGGGCGGGGCGCGACCTGTCGAGACCGGGGCGATAGGAGAATACGGCGTTCTTCTGAGTTAACATCCGCGATCGAATCAAATTCGCCGTTTTGGCTAGGGGCCAGACCGATGCGAGTTCGCTGCGGACTTCCTCGACCACGTCGTCTCGACACCGCTCGTCGAGGTTGCGTGAGGCGCTGATCACGACTTGGTAGTAATGTTGCCCTCGTTCCCGGTCTTGCCGCGTCCTCTCTCGCCGAAAGACCCATTGCGACAGGCGGTCGATCAGTACGGCGTGGGAGATGTGTTTGAAGATTGCTTGATCAAACCAAAGGTGCACGCTTGTAATCGGGGCGGCTTCAAGTGTTTGGGTCCAGCGGACGGTCTCGAGCAGCGGGCTTGGCGGCCGTTCGAACAGTCTCTCGAGCGAACGCCAATCGACGGCGACGACGACCGTGTCGACTGGAACCGAACACCCGTCCGAAAGCTCGACTGAGGTCGCTCGCATCTCGCCGCTACGTTCCGTAATCGTGATTCTGGAAATGGGCGTTGACTTGCGAATCATGACGCCATGGCGGCCAAGATGGTGTTCGATCTGGTCGTAGATAGCTTTTAGCGGCTTGGTCGGTATGAGCAAGTTGTAGCCGTCGCGGGTATTCATGAAGCCATCGACAAAGACTTTCTTCGCCGCCGCCACCGATGCACGATCGAGTGACTCGCCGAGCGCGCTGACGAGTACAATTGACCAGAAACGCTTGATAGCGTTTGTCGACTGCCCCTGTCCTGCCAGCCACTGGCCGATGCTGGCGCCCTCATCCGCGAGGCCTGTACGGGCCAGTTTCAGCATCGCGCGAGCGACTTGGATCCGTTCCCACATGGAGAGGTATCCCAATCGCAACAGCGAAGGCGCCAAGTGTAGTGGCGACGGCAACCAGGCGGCGGCTTTCAGGTCGTACTGTCGGCCCGCAGGTCCGATGAAGGGAATCACGTCGTGCCGATCGAACATCTGCGAACAGCCGGCTGTCTCACAGAATTGCAGGTAGTCTCGGCAACAACCCATGGCGACATGTTGGCAGTGGTCAACGACGTCGCCAACGAGTTCATCGCGAAACGAACCGGCTCGGCCTCCCAGTTCGCGTTTGGCTTCAAACAGCGTCACTTGCGCGCCTCGCATGGCAAGGCGTTGGGCCGCCGCTAGGCCAGCCAGCCCGCCGCCTACCACGGCCACTTTCTGAGATGACGCCGTTTCCGGTTTTTCTGCTGAGTTGTTCATCTGGCGAATGGTCGTATGAGACCGTCAGGACAAAAAGGATCGCCCGGCAATGGCGATTCTCTCGAAGGCGCCGAGTCGGATACGTCGAGAGAACACGTCGCCATTGTTTACTTCGATCTTGTTAAGTATCGCGCGATAGGTGTCCAGCATCATGCCGAACATGCGTTTGCCGTCCTCATGGATGAATGGGCGGATCGTCTCGGCTTGACGAAACAACGATTTGGCGCGTTCCATTTGGAATTGCATTAACCGGCGAAACCCATCAGTCAAATCCGCGTTGCGGATCGTCTTTTCATCGCAGCCAAACTTGACAATTTCCGAGTGAGGCAGATAGCAGCGTCCTCGGTCCGCGTCTTCCTTAAGGTCTCGGAGAATGTTCGTCAGTTGAAAAGCAATCCCGCAGGCGTCGGCGCCCGAGTTGACCAGGTCATTCTCTTTGTCGAATCCCCAGATGTGCAGGCAGGCGACGCCCACAGCCGAGGCGACTCGGCGACAGTAAGTTTGGAGTTCAGTGAAGTCGTCAAACCGAGGGCTTTCGAGGTCCATTTCCACGCCGTCGATTACGTCTCGGAGAAGGGCTGGCGGTATGTTGAACTGTTCGATGGTGTCGCATATTGCCGGGAGCAGTGGGTGCTGGAATCCTCCACCGGACAATGCCGTTTCAAAGTCGGATCGCCAGTTGAGGATAGCTTGGCGGCGAGTGTTGATGTCGAACGATTCATCATCCACCAGGTCGTCGGACCGCCGAGAGAACGCGTAGAGAGCGCACATCGACTGCCGCTTGAGCTTGGGCAGCAACCAGAAGCTCCAATAGAAACTCGATGCGGACCGTCTCGACAAGCGTTCACACTGGCGGTAGCTGTCGGTGAGGCTTGTCATGCGCCGGCGCCTCCGAACAAACGATGTTGACATTGTCGAGCGGTGGCGCGAGCGAGCATGTTCAGCTTCCGCCAGCGACCGACAACGGGGCGTCTCGTCCAAACGTCATATTTTTGCGCCCGAATCGCAGCGATGACAGCTCGTCCTCCCGCAACGAACAAATCGACGTTTGTTCTCAGCCACGGCGGCACGCGCAGGGCGAGCGACTCGCCAGCGTCAAACATTGCGGCGGCTCTGTCGACTTCGGATTCAAGCAATTGTCGGAATTGGGAAGATGCGTTCGTCATCGGGAAGCTATCGATGGAAACGTCAAAAGTCGCCATGGATTCGTGGGGTAAGTAGACACGGCCGGCGGCGAAATCTCGCGATACATCTTGCCAGAAATTGACCAATTGCAAAGCGGTGCAAATCAGATCGGCATCGGCTGCGTTGCGAGTCGTCCAGCAATTGCCCAAGTGCAAGACCATCTGTCCGACGGGGTTGGCGGAGTAGCGGCAGTACTGAAGCAATTCCTCGATGTTTTGGTATCGTGTCTTCGTCTGATCCTGGCGGAAGGCAATCAGCAAATCGGAAAATGGCTTCGTCGGCATGTCGTGTCGCGAAATGAGCTCGCCTAATGCGATAAATACTGGGTGACGAGGACTGTTCCGGCAGTCGGCCAACAGCTCCTCCCACCAGTCAAGCAGCTGCAGGCTCTGACTGCTCGATTCGACTTCGTCGGCGATGTCGTCGGCCCAGCGGCAATAGGCGTACAGTGAGTAGAAATCCTGGCGAGTGGTCCTGGGCAACAGGAGCGAGCAGGTGAGGAAATTCTCATAGTGGGCCGTGGCCAGTTGGCGACAGAACCGTTGGGCGGTCTTGAGCGTAAACGGAGGCCACTCGGCTCCTGGTCCGAGGGCGGCGAGTTGTGCGTCAAATTCAAACGACATTCGTCAAACCGCCGCGTTTCCTGTGAACTGGGGTGCGGGATCGCCGACTGGATGTCCGCGGTCGTCGTCTCGCCGAGTGCGGGCCGTTTTCATAAGATGAGTCTAAGGAGATCGATAGAAAATGAGAATCATGCTTGCGGCTCCTCGTGGGTTCTGCGCTGGCGTCAACATGGCCATCGAGAGCCTTGAGTTGGCGATTGAGGCTTTTGGGACGCCAATCTACGTGTATCACGAAATCGTCCACAACAAATACGTTGTGGAGACGTTTCGGAGTCGCGGCGTCCGCTTTGTCAACGACTTGGCCCAAGTTCCGCGCGGCGCGACGCTCCTGTTTTCCGCCCACGGAATCTCGCCCGCTATTCGCGAGGCGGCCAAGCAACGAGAACTTCGGACGATCGATGCGACTTGCCCGCTGGTGACCAAAGTGCACTTGGAGGCGATTCGATTCGCGCGAGAAGCGTACACGATCGTGTTGATCGGTCACCAAGGCCATGACGAAGTAATCGGAACGATGGGCGAGGCGCCGGAAGCGATCGTGCTGGTTGAATCGCTGCAAGATGTCGATCGATTGTGTGTGTCCGACGCCTCCAAGATCGCCTATCTGACTCAGACGACATTGTCGGTTGACGATGCGAGCCGAATCATTGAGCACCTCAAGCAACGCTTTCCCGACATCAAGGGACCAGCCAAGGACGACATTTGCTACGCGACGCAAAACCGGCAGGAGGCTGTTCGCAAGTTGGCGCCGAAAGCTGAAGTCGTGCTCGTCCTCGGCAGCCAGAACAGCTCCAACAGCCAGCGGCTCAAGGAACTGGCCAGCGACCACGGTCCGCCCGCCTACTTGGTCGATGGCGCTTCGGATATCGACGACTCCTGGTTCGCGAATGTCGAATCGGTGTTGATCACCGCGGGCGCGAGCGCGCCGGAGTCGGTGGTTCAAGAGTGTGTCTCTTATTTGCAGCAGAAGTACAACGCAGCGCTTGAGCTGATCACGATTCGCCAAGAAGAAGTCCATTTCCCCTTGCCCACGGAACTCCGCGGTTGTGTCAGTGAGACGTCTCTGCGGGCGACAAAAAGCTTCAACGACGCCTCTTGAGCGGATAGCTCTTGGGACAAACACTTCGAAGCGGGGGCTCGTCGCGCACGATTACGGCGATTCATTGGTCGCGGCGATTTTCAAATTGCGAAACGACAGGTTGGTCGTCGGGTCATGGCCTTGAATCATGATCGAGCCGGGCTGCGTGCGAAGCCCTCGCCGCGGGTTGTCGTCGGGCGGCCGCGTGTCCGTCCAATCAGTGACCTGGTATCCGTTGACCCAAACCGCCATGTGGTCGCGGTCGGCGACGATGGTCTTCTGAAACCAGGTCAGATCGTCGGCGACAACCAGCCGGGCTTTCTGCCGTCTGAAAATGCCCCCTGTGCCATGGTCGACGGACTTGCGGCGATCATTGTCCACAAATCCGTTGTGAATCTGGCTCTCATAACCATCCATTTGCGAACCCGGCACGCAGCGAAAAAAGATGCCCGAATTGAGACCGTTCGCGTGGCTGATACACTCAAGCTGCAAGACGAAATCGCCATACAACTTCTCTGTCTCTAACTGGCCCCGGCCACTCTTGACGTTCAGTTCGCCGGCTTCCGTGACGCTAAACACGCTTTCCGATTTCGGCGCTTTCCAGCCAGCCAGCGTCTCGCCGTCGAACATCGAGACTCCGCCAAGCGGCCGCAGTCGAATATTTCGGAAGGCAACTTGCCCTTGATTCAGTTGAAGTCCGATAAACCCCGCTCCAAGCGGTTTTGGGTCGCGGTAATTCAGCACCTCGGCGTCATCGAGCCGAACGATGACCTGGTTGCCGTCGACCGTCACCTGAAAACGCTGCCAGTCTGGTTTGTGATGATCGCCTTCGACTTTTTCACGCCCCACCAAACTTCCGGTTGGAAACGGATTGTCAGCGTCAGCAATGTTCAGTTCATAGCAGTCCGAGTCGGGCGACTTCGGCTTGGTTGGCGTACGCAGAAAGATGCCACTGTTCGTGCCCGTGTCGCTCTTGAACTCCACGTACAACTCGTAGTTTGCGAAGCGAGTGGTTGTGGTCAACAGACCGACGTCACCACTTGAGACGACGATGGCGCCATCCTCCACTCGCCAGTCCGCCGTGTTGTTCTCCTTCCATCCGTAGAGCGTCTCACCGTCGAACAGGCTAATCCAGCCTTGGGCAAGATGTTCATCGCTGAGCAACTTCGGCGCGCTGGTTACGGGAGGGTCTGTCTCAGAGGAATTGGTCGCAGGCTTCTTCGCCTCGCTGGCTGCGCTGGCGGGCGGCGGAGCCACATTTGACGAGTCATCTTTCAGCGGTTCACCGGCGCAGCCAACGAGCGACAAGAGTACAACGACGATGAAAGGCGTGCGAAAGGCGTTCATGGCGCGGGCTCCAAGTGACTTGTCGTAGCTGAGATCGCCAGGGCTGAGACGATTAGCCGAACAGTCTAACATTGTTCGAGCAACTTCGGCACACAGGGCCGCGGCGGCGCGCGAACGTTCTATTCAATTTCGAGACGAACGCCGCCGATAAGCCCGCCCGATGCGGCGCCGGTTCGACCGGCACTGGCTCGATCGACTCGGGGCAGGGGGGCGCTGTCGTCGTCGACCGAGGGCAGGTCGATAATCAGGGCCAGTCGGTTTTGTGGCTGAAGTCGCTGGCTGATCTCGACGCGCAGCGTTTGCTCCGCGTTGATGCTCCCTAAAGCTGTGTTGTTCAGCGACGCGTCGGCCATTGCGTCAACACCTTCGACCACGAGCCAAACCGATTTTCCCGCCAGTCCCGTCGGGCAGCGAAAAGGGCGCTCATACAGAACGCGTCCGCGGAATTCGCCCAGTAAGGGCGCCCAGGAGCCAACGGGATTCAGTTGGCCCCCGACGGGCAGATCGACCCTGTCCACGCCGTCCAGTTCAACGCTGTCCAGTTCAACGCCGTCCAGTTCAACGCTGTCCAGTTCAACGCTGTCCAGTTCAACACTGACGCCCTCGGCGCTCCAGCGCGTCCGCGCCAGGGCGGAGATGTTCCAAGGGCCGCGGAGATGGATAATGTGGGCTGTCAAATTCGGTTGAACGCTTCGGTGACGGCCTATTCTGGAATGAAGTCGACAGCCACGGTGCCCTGCCTGACCTGCCTTGTCTTGCCATCGTACACGCGAACTCGAACTTGCAGTCCGCGAAGAGGCCACGCATAGGGCGGCGCCGTTTCTCGTTCGCCAGGATCATCGACCCCGTTTCGTCCGTCGTCGTCGATGCCGTTTTGACCTTCATCAATCAGAGGGAAACTGGCTTCGCCCGCATCGTCGATCACGCCATTGTCGTTGTCGTCGAGACCGTTGTTGGAAAGATCGACGATGGGCCCATTGTTTTGATCGACTCCATCCTGTTCGTAGAAGTAAGACCAAGTGTCATAGGTTGGCGGCATCGCGGCCGGGAATTTGGAAAACTGCGTCGGCAAGATTGGGCTGGCCGGGGGAGGTGGAAACACGCCCACGGCCAAGACGGCTCGGACTTGCGAAGTCAATGGAATGTGTCTCGCGTGGCCGAGATCGACATAGGCCCCTGTGCCAACGATGGGAAAGGCCGCATTCAATTGCGCCCACGTTGCCGATGAATTGTTGCTCAGCCATTTCTGGATCGCCGGGTCCTGCACCGTCAACGCCTCAGAGTCATCAGAGGCCGGCGCTCCAGCCTCATAAATGTTGTCCACGGAGCCGTCATTGTTGTCATCCAGCCCGCTGGTGCCCCAACGACCGTCGGGGCCGGGGCTTGTGCGAACTTGAGCCAAGGCGTCGAAGACGCGAATGTCGAACCCGAGCACTTGGGACAAGGCGATCGTCTCGCCCGCTTCGTCTCCGTAATGCTGAAAATGCAGCAACTCGATCGGATCGGTGCTGTCTCGCTTGGGAAACATCGAACGCTGGTCGACCGACGTAATGCTGACACGCGTTGGGTCGCCGTAGAGCGGATCGACTTCCATTTGGTGGGGGAAAGCGCGAAGGGCCGGCGGCGCAAGTGAGTAAGTTGCGGTTGAATAGCTTCCCACGCGGCTTCGCCGGATAATTGGGTTGTGTGCGTAGCGGTTCTCGCGTTGAGCCAAGTCGGCCAGCGAGTTGGCATAAACCTGAATCTGGTAAGGGCCGCTGCCAATGATTCGCAGGCGGACGGACATGTCCGACATCGCTAAGAATCGGCGGATGTGCAGTGAGGCGTCGCGAAGATCATTGGACGAACCGGACGGGATGAGAAAGCTACCGACTAATTGGTTGGTGTTGATTGCCAAATCAGGGCGGACCAGCAGGGCTCGTCGATGAAGACTCAGCTCGCCTTGGCCCGGTTCGGGGCGGGAGAACACCGGTCCCGCGCCTTGGTCCACCGCATCCAACTGGGGATCGGATTCCTCGTAAACCACATTGTAAATCACTTCGGCCACATCGGATTCGAGCGTTGCCAAGTCGTCTGAGCCAGGCCAGCCAGCTTCGTTCAAGTCGGTGTCGGTGATTCCATTGCCGTCATCATCGACACCCGCTCGCCCCCAGGCGCCGTCGGGCCCTGGTAGCAAGACCTGTCCTAAGAATGGCGTGCCGACTCGGCGCGTCGTGAAAGCCAGTCGATCGTCGACGTCGCCAAACAGCGAGCTGACCTCGCTGAAACCGGGCAGTGGAACGGCATCGTTTCCAATACCCTCAAAGATCTCCAAGTAACCAGGTCCGGCTCCGCGATTCGGCCACGGTCGGACCGGCACAGTCACCCCCTGTAAATCCTCTTCCAACTGAACCATGACGCCTCGCACTTGGCTAGACATCTGCAGGATCGAACGGCGGTTTTCCATCCCCGTGCCGATCATGGCGAACGCCTGGGCCATACCGAGAATGAGCAGCAGCGTCACGGTGGTGGCGACGAGCATCTCGACCAAGGTGAGCCCGCGGCGGCGGAGTCTCTTCCCCGCGACAGCGCGCGGAGTGAGATGGGATTGGGTTGAGTTGGGGTTCATCACACCTTCCTCGTTCCGCTAGCATCCGGAACCGCTAGCAATGGGGTAAATCGACTTGAAATCGCGGTTGCAGGCCCGGGTCGCTGAAAACCTAGGCCAGATGTGACCCCAAAAGCGTGTTTTTCCATCTATCGGAGCGAAAACGCCGATCCAATGGGCTATGGTGTTTATCTTACTCGGTTCATTCGACAGGGCGCAGCTTTGTTTGTCAAGAATTACCAGATGTTTGGCCGCCGTCTCCCCCCGAAAGTGCTGAATCGGCACCGAAACGGGATCGCCCTGCGGGAGGTGATCGTCTTGATCGCCATCTTGCTGGCCCTGCTTACCTTGGGTTCGCCCTATTTACTGCAGTTGCGAGCCAAGTCTCGGCGGGCGGCTTGCGAGCGAAACATGCTCCTGGTCAGCTTTGCGTTGAGCGAATACGAACAGCAAATGGGAGGCTTCCCTGGGTATCGGCAGCGGCAATTGTCGGACGATGAGATGAGCCGGAACGTAGGCTGGGTCTTCAGCACATTGCCCTACCTGCGCCCGAGTTCGACCATCAACACAACGCCATGGGCCCACGTCTTCGAGCTGTACGGTGCTGCTGGCGAGGACGACATGAAGGGCGACGATCCAGCGACTCGGATTGGGATGTTGCTGTGCCCCGCGGCCCCAGGAATTGGGGAAATGCCACCTGCCGCATGCCATTTCGTGGCCAACGGCGGCTTGCCCGACGCGGACATGGACGGACGGGTCGCCACGGACGCCTTGCCCGATTGGCCGGCCAACGGTGTCTTCTTGGACGCGACCCGCGCCGGTTCGCCGAAAATCGGAATCTCTTACATTCAGCAGCGCGATGGTACCGAGATGACGTTGCTGCTGAGCGAAAACACGGCCGCAGGTCCCTGGTCCAACGGCAAGGAGAGGGAGCTTGTTTTTCTGTGGGACAACGCGCGTTGGGACGGCGGGGCGGGACGCGTCTCGGCGTTCAACGAGGGATTCGCCGATACCGAGAATTCGCTGGCGACGGCGAGGGCCAGCAGTTTTCATGTGGGCGGCGCCAACGTCGTTTTTGTCAGCGGAGCGAGTCGCTTCTTATCGGACTCAATCGACCAAGATGTGTTTGTGGCGATGATGGCGACAGAAAACGCGGCCCTCCGCACCCCTGGCGAGACCTCCCCATTGCCCCCTCCGTTTGGGCCGGGGACGGCCGAGCCTGAACCATCCATCAAGTCAGAATGATCGCCTCAGAATGATTGCCAGAGCCGAAGCATTAATTGCCGGAGAGTCGAAGCGAAATAGCGCGGGTCCGTTTTGGATTATCCGTCACCGCTTTGAGTCTCTCGCACAAGCTCGCGGATGATGCCATCCAGGTCATAAGAAGGACGATGGTCCACGATGGAGCGAAGGCGGCTGACGTCGGGGATGCGTCTGCGGATATCCTCGAAGTCTTCATCGTAGGCGTCGGTGTAGGATTGGAACTCGATTTGCGACGATGAATCGGACGCCGCGATGACTCGCTGGGCCAGTTCAAGGATGCTGACTGGTTCGTCGCTGCCGATATTGGTGACACGCCCCAGAGCGTCGTCGGTGTTCATCAGTTGCAGGACCCAACGGACGACATCGTCGACGTGGGCGAAGCACCTGACTTGCTTGCCGTCGTCGTGCACTTTGAGCGGTTTCCCGCTGATCGCTGCTTGGACAAAGCGGGGCACCACCATGCCGTATGCTCCGGATTGCCGAGGTCCGACCACGTTGAAGAATCGGCCGATGACGACGGGCAGTCGGAACTGCCGCCAATAGGCGAGGGCCAGGAATTCGTCGATCGCTTTGGAGGCGCCGTACGACCAGCGTGCTCGTCGGGTGGATCCGAACACGAGGTCATCGTCCTCGCACCACTGTGGTTTGGGGTTCTTCCCGTAGACCTCGCTGGTGCTGGCGACAAACAACCGCACAGACCGCCCTTTTTCGGCCTCTTTTTGCATTTCCCCAAGAATCAACTGAGTGGGGTAGATATTGCGCTCGATGGTCTCGATCGGCTGTTTGGCGATCAGAGCCACTCCGACGGCAGCGGCCAGGTGGTAGACCTGGTCCGATTCTTGGATCAGCTGGCGAATCAGGTCGTCGTCCCCAGCCGACCCCTGGACGAAGCGAAATCGGGAATCGGCTTCGGCGATTCGCAAGTTCTCGCGGTCACCAGTCGATTGGTCGTCCAGCACGGTCACCGAAGCTCCGCTTTGGAGCAGACGTTCGGTGAGATGCGAGCCAATAAATCCGGCTCCGCCCGTAACGAGAATGCGTTTTGCGTTCATATAAGAGTGCACGCCGAGATGTGCGAACAGGGGCGGAGGACGATTCCGCCAACTAAGTGTCGTCCGACCTGGGTGGCCAAGTGGGCCAACTTAATCGGCCCAGGCTTGGCGGGCAAGCGGTTCACGACTGGGCCGAAATGCCCTCAGCTAGGCAAGTTGGGGAGTTTGAAAGCCAACAAAATGGGAAGATCGCACATTCGAATGGCAATTCCAACACGGCGCTCGGTTTTCGCAAGCAAGCAAGATGCGATAAACTCGAACATGCAAGGATCGGCGAATAGCGTCGCCGTAACGGATCCTGTTTGTTGGTAACACTTTTGGCCAGCCTACACTCGGCTGCGATTCAAAGGCGAGGACAGAAATGAAACGGATTGGAATCGGCTGGATCTCCAGTGACACTGCAGAATTCCGCCACAGTGCAAATACGAGACGGGACCATTCTCCCAGATTGCAAACCGAGGGTCTTGCGGGAGAGGGTCTTGCGGGAATGGCAAAGAGCGCTTGGGGGATTGCGGCAGCGTGCCTGATCGTGATCCTCTGTTTGGCGCCAGCTGCCAAAGCGCAGGATTCGCCACAAGAGGCGATCACCAAATTCGCCGACGCGGCGAATTTTCAGAACAATGATGCGTACGATTTGGCCCTTGAAGAATGGACCAATTTTCTAGCTAAGTTTCCCAAGGATCCTCTGTCCCCGAAGGCGCAGCACTATCAGGGCGTCTGTTATCTCCAGTTGAAGAAATATGACAAGGCCGCCCTGGCGTTCGCCGCGGTGGTCAAGAGTCACCCCAAATTCGAGTTCATTGACGACGCTTACATCAATTTGGGCTGGTGCCGCTATTCGATCGCCCAGGCCAAACAGGACCCCAAGGCCTTTCAAGCGGCAGCCGCCACTTTCGCCGAGTTGCTGACGAAACAGCCAGACTCAAAACATGCGGCCCAGGCGCTCTTTTTTCAAGGGGAATCACTCTACCTGGCTGGCCAACTCAAGGCGTGCTTGCAGCCCTATCAAACGCTGCTGCAAAAACACAAGGAAAGCGAGTTAGTTTGCGACGCGGCTTATGCCTTGGGCGTCGCGCATGAGGAGTTGAAGCAGTACGGCCAAGCCCTGAAATACTACGACCAGTTCCTCGGTCAGTGCAAGCAAGACGACCTGGCCAATGAAGTGCTAATGCGCAAAGCCGAAATGGTCCTGCAAGGCGGAGACACGAAGACGGCCGAGACGCTGTTTGCCCAAGTCGCCGCGATCGCTGATTTTGAATCGGCCGATCACGCTCAATTTCGACAGGGCTACTGCCTGTCTCAGCAAAACAAATTCAAGGAGGCTGGCGACCTGTACGCTTCGCTGGTCGGGCGGTTTCCGGACTCGTCGTATAAGTCGGACGCTACCGTCTCCGCGGGCCGCGCGTACTACCGGGCTGGGGCTGACGAGCCGGCCCAGCAGTGGTTTCAGAAGGTGGTCGACGCGGGCGCCGCCGATGTGGTCGAATCCGCCCATTGGATCTGTCGATTGCATCTGCGAAACAACCGCGCCGCCCTGGCAATTGCCCTCGCCGATACCGTTTTGCCGAAGGCGGGTGATGACAAGTTCACGGCCAACTTGATGATGGACAAAGCCGATGCCTTATACGCCGACCCCGCGAAGAAGGCTGAGTCCCAAGCCATCTACATCTCTATCGCCGAGAAATACCCAGATCACTCGGCCGCCTCGCAAGCACTCTACAACGCTGCCTTTGGCGCAATGGAAATCAAGGATCACGCGCAGGCGATTCAGCTGGCGACCCAGTTCCTAGCCAAGTTTGGCGAGAACCGCCTTGTGGCGGATACCCGATATGTGCGAGCCGAAAGCAACCTCCAACTGCGCAAGTATCCCGAAGCGGAAAAGGAACTGAGGGAACTTGTGGCCCTGGCCGCCGACCACCCCGAGAAGGAGTCGTGGCGAGTTCGTTTGGGTGCCTCGCTCTACCTACAGAAGAAATACGCTGACGCCGAGCAACAATTGAGCAAGGACATCGCCACCATCAAGGCGCCGGATCAACGGGCGGAGGCGTTATTCGTGATTGGGGCATGTTGCTTCTACCAGGAGAAATATCCCGCTGCGATCAAGGCTCTCGCCGACTCGGGAAAGGCGGAACCTAAGTGGCGCCAAGCCGATGAAGCTCTGATCTTCGCGGCGCGATCTCAGGGCAAACTGGGTGAATTCAAAGCAGCTCAAGCTCTGGCGAAACGCGTGCTCGACGAATTCCCAAACAGTCCAGTTAAGGATCAAGCCCACTACCGGCTAGGCGAGTTTCACTACGCGGGGGGCAATTTTCCGGAGGCCATCAAACACTACGGGCAAGTCGCCACAGTCAACCCGGATTCGCTGTTCGCCCCCTTCGCTCTCTACGGCCTCGGTTGGAGCCAGCTCAAGAGCGGCGCCTTTCCTCAAGCGACGAAGGCCTTCACCGATTTGCTCGCCAAATTCGGCGAACACAAGTTAGCCGCGGACACGCGTTTCGCGAGGGCGATGAGTCGTCGGCAGCAAAACGAATTCAAGGGCGTGCTCGAGGATGTCGCGGCCTTTCTACAATCCGAACCGCCAATCGCGACTCGCTGTGATGCGCTGTACGAACGAGGGCTTGCGGAAGTTGGGCTGCAAGACTTCAAGGGCGCGGTGAAGACCTTCGCCAGCATTCTCAAAGACAATGCCAAGTACGCGAGCGCTGACAAAGTTCTCTACGAATTGGCGTGGGCCCACAAGTCGAGCGGAAACGCCAAGGCCGCAGCGGCTCAGTTCGCCGCGCTAGGAGCGGCGCACCCCAACAGCGAGTTGGCGCCGGAAGCCCTGTTTCACGTCGGCGAAGACCACTATCAGAAGAAGGCCTACGCCGAGGCGGCCGCCAACTACGCCCAGGTCAAGAAGGCGACCAAGCAAGATGTGCTGCATGAGAAATCGGTTTACAAGCTTGGCTGGGCCAACTATCAGCAGGAAAAATATAGTGAAGCCCTGGTGGAGTTCACTGAACAGGCGGAGCGGCATCCCCAGGGCGCATTGCTCTCCGACGCTCTGTTTATGCAGGGCGAGTGTTCCTTCAAGCTGAAGGACTACGCCGCCGCCTCCGCCGCGTTCAAGGCGACTCGAAAGCACAAACCATCCTCGGAGAACATCGCCGTCCTGACCCTGCTGCACGCCGGGCAATCCGCCAACCAATTGGAGAATTGGGACGACAGCGAGACGGTTCTGAGCGAACTGATCAGCAAGCACCCTAAGTCGAATTTCATTGCTGAGGCCCATTTTGAGCGTGGCCGAGCCAGACAGAACCTCGACCGGCTAGATGACGCAAAGGCGGATTACACCGCCTCTACGGATCAATCGCGAGGCGAGGTCGGCGCGCGAGCCGGTTTCATGTTGGGCGAAGTCCTCTTCATTGAGAAGCAATACGTGTTGGCGTCCAGGCGGTTTCAACGCGTCATGTTCGGCTTTGGCGCCGACAAAGCGACCGAACCAGTACGAAACTGGCAAGCCAAATCAGGGTTTGAAGCTGGTAGGTGCGCGGAGGTTCTGATCAATCAAGCCGAAGGACAAGCGAAGACGACCGCGATCGCCGACGCCAAGAAATTCTACGATTACGTGGTTCGGTCGCACCCGCGGCATGAGCTCGCTGAGGCAGCCAAGAAGAGACTTGCTGTGCTCGTCAAACTGTAAGCAAGCGTTACCCATTGAGAGATTCTGATGCTGTATTCACATGGTCCGCGAATCCTAAACGGGGTTGAGTCATGACAACACGATTAGGGTTGAGAGGGAGCCTTTCGTCTTGGCGCGAGGGGATATCGTACGTTCTAGGCGGAGCGAAGCAGCGCCTGATTGTCGCGTCTTGCCTCGCTGCCGTATTGTTGTTTGCTGTCGCCCTGCGCGCGCAAGACGACGTCGGCGGACCGAGCGCGGCGCCTCCTCCCGCGGCCGGCGAGAACTTCGCTGAACCAGATGATTCGCCCGCTCCTGCGAGTGACGCGCCTCAAGCGATTAACTTGCTCGGGCTGTTGTTTCGGGGCGGTTACCTGATGCTGCCGATCGTTTGTTTGTCGGTTCTGGTCGTAACCGTTTCGATCGAGCGAGGAATTGCACTTCGCCGCCAACGCGTGCTTCCCGACTTGTTGGTGCAGCGAATCGGCCAACTGGGCGGGCCTCAAGCCGGTTTTGATCCTCGGCAAGCCTATCGCATCTGCCAAGAATTTCCCTCGACGGCGGCCGCCGTGATTCGAGTGATGTTGCTGAAAGTTGGACGGCCTCATGGCGAGGTCGAACGGGCGGTGACTGAGGCCAGCGAGCGAGAGGCGGATCGGCTCTACGCGAACGTGCGGTGGTTGAATCTGTCCGCTGCCGTCGCGCCATTGCTCGGATTGCTGGGGACCGTGTGGGGTATGATTCAGGCCTTCCACGGATTCACTTTCCTGGCAGCCGACCAGAATAAAGCCGACTATCTGGCGGAAGGGATTTTCGTCGCCTTGGTCACGACCTTGGCCGGATTATCCGTGGCGATTCCCTCCGCCGTGCTCTCGCACTATTTTGAAAGTCGCATCCAAACTCTGTTTCATCAAATCAACGAGTTGCTATTCAACCTGCTTCCTCAGGTCGAGCGGTTCGAAGGGCGAGTCCGTTTTGCCCAGCCTCGCTCGTCAGACTCTGATGCAGCGGAAGGCTCCGCGGACAATGCAGCGGAACCTTCTCGAGTTTCGCCGACGCCGTCTTAACCGCAAGTGTTCCCAATGGACCATAGATTCAGGACCGGTTTGCATGTCCGTTCGAATTAAGAAAAGCTCGGTCATTGGCCTGCTCAGCATGACGCCGTTGATCGATGTGCTTTTCATGCTGCTCATATTCTTCCTGGTGGCAACCAAGTTTGCCGACGAGGATTTCGAGCTGGACCTTGTCTTGCCCGCGGCTTCCGAAGCCCAGCCGCTCACGGTTCAGCCGCAAATCGTGATCATTAACGTCGATGCCGAGGGCCGCTACATGGTGCACGACAAATTCCTCGATATTGATGAGCTAAGCTTGTTATTGCAGCAGACAGCGGCCAACAATCCCGTCAACCAAACCGTCCACATTCGGGCGGACAAACGGGTCCCGGTCGATTTTCCCGTCCAAGCGATCAATGCCTGCATGAAAGCGGGGATTTACGACCACCGCCTGATGACAGAAGGACAATAGTCAGCGATATGCCAACACGTCGCGTCATCCGAAAAACCCGCTCCCGAGCCGCAACGGCGTTTGACGACCAGCTTTGGCCCGTCAACGTGGCCCTTGCGCTGCTAGGCGGGTTCTCGATCGGCGTGACAGCGGCTTTCTTGCGGTTTGACGATCCTCGCCCGCTTCATAACGCCTGGACTTCGATCATCGGCATCGCCGTGATCACTGGCGCTGTGATGGTCGGCATGCGTTGGGTCAGCAACCGCATGGTCCGCCGCGGTATGCAACTGGCGATCGCGCTTGCCGTTCTTCTGCACCTCGCATTTATCATCGCCGCCCACAGCGCCCATGTCTTGGGCCGCGCTTGGACGGCGGAGGTCGCCCAGGAAGATCTGACGCGACGTCGCGATCCGGTGACGGTCCAGGACTTCATGCAGCTGACGCGAGAGGAGAATGAACCAGTCGATTTTGAGAAGCCGGTGGAAACGGAAACGCCATCGCCCGAGCCAGAAGAAGTCGAGAAAGATCAGCCGCAGGAACAAGATGTTCGTCAGCCTCAGCCGACGCCCGTACCCGAAACAGACCAGACGGACGAACCGCGACCGGTAGAGCGAAAGAACCAGACCGAAACCGCGCCCCGCAGCAGTCCGACTCCATCGAGACTTAGCCGTCGCCGCAGCGACCAAAAAATCGCGGCCGCAATTCCCTCTCCCAACGCCCAAGCGAGTCCGCGGAAGACGTCCGCGCCTGCCACCGACGCTCAGCCGACTGAGATAGAGCGAGTCGCCTCGAGCCGATCGCCCGAGCGATCGATGAGCCGCACGGAACCGGCCGAATCACAACCGACCAAGACGGCGATCCGCCGAGCTGAGAGCGATTCACCGAAAGTCGCTCAAGACAGCACACGACCGACGCCAAGCCGGCGCACGGTTGAGGCCAAGGTCGCTGCGGCTCCCGCCGAGACTCGCCCCCGAGTTTCCAAGAGCACCAGCGAGCCGGCCGTAAACGCCGCGGCGGTTACGCCAGTCGCGCGTCAACAGACCACGTCGCCCGCCGCCCGACGCAACCCCACCGACGTTGAACCATCGCAAATCGCGGCTCGCGAAGTGGAGCGGCGCCATATCGATAGCCCCGATCAAACGCAGGTCGCTAATTCGCCACAACCGGTTCCCACGCGTCGACCGCGCGTCACGAACCGGCCCGATGCGTCGGTGGCGGCCGAGGTCGATTCGCCCAACCCCAATTCCTCAACTCCCACTGCAACCGCTCAAATCCAACCTCAGGCGACACAAATCGCCTCCGCTCGTCGCCCTAATCGGACCGAGGCGCCCCTTCGCAGTGTCGAGCCCTTGGCCACGCCGCTGGAAAGTTCCTCGCGGCCGACGCGTCGAACCGAGACCCAAAACGCGCCAACAAGTCAGGCCACTGTCCGTACAACGCCGCGCCAGCGCAACAATGAGCTGAGTCCTTCGCCCGCGATTCAAACGGCCGCGAAGACAGCTGCCGTCACAAACGAAACGACGCGAGCCGACGTTTCGGCTCAGAGCGTCGCCGTGACGAAACAAGCGACGACCAACGCCGAAGCCGCACCGACTGAATCGACAGCTTCTGCGAACACATCAGGAGCACGTCCCAATTCGATCGCGTCCCGTTCGTCCACGCCTCGCCGACAGGCCGAAACTTCGCCGGTGACCGAGAGCAGCGCCGAGACCGCCCGAACTCGCTCACGGGCGACCCGCAACGCAGTGCAATTGACCTCGCCCACCCCGGCCGCCGCTTCCGATCGAGCTCCCAGTTTGGCTCAGCAGTCGCGAATCCAGGCCAGCGAGGCTGGCGTGGCCCGCCGCAATGTCTCGGCCCCCGCGTCACAAGCGAGTGGATCGGCCAACCCAACGGTTCCGACCGAGGTCGCATCGAGCCGTAGCGCGACCGCGACCCGGCGGACCACGGCGTCTCCAGTCCCAAGCCTGACCGCGGATGCTTCGGCAGCCCAGTCGCCCGCCAGGACCCCACGCTCGATTTCCGTGGCGTCCACGGCGAGGTCGCAGAGTGCGGAGACCGCATCGGCCGGCGCGGCTGACGGTCGACCGACTGTCGAGCCGTCCGCTATGGCGATGAATCGCGGCCAGAGCGGTGTGGCAGGCGCGGGTGGATCACCCAACCTCGATCGCTCGTCCCCCGCTGCTGACACGCCTTCACAAGTCGCCTCATCCGCAGCGCGGCGACGTGTGGCTACCCAGGACACGCCCCAGGGGCCAGCCCTTCGGCCGCAGGCGCCAGCGCTGACGAGAAACACACGAGCGATGAGCGAGCGGAGCACTTCGGTGTTCGCTCCCCAAGAGGTGACGGTGGCCAATTCCTCAGCAACCAGTCGAGTTGCCGAGTTGGATTCTTCCGCTTCCGCAGCTCTCGAGCAGTCGCTTTCGAATGCTGAGAGCGCCTCGATCACCGGCGCGGCGGGGGCGACCGAAATCGATCTCGGGCCGACCCGTGTCGTCTCGGAAAGTGGTGCAGCTCGCAATCGTTCTGCGGGCGGCGGTCAACCCGAAGTTCACAGTGATGGCGACCCTCAACCGACCCGGCGTCGGTCATTGGGCTCACCGGAATTGGTCGTGGCTGTGGATGGCGTCGGCAGTCCCGCCCAGACGGCGGAAGCGGGGGGCCAGAGCCAGCCGTTACAAGCCTCAGTCGCTTCGAGTCTGGGCGAACGAGCCCAAGCGTCGGAAGCGACCTCGACCGCCAGCGGCCAGCCGTCTTCGGCCGAATCGACGACCACCAGTGAGGCTGCCGAGCTCGGTTCGCCCCAATTGGCTCGGGCTGAATTGGGCGGCGAACTGGCCGAGCCGGCAACGAGCTCGGGCGAGGAAGAGGATGACGATGAGGAAGACGAGGAGAAGAAACGCGCCCGGCGACTGGCTGAGCGGATGCGGGGCGGCGCGCCTCAATTGGCGATCGCCGGCGCTCGCGTGGCCCTCGACCCAGCCCCAGCCGAGTCCGTTGCCGGCAATGCGACCGCGCCAGCCTCTGTGGAAGCCGTCGCAGCTGCCGGTGAGATTGGCCGCCTGAGCAACAATGGGGCGCCCGCCAATTCGGCCGCTGCGGAAGCGGGCGGAGGCGAGCTCGCGTCCACGCGCCTTGGCGACGCTCAATCGGCCCGCGCTGAAGTGGCTGACGGCTCGACAGGGGCGCCCAAGATCGGCGGCGGCTCGCCCAGTTTGTCGCGACGCAGCACAGGTCCCAGCTTCGCCGCAGCAAGCCAAGCTGAGACAATCGCGATTGCGGGCCAAACAAGCTCAACTGGAGAACCGTCCGGTTCGCCCATCGCCGCCTCCTCAGCCAGTGTTGGCAAGCAGAACGCCAGCGAGTCGGAACCGACGATTTCGGACAGTCCGGGCGGTAGTCCGGGCGAATTGCCGACAGGCGCCCTTGCCAGTGCGACAGCCCAGCGAGCTGACGGCGGCGGAGCGGGCGGCGGGCCGGAGATATCCGATTCGACCAGCAATGCAACGGCCCGGCGGTCAGCTCGCCAGTTCGCACCCTCCAGTCAGGCAAGCTTTGTTGGCGCACCGTCGCCCGGTGACATTCCGGTTGCCATGATGGAGGGGCCTTCCGCCCAGTTTGGAGATCAGACGGCTGCGCTGCGACGGCAAGCGGCTGGCGCGATCGCGGTTGAGTCGGCCGCGAAGGAAGGCCCTGGTGGGCTGGGCTCGATCGCCGCCATCAACGCAGGGCTCAACTCGCGCCGCGCCCAACGCGACAGCATGCAAGTCCACACCCGCCCCGTGCGATACCTCAAGAAAGACACCGGGGGCGCGCTCAGCCTGAACTCGAGCGTCGTGGTTGCCAAGGAGGCTTTTGCCGGCCGCAATCCCAGCGGTCGCCGAAATCGACTTGGACCCCAAACTGAGAGAGCGATCGATCTAGGGCTCGCTTTCCTCGCCCGAAACCAACTAGAAGACGGTCGCTGGACCCTGCAGGGCTACGACGCCCGCGAAGCTCAAATGAGCTCAGACACGGCCGCCACCGGACTCGCTTTGCTAGCGTTCCAAGGCGCCGGGTACCATCACAAGGATTACGAATACAAGGCGAACTGCAACGCCGCAGTTCAGTTTCTGGTTTCGATTCAGAAGGACAACGGCGACCTTTACCTGCCTTCGGATGAGTTTTCGAATTCAGCCGTCTGGCTGTACAGCCATGGGATCGCCGCCTTGGCTCTGACCGAAGCCTACGGCATGACCCAGGACCCCGCCCTCAAGGAACCGGCTCAGAAGGCGCTCGACTTCATCGCCTACGCCCAGGACCCCAAATCCGGCGGCTGGCGTTACACGCCCCAAGGGGCCGGCGACACGTCGGTTACGGGATGGATGATGATGGCGCTCAAGAGCGGTCAACTGGCTGGGCTAGATGTCGCTGACGACACCTACGAGCGGATTGATCGCTGGCTGGAGCGAGCTTCCACGGGGCCCTCAGGCGAGAAGTTCCGCTATAACCCTGACGCTCCCGATACGCCGACCCAGCGGCACGGTCGCAATCCGACGACCACCATGACCGCCGTCGGGCTGCTGATGAAATTCTATGCGGGCCAGAATCGTGATTCTGTCTCGATGAAGAAGGGCGCCGTCTACCTGCTCGACCGACTTCCCGGCGTCGACGACAAGTCGGCCTATGATGCCCGTCGGGATACCTATTACTGGTATTACGCGACCCAAGTGATGTTTCATATGAAGGGGGAGTATTGGGAGAAGTGGAACGAATCGCTTCGCCCGAGGCTTCTTCGCACGCAGGTGCAGCAGGGGCCTCAAGCGGGAAGCTGGGATCCGATTCGCCCAGTTCCCGATCGCTGGGGCGCGCAAGCTGGCCGGCTCTTTGTGACCACGCTCAATCTGCTCTCCTTGGAAGTCCGCTTTCGACACATGCCGTTGAATGAGTTCACCGGGCGGTGACACTACGAATTGAAAGATGTTCACGCTCGCCCTGGTCGGATTGTAACTCTTACACAGTTGGCCGAATCGACCAGTCGAATGTGAGTTGGCCGGTGGGCGATTTCTCCAGGAATCTGGCAAGTTTTTCTTAAGATTGGAGATTCTCGTGCCGAGCGGCGCGCCGCGTGCTTTCTTATCGCCTTCACGTTTGCAATGCGACCCACGCGACCCCGGATCCCGCAAATCCGAGGTCATGCAAACGGTTGACGCGAACCGTGATCTAAGGCGAGCCGTCGAGTGGACGGCAATTATCGCTGCCAAGCAAGCCACTTTCACGGTCACGAAAGGCTCGGTGGGAACCCACTCCACCGAGCCTTTTTTATTTCTTGGTCGGGCCCACTCGCCAGACGCGTTGACCCAATTCGCCTCGTCAGTTCCGTAAATCACGCGTGAGCGACAGCGTGATCGCGGCGAAGACTGGCCGCAACTCGACAAAGTCTCGGTCTTCCGCCTGGCAAAGCAGTAGATAGGTCTTGCCGTTGGTCTCAAATGACCGCACGCGGGATTGGACGACCAGGTCCAGACAGTAGAAGTCGATGTCGTAGCCGAGCAGTACATGGCCGCCGCATTCCTCCTCGACTGCCTCGCCCTCGAGTTGCTCGTACTCCGCTCTCATCGTCTCGAGAGCCTGGTCGGCTGCCTGTTGAGGGCGAATGTCGCTGCCCAGACATTGCAGGGACCAGAATCCGCCAGTGGGGCTCTCCACCGTGACCGCCAGTTGGCGGAGTTCGGCAGTTTGCTCCTGGACGGTCCAGTTCTCTGGATACTGAAATTGTACTTCTTCGCGTTCAAACCGGCCGACGGACATAGTCGATTCTCTGGGGCGGGAACAGGCTGTGGGCGACTCGTATCATCCCGATTGGCGGGGATCTTGTACACCGCACGACGTTGAGAACCGAGAATCGGCGTCGCGGTGGGCGAGGTGCGTGACCTGGCTGGTTCAGAAGGGACGCGTCCAGGGAGAATCGGCGGAAAACCGCAGGAACTGGGCTGGTTGAGGTTGCCGAACTACGAGCCGTTTTGATAGCCTCTTGCGCCCAAATCCCACGTCGCTTGATTCTCTCGGATCGATCATGCAGCAACCCGGCACCATTCGCCCCACCTCGTCTGCCATCGCGCCTTCGTCGAGGCTCGCTCGCAGTTGCACGCTGAAGAAGCGTCGCACGGCATCGGGGCGTTCGGCGCTAGTCGGTTTCGTGTTGGCTTTGTGGTTCCCGATTGCGACGGGCTGTGCGATTTCAGGCCGCAAGCCGGTGCCGGACCACGTTCTTTCGGCTCGGCAGAAGGTGCTTCGCGGCGCTGACGCGATGCAAAGGTCAAAGTTTCGAGAGGCTGAAAATCTGTTTGCCGAAGCGATAGAGTCTTCCCCGCTGGAGGAGCGCGCCCACGCGATGTACGCCGAGACGCTGTGGCGGCGGGGTGAGCACGAGGAGGCTCTCAAGCATCTCAAGGAGAGCGTGAGGTTGTCCGCGGGCGACCCGACTCGGCTCGTCACTCTGGGGACGATGCTTCTTCAGCAAGGAAGTCTGGATGAGGCCGGGACGGCGGCTGCCACGGCCATTCAGACCGATCGGAGTCTGGCGAGCGCCTATGCGCTTCGAGGCGATGTCCTCTCGGCTCGCGGTCGCTTGGATGATGCGATGGATCGCTACAACGAAGCCCTCAACATCCAGAACCACTACCCTCAGGTGCAGATGGCGATCGCGGGAATCTACCAGCGTCAACGAAGACCTCAGCGAGCTCTAGCGACGTTGTCGTTGTTGGAGCAGCAATTGACGCCTGATTTATCACCCCACGGCCTCTACCACCTGCGGGCTCTCGCACAGACGTCTATCGGTCGTCATCGGGCGGCTTCGGTTTCCTATCGCCGTTGCGCCGAGCTGCAGCCGAACAATCCCAACATCCTCGTCCGACTGGCTGAATCTCAGCAGGCGGCTGGGAATCTCTCGGGCGCAAGAATGGCGATCGAAGCTGCCTTGCTGATGGCGCCCAACCACGCTCAAGCCATTCAAATCAACCGCCGCCTAGCCCAAACAGAACCAGCCAATCCACGTCGCTAGCTAGGCCGTGCCTGGAAACGCGACGGCGGTTGCCATCCAGAATCTTCGCATGATTGGGACGGTCTCGGCGAGTCGGCTGCGATTGGCCCCCGACGGCCTTGACCAAACGGTTGTGCCGGTTGTGCCGATATGGCGTGCGCCAGCAGTGGGCGCGGTAGTCGCGTCTACGCAGATTGCAAGTCCGCCATGGAAATGAAGCAACCAGTTCTGATTCTGTGAGCTACATATACTTGGTGGCCGAACTAGCTGCTGGCCGCATTTTGCTCTATCTCGAGTCGGGGAGTCAGTGCTATGTCGACGTTTGAAGGCAATTCGTCATTTCGCGATCGTCGTTCGAACCAAGATTCGGCGGCTTTGGGTCGCGAACGCCGCCAATTTGCGGACAGCCATGACAGCCTATCACCTGATGCGGCCGAGCTGGGGAGGGCGATCGACGAATACAAATTGCAGCACCGCCGCCGCTTCATCAGCTATGAAGAAATACTGGGAGTCGTCACGGGGCTCGGATACAGCAAGTCGCCTGTCGAAACCGCGACGACGTAGCCCTCGTTCACCGGTTGCGAAATAAGGGCTCGACCAAGCTTTCGGCAAAGACCAGACCGACGGGGCTGCCGTCCGGTCCGAGAACCTGGGCCATCTTCTCGCCTTGATCTTGAAGGTACATCAGAGCATCGAGATAGCTTTCCTCGCTCAACACCTGAGGCAGTGGGCGAATCGCGTCGATTGTGGGTGAGTCGTTGAGGTAGAGGTCGACGATGCGGACGTATCCCATCCACGTCTCGCCGTCTACGGGATCGAGTATTGGCGCCGACGTCAGGCCGCGCCGCGCTGCGATTTCCAAGAGTCGCTCTTTCGGTTCGCCTAAACGCGTGTCAAGCAACTGATGAGGCGGTGCGCAGAAGCCCCGAACGGGCCTCGAAGCGACTCCAAATAAATTGCGGCTCAGCCGCTGCTGAGACGACATCAGCAATCCGACGTCATGTCCCTCCTGAAATATCTGCTGCAGTTCGTGGCGAGCCACGGATTGGCGGAATTGCAGCGGCGTTTCGCCAAGCATTCTCTGCAGGGCTAGGCCGATCGCCCAAAGTAGTCCGGCGACCGGTGCGAAGATCGCGACACACACAATCATCAGCGGTCCGCCGAGCCGAATGAGCCGATTGGGCGCACGAAAGAATGCGCTCTTGGGTAGCAGTTCTCCGTAGACAAACACAATCGGCGACATCGCAACCGTTGCTCCGAGTTCACTCCACCGCGAATCCCAATGCGACTGTGAGACCATCGCCACGATCGCGAATGAGGTGAGGTAGTTTGCCAGGTTGTTCCCGACGAGCGTGGCGCCGACAACGAGCGTTGGGTGGTTCGTCAGCCAGAGCAGCAAACCGGCGATCTTGTCGCCGCTTCTGGCGTCAAAAATCAGTCGGATCCGATTGAGTCGGTAGAAACCGGTTTCCGACCCGCTAAAGAAAGCGCTGAAGAAGAGCCCCAGGAGGAATAGCAAGGTTATCGTAAATGGCGTCATTGCGAGCGACCTCGATCGAGCGTCACTCGAATTAACATGTGCCCTCGCTGAGGCGTCTCGATGACTTGAAGCTCGAACTGGCCCCAGTGGCAGCGATCCCCTTCGCTGGCCAATTTCTGCAGCCGCTCTTGAACAACGCCGGCCACCGTAACGCACCTGCTCGCCGGCAGCGGCATGTCGAGATACTTGCTCAGCCGGCGCAGGCTGGTGACGCCCGCGACGATCCAGACGCCGTCGGCGATGTCATGGATAGGCTTTTCATTCATGAGCATCTTGCTGCGGCTCGGGCTGAAATTGAAGATCGTGTCGAGGATATCCTCACGGGTGAGAATCCCGATCGTATCGCCATATTCATTTACGATCACAGCCACATCGAGCTCCATGCTCGACATCGATTCAAGGGCTTGCGCGACGGTCGCGCACCAGGGCAAAGTGACGACAGGCGCGGCCAACGCTTCCAGGTTCTCGTCCGGCAGCGAAGAGAGACCCGTCAAATGCAGGGCCGCGGAAACGTCGTCCGATGACGTTTCGGTCACCAGCAAATACCCGCTCGGCGTAATCCGACCGTTCAAGTCTGAAAGCGAAACAGGCGGCCGAAAGGAAGTAAACTGAGTTCGCGGCCTCATCCATTCGTCGATGCGTATGTCGGACAGCGAGACAATGTTCTTCAGTACGATTCGCTCTTGGTCGGCCAACGCTTGGTCTTCGCGCGAAACCGTGATCGCTTGCTCAAGGTCTTCGAGCTCCAAGTAGGGTTCAGCTGGCAATCCCGGCCAGAGAAGTCGCTGGGAGACTCGCGTCACCAGTCGCAACGCGGGCATGATCGGATCGAGAACCGCCACCGCAGCTTGTACGGACCGACCAACGCTTCTTGACAGTTTCTTGGCGCCGAGCACACCCATGGTTTTGGGCAACATTTCGCCGAAGGAAATGACAGCCATGAGCGCGCCTGCGGCAAAGACCCACGAGGTTCCCGTGGGAGCGGTTGCTTGCAGTTTGAAGCAGACGATCGAGACGACCGCGAAGTAGGCCAGATTGAGCACCAAATTCCAGAACAGGATCGCGGAGAGCAGTCGGTCGGGGTCGAGCAGCAGCGATGCGGCGACTCTTCCCATGGCTTCGTCTCGCAAATCCCTGCGGTCCGCCGGCCGAAGTGAAAACAAGGCCGCTTCACTCGCTGAGAAAAACGCAGAACACGCCAACAGGGCCGTCATTGCGGCCAACCAAGGCCAACATTCCTGCCATATGATCACGATCGTTTTGGAGCCCGCCTTACGAGTGCCTTGTCAACTTGAGATTCGGTCCGCCTCTGTTGGCGTCTCCGCCATCCCTTGGAGACGATGACGCCAACCGCTTTCCGTAAGTTGTCCGCGCACGAGGGAGACTTGGGCTACTCCTCCTCAGCCGTTTTTGTTCGTCCCATTGCGATGTCGAATTCGCCGATCGCCGGCATCAACATTGCCGCAATCGTAAAGCCATACGTGCCAACTGTCACCAGGAAAACCGCCATCATGTGATCGAGCAGAAAACTAGTGATCGAGTAGAAGGTGGCGATTGGCAACATCAAAGCCGCTAACAGAATAGCCTGCGATGGATTTCGCGAACCCAAGGCGGCGTATAGTCCGACGCTCCCGCCCAAAATGAAGGCCAGGAATGGAGTCAACTGAGTCTGAAAGGATCCGCTGAAAGAGATCATCATCGCCATCAGCGTGACCACGCCCAGGAACAAGAAGAACAGAGTTCCCAAGCTCGCCCCAATCGATGTGCGACTGTTGGCGTAAGTCATCCCGCAATGCACGCCGAGCATTGCGGCAAACCCGTTCATGGTCAACAGACCGCCTATCAAGAGGATGAGATTCTCACCGCCGATTCTCTCTTGCCACCACAACGTAATGCATAGCAGGATCGGCAATACGATCATTTCCTTCGTCACCCAAAAAACGCCAAGTAACTTGCCAAACACGAACTCTCGAGGCGACAAGTCGGTGACCAATAACAGGTCCAGTGCTTGGCCGTCGCGCTCGTTCGTGATAGAGGTTACCGCCAGCGCGTTGACGATCACGAGACTGACGAGCAGAAAGGGCGCCAAAGGTTGAGCCGACCTGGGAACAATCGAGCTCAGCCCCGTCGCGATGTCGGGCCCCGCCTGAGTCAGCAAGAGCGCTGCGGCAACCATCGCAAACAGCACCAGGTAGACGAAACGGATGATGAGCACCTTCCGGCCATAGGCCCAAGTGCAAACTTCCCGCCACAATACCGGGTTATCCCAGACCCGCCGACTGTCGCTCGAAGCCGCCCGAACGCGGGCGTCAACGTGACCGGAGCGTTGCCCCTCCGAATCACTCGCACTGCTCACTTTGCCATCGTCGGCAGGGCCCCAGATGCTCGATTCGCCCTCTTCGTTGGCTTGGCCGGGACGGACTTCGCGCGACGGATTCCATACACGTACGAAAGCGACTGCGACTCCGTTGAGCAATGCAGCGCCGAGCAGCGAGCAAATGAGATAGGTCAGCGTGGATTGGCTAACGAACCAAGTTGGGTTCAGCTCGGGCCTGGCCGCTGCATGGATCGCGCGAATTGGGCTAAACGCCTCTGCCCACGCTTGGCTCTGCAAGCCGAGAATCTCCGTTCCAAACAGATTCAGTTGCACCGCTTCCCAGAGGCCCAGCCACATCAGCAGCATCACCGCAGTCAAAGCCAGGGTTTGGAACGTCTTTTCCCGCCAGAAGGCGACTAGGACGCCCAGGCTCCCCGCGGCAAGAACGGTCGTCAACGTCACGGCGAAGACCGAGACGACTTGGCTCGTCGATACGCCCCCAAACAAAGTGATCGCCAGGAACACCGGAAAACTCGCCGCCAACATGACCAGAACATTGAGTGAGCTCGCCAGCATCTTCCCCAGCACCAACTCGTGATTGCGCATCCGAGTCAGCAGGAGGAGCAGCAAGGTCCGTTTGTCTTTTTCTTGCGATACCGCGCTGGCGGCGCCGAAAGCGGCCAGGAAAGTCAGCAGGGCCAGTTGAATCGGTGAGAGTATCTGGAACAGAATCGCGCCAAACCGGGACATGTCTCCCACATTGCGGATCAATTGGGCGCCAGTCAGCAGCAGCCAAGCCGTACACATCAGCACCAAGACCGCGGTGAGGTAGATTCCCCGCTGCAAGAAGTGCCTTGGTCGTCGCGGCGAGGTGGCCGCTTCGCGTGCAAAAACAGGCCCAAACATACGAATTTCCAATGGTTGTGGACGGAAAGTGGACGAGCCGTGATGGGAAAACGGGCCGAATCACTGCGCCGCCAGGTGAAAAGGCTGTCTACGCCACAACGAGCGAAGGTTGGGTCTGCAAAGAGGCTGCGGCGCCGCGGATTTGAGCCGATTGCTCAATTATACACGGAGAGCCAATTTCGCCACCAACCCCTAGTCACTGAGCGGGAATCTGGCCCACAGGATCGCGAGTTGTCGCTTGCCGCGGGCCTAAACGTCTGCTCTAACATGGTGTAATGTAACGATTTGGGCCCATTTGCTCGATCGAAACGTCTTTCGCGGGACATGTCAATAAACCTGTCTCTTCGCGCATCTGTTTCTATGGCGACTGTTTGCGTCGCACGTTCGGCGGGAGTTACTGCATTGTCCGAGGGAGAGAAAATCGACTCGGATGCCGTCAGTCGGTTGTTTTCGGACCATGCCGACGAGCTGGTGCGATTCCTGACAGGCGTGGCTGGTGACATTCAGCTGGCTCGAGACGCCGTGCAGATCAGTTTTACCAAGTTGATTGAACAGGGCGGCCCCGATAAGCGTGAGTCTCGCAAGGCTTGGCTTTTTCGTGTCGCCTATAATGAGGTCTTGGCGACACGGCGCCGCCAAGTCGTTGGTGATCGCGTGAAGCGTGGCCTGCAGTGGTTGCAGTCGGCTTCCTCGGCGCCTGCGGATGACCTCTTAGTCCGACGAGAGTCGGTGGAATCAGTTCGTGCCGCGATTGATCAATTGCCGACTCCACAGAGCGAGATTGTCCGATTGCGAATCTATGAGGAAATGACATTCGCGGAGATTGCAAGCCAGCTGCAGATTCCGCTTGGAACAGCGCTCTCGCGCATGCGGGCGGCGATGGGCAGTTTGCGAAAGCGACTCGAAGGGGAATCTCCCCTTGGACGCGAAACTGGGGATTATGATGACTGATGCTGACAACAACCTGACCGGCGAACAACTCGCTGACGCCGCGGAGGCCTACGTATTGGGATACCTCGAGAGCGACGAGGTGAAGTCATTTGAAGCGCAATTGGCGGCTAGCCAACCCGCTCGAGAAGCTGTTGCCAAAGCCGTGGAACTGGTTGCTGCCACGCGAGTGGCGTTGCGCGACTCGGCTGACCTTTCCCACATGGCAAGTCGCCCCGCCCGCATCTTTGAGCTGCGCTGGAGTCAGGCACTGTGGGGCGCCAGCGGTGTGGTGGCGTTGGTGGTGATCTCGCTTCTGAGTTTGCAGCTGAATCGGCCTGTCGAACCAGCTCCGACAGCAAAATCGAACGATCGTTTGGCGTTGATTTGGAGCGAGCTGATGGACGAGTCGGCGGAGTTCGAGGAGGCGCTGCCAGCGTTCTTTGAGGATTCGCTCGGCGCGGTCAGCGAGGATGAGAATCTGGTTGCGGATTCGCCCGATTGGATGCTTGCCGCAGTGGATCAGTTGTCGCGGCGAGACGATGTGCTTCACGAACGCGACATGGAGAATCGCTAATGGGACTTCGAATCATCATTCTGACATCCGTCGCGCTGTGCCTGATTGGTTCGGCGAGCTTGCGTGCGCAGGAGGATTCGCCCAAGAGAAGTGTTTCCAGCAAGGATCGAGCCGCCAAGAAACCCAACTCACGTTCCGCCGCGCGTCGACCAGTCACGCCGGCGGAAGTGGCCAAAGTGAATTCGTTTGTCGCGGACTGCTTGCCCGAGTTGAAGAGCTTGTTGGACGTACTGCAGGAAAGCCAGCCGAAGAAGTATTCGGCGGCGATTCGCGAGTTGTTTAATGCCGCCGATCGCCTCGAACGAATCAAGCAGCGAGACGACGCGAGCTACGTGTTGGCCCTAAGAAGCTGGCAACTTGACAAGCGGGCTCAATTGCTCGCAGCTCGAATTCGCATGGGAGGTTCATCCACGGACGAGGCCAAGCTGCGCAGTCTGCTTGGGCAGCGATTCGACTTGGAGCTTCAAATCATGCAGAAGAACCGGGACCGTCAAGCGGCTCGGTTGAAGAAACTCGACGGCGACATTGCTCGGTTTCAGGCGAATCGAGATCAGGCTGTTGATGCCCAAGTTAAGACGTGGATGCGGCGCCCTTCGGGCAAATCGAAGACTGTCGCCGAGAATCGCAAGAAGAAGAATCGGGCGACGAAAACGTCGGCCAGCTCAAATGAGCAGATCAAGTGACATGTGTTTACCTACTTGCCTCAACTCAGGATAGTTGGAGCCAACAGCGATGGATTGCATCATTGATTACTGGAGTCCTTCAAATGAATCGTCTGTTCAAACTTTGCACGGTTGTCGCTCTTGCGATGCTTGTCGCCGCACCAGCTCTCGCTGATGATGACGCCAAGAAGAAGAAACGAAAAAAGGGCAAACCGGCCGCAGGCCGCAGTGCCGGAGCGCAGTTGATGAAACGGCTTGAAAAAGCCGAAATCACCGATGAGCAAAAGGGCAAGATTAAGGAAATCGTCGCCAAGTACAGTGCCCAGCTGCAAGAAGCGAGTAAAGCCGTGGCTGCTGTGATCGGCGCCGAGGGCCGCAAGAAGATGGCCGCCGCTTCGAAGAAAGCTCGAGAAGCCGGAAAGAAAGGCAAAGAAGCCCAAGCCGCCGCGATGGCTGCCCTGGGGTTGAGCGACGCTGATTTGGCCAAGTTCAAGGAAGCTCAAGCTCAAGTTGGCAAGGTTCGATCTTCGCTGACCAAAGAAGTCGCCGCCTTGCTAACTCCTGAGCAGCGCCAAAAAGCCGGCCTCGGCGGCCGAAAAGGCAATCGCAAGAAGGACGCTCCCAAGAAGAAAAAAGACGCATAGTCAACGACTCTTTCTCAGAGCTCATTCGGCGAACTTGGACTCAGTCCGGGTTCGCCTTTTTTGTTTGCCCGCCTGAAGGGAAAGCTGGCGGAAAGCGGAAGGCAAGTTGAGGGCGAAGCCGCAAACGGCCCTTGTTCTCGCGGCGAGAGTTGCTTAATCGAAATCGAAAGGTGATCATATCGCCGGTTGGCGGCGCCGTTCGCACCGATTATGCGGTCGATCAGGAAAAACAGGAAAGCAATGACGCCGGGCGACGAATTACCTTATTAGCGCCAGGCGTTCATCGGGAGCGGCGATCCAGACTGTACTTCAAGGTTGAACCAGCGGATGCAATTCAAGCAGTTGACAAATCGGCTCATGCTGCTGCTGACGCTCGCCTTTTTGGGTTTCTTGATGGTCTATGTTCCGCCATGGATCTTGCAGCAGTACGAAACCGTGAAGACGTTCGGCGATTGGGCCGTCTACCTCTATTTCACGATCGTCGGGCTCGGCTCAGCACTGCTGGCTGGAACGACTCTGTGGATGCTAGTGAGCCTGCTCAGGCGTACCTGGAAGAAACGCGCCGCCAGGGCTCGCAAAGCGAGGAATCCAAGCGAGTTGTCGAGCGCCGATAAGAGGCGGGAGGTCGACGAGAACTTGGATGCGATCGATCGGCTGCGGGATGACGAGATCGTGGGTCCTGAAGTTCGCCGCGAGTTGCAGTCGCTCTGCGACGATTTTCGCCAGAAGCACGAACATCAAACGCTCGAGATCGTTGCTTTTGGGACCATCTCCTGCGGCAAGTCCTCGCTGCTCAATGCACTTGCCGGCCGCGATGTTTTCGAGACCGATGCCAAGGGAGGGACGACTGTTCGCCGAGGCGAAGTAGTTTGGCCTGGGTCGGACCGCGTGCTGCTGGTTGATACGCCGGGGCTCGGCGAAGTGGATGGCCAGCAACACATTCACGAAGCCGCACGAGCCGCCAAGGATGCCGACCTGGTCTTGATGGTTGTTGACGGCCCTCTTCGCGAGGCCGAATCGCAGTTGCTCAAGCAACTGGCGGCCATGGAGAAACGCATTCTTCTTTGCATCAACAAGAGCGATTGGTATGCCGAGCGGAAGCGAACCTTGCTGGAAAGCCAGATTGCTGAGCAGACCGCCGACTGGATTGTGCGAGCGGACATTGTTCGCGTTTCGCCCAACCCGGCACCGAGACAAGTCGTGCGAGTGGGCGCCGATGGCGGCGAAATAGAAGATCTTGTGCCTGTCGATCCAGATATTTCGGCATTGGCCAAACGAATGTTGAATGTCGTGCGGCGGGATGGGGCCAACTTGCTCTTGGCCAACTTGCTTTTGCGATCACGCGGACTGATGACTGAGGCGCAGGCCAAAGTTCGAGAGGACTTGGACCAAAGGGCGAGAGTCCTCGTCGACAGGTACGCTTGGGGCGCGGGCGGCGCCGCGGCGGTTAGCCCCTTGCCGATGCTTGACCTGGCGGCGGGCGGGGCGATAACGACCAAGATGGTCATTGATCTCTCGCGAGTCTATAAGCACGATATCGACAGCGAGACGGCCGTCAATCTGCTCGCCCAATTGGGCAAGAACTTGCTGGCCATTCTCGGCGTCAGCGCCGCCACGCCGTTGGTGGTCAGCGCCTGCGCGAGTCTCATGAAAACCGTGCCAGGGGCAGGAACTATCGCGGGCGGGTTGCTGCAGGGCATTGTTCAGGCCCTGATAACTCGTTGGATTGGTGCTGTGTTTATCGAGTACTTTCAGGATGAGTCCGTACGCGGCGCCGATAGTTTGGCGGCGATGGCGAGGAAGAAATGGGAGCACGTCACCAGCGTGCGGGAATTGGCGAGATTGGTCGCAGCGGCAAGGAGCGGCTGGTCGACCAACGAAGAAGCTGATGACCGAGGCGATACGGAAAGGGGCGGGAACGACCGCAAATGACCGTTAACGTATTGGAAGATCAGAATTATCAGAACGCCCTGCAATCCTTGCGCGACACGCTCGAGAAGCTCGAGGGCTGCACTGCGCAAGAGATGGAACAGCTGCAAGCCGATGTAGACCGTATCCACATGATGACCGAGAAGCTGACCAGTGGTCGGGTCGAGATTGTCGTCTTTGGGGAAATTAGCACCGGCAAGTCGGCGCTCATCAACGCCCTCGTCGGAGATGTGATCACTGAAGTCGACGTGCGCGGCGGCTGGACGCGCGATGTCTGGAAGGTCGATTGGGACGGCGCCGGATACTGTGTACCAGGGCTGGCTGACTCGCAACTCGTGCTCGTCGACACGCCGGGGATCAATGAAGTCGGCGGGGCTGACCGAGCCGAATCGGCTCGTGAGGCGGCGGCCAGCGCAGACCTGTTGCTGTTCGTGACGGACTCGGACCTCAACGATGTGGAATACGCGGCTGTGTGCGAATTGGTCCGGCTGCACAAACCGATCATTGTGGTGTTGAACAAAGCCGATCTCTATTCGCCGAGCCAGCTACAGACGCTGCGGAGTACGTTGGTCGACGATCGACTGGCTGAGCTCGTGCCTGCCGAGCAAATCATCACGACTTCGGCTGACCCTCGCGAAATCGAGTATGTGATCGAGGACGCCCAGGGCGGGAGCCGAAACGAGTGGCGGAAACCGAAGGCCGACGTCGCCCAGTTGAAGTCCCGGATACTGGAACTGCTGGAAC
This sequence comes from uncultured Pirellulaceae bacterium, assembly GCA_964635375.1. Classification (GTDB taxonomy): domain Bacteria; phylum Planctomycetota; class Planctomycetia; order Pirellulales; family Pirellulaceae; genus CAZMNY01. The sequence continues at coordinate 2,151 of CAZWOU010000012.1, read as the reverse complement.
AAGACGGATTGGCCCTGTTGACCCTCAACGCGGCCATGTACGCCGCGGATAAGAACGACCGCATCGCGGCGCTCCGCGTTCAACTTCGAGCTCGAAACGCGAACCAAACGATCATGAGCTATGCGGCGGTCAAATCGCTTGTCGTAGCTCTGAATCCAGTCATTGCGGCCGACGTTATCGGCGGAACCATCGTGGACGCCACGATGGTGGCTGTTCTCGCTCGCATCTACGGCTTGGAGATGACGACAGCCCACGCCAAGAAACTTGTCGCTGCGATTCTCAAAGCCGCTGGCCTCGTGCTTCTCGGCGAGGTCGTCATTAGCTACTCGGCATCGGTCCTGAAGGGCGTCCTGTTCGGCGCCTCTTCCCTAATAACTGCGGTGCCTCAGGGCGCTGCGGCCGGCTATGGGTCGTACATCGTCGGGAAGGCCGCCAAGTACTACTTCGAGCATGGATCGTCATGGGGTGTTGAAGGCCCGAAATCGGTTGTGCGACGGATCTTGGACGACACCGACAAGAAATCTGTGCTGCGGCACTTGAAAGATGAAATCCGCGCCAAGATTTCAACAAATCGCCACGCCGAGGCGAATTGAGCCGTAACGGTGCGAGTCTCTCGCTGGTAGGAGTGAACTCACGGCGCAGCAAAAAGCCCGCGTTGCCGCGGGCTTCTGAGCGTGCCAACTTGCGTAGGCTACAGACCGTCCGTTGACATATCAGGGTCTTTCGCTGTTTCTTCGGAAAATCCAGCAGCTTTCCAAGCGGCCTTCGTTTCTTCGTCCGCGTCTTTCCAGTCCTGTTTGATCGGCGCTACTTCGGGCACCTCAACTGGCGGAGGGCCAGTTTCGGACACGCCAACATTGCACCCGGTCATGACGGTCAGGGCGCCGCAAAGCACCAATAATTGAAAACAACGCATGATGGTTCTCCCTCGATTGAACGTAGTCCAAAGGTTAATACACTAGAATCCCAAGTTTGGGCCACTGTTTCAAGCGGCCGCTTGGCTGGATGGCCGTTTTTTTCGTCGAGTCATTGTTAACTGTGCAAAGCGGTCACCGCGTCGGCTTTGTGGTCCGAGCGTTCGACTTGCCGCCGCCATTAGTCTCGATCCAAATTCGTCTACTGATATTCCCAGCAGATTAACTAAGGCCGTGGCGATTGGCCAGCATTTTGCCCTGGCCAAGCAGAGTCTGTCTTTGCGTTCGACGGCTCTTGTGATGCCCAAAGCGAGTATCAACAGAACGCGTATGGCTTGAGTCAACACAAAGTAACGAGAAGGCGGCTCACGATCCTGATTCAAAAAAACTGGCCACCGTCGCGAAGACGATGGCCAGTCGAGAATCAGTTTCGCAAGCTTGCCTGGAAGGGCAAACCGGTTTCGAATCAACCGTTACTTGATCGGTCGATTTTCGTTTCCATTACGAGTACCAAGCGCCCACCAAGCGAGGTCTTCGACGTTCTCGCTGACGAACCTAACTGAGCCGTCCGTAATCGCGACGTTGACACCAGCCGGGTGCTCACTGGATGCGGCGAGCAGGTTGTCACCCAAGTGCTCGACGCCTTGTGTCGACTGCATGAGGCACGACTTCTCGTTGGGCAGCATGGTGTGCGAATAGCCAGCACCAGCGTTGGGTCTTCCCCAACTCCAGGAGCGTCCTCGACGAATCGTGCGAACATTGCCAATGTCATACAACGCTGCTTGAGCGAGGCAAGCGAGGCGATCCTCTTCGGTGTAGGCACCTGGACTGATCGATTCATAAACCTGCTGCCGCCAGATTTTCGGATCGGGATTCGTTGACGGATTGTTCGGAACCATTGCGTACTGCGCGGTCTGATAAATCGGGTTTTGAATCACGAATTCCGAGAATGCTGCCGTATTGCTCGTCCCGTCCGTCACTTTGGAGAGAGAAACGACTTCATCACAGGCAGCGAAAAGTGTGTCATAGCCATGGTTAAGTTGGAACATCGGTCCAGCCCAACGATAGGACGCGATGCCGTTCCCTTTGGCGCCTTGTGGCGTGTGGAGAACCGCCGTCGGTGCAATCGCGGTTCCGCCGCCCGAGGCGGTGGCGGGATTGCGGTGAGGCGGGTAGTGGGATGTACCAGTGTTCATGGAGTAGGTTGTGTTGGAACGCCCATTGTCGAGATCATTTG
>CAZWOU010000011.1:52377-71013 GCA_964635375.1 uncultured Pirellulaceae bacterium | reverse complement strand
CAGTAGTTTTCGGTACTGGTGGCTGTCGGCCCATAGGTCCAATAGAAGAAGTGCTTGGCGCCCTGGGCGAGCGACGAGAACGACTTGAGGCGCAGATTGGTCTCGTCGCTTGGCGTGATCCATGAAATGATCGGCGTCTCGCCGCGTCCGCCTGACCGCATCATCGCAGCTTGAAAGCCCATCAACTGGAATCCTTCCCAGGTAGAGTTTGGTCCGTACATGAACTGCAGGCCCATCCAATCTTCGATGCCGATCATGTCCACCGCGCGCCGTCGCGTCAGGTCGAACCAGTCCACCGCCAGCGGCCAGTTTCCCCAAGTGGAATTGGGCGTGTGGAACCCCATGCCCAGTCCAGTGCCGCCGAAGTAAGGATGGTCGGCCACCAACGTCGTTGTGATCGGCCCCTGGGGGAAGTGTTTGTGAAACGACTCGGTGTGCCAGCGGATGCGCTGCGTGGCGGCCTCTTGCCGAAAACGGCTGGTGTAGTAAAAGATGCGCCGCGCCGCCGACGCGTTCACCTGGGCTGCCGCTTTGAATGCTGGGGGTGTTTCGAGTGGAATGACATCGTCCAGTTTCGCGACGTCCAACTCTTTGGGGTTGATGCGTCGGGACGCCAGCCAGCGGTGAAAGTGGCTGAGAGCTTGGTCGTTCTCGCCGATCGGAGGTCGGGCCGCGATCTCGTCAGCGAGACCATAGGGGACGCCGGCGCCCAGCGGCGTTTTCAGCTTGGCCGCATGCTGCCGGAACAACTCGTCTATCTTCGCTCGCGTTGCGGCTGGGCCGAACTGAACGCTGTGTGTGTGCCCCGGAACTCGCAGATCCTTTTCAAACGCCGCTCGCACTTCCGCACGTTGGTTGCCGACGACGTTGAACCCGAGCAACCAAAGAACCTTGGCTTCCTGAACGTTCAATTCCGGGCGCTGCGGTCCCCAAAACGATGTTTGCACGATGTGATGTGTCGGGCTAATTCGTTTTCCGCCCGTGGCTTCGCGGGCCCATCGCAACCGTCGCGCCGTCATCTGAGCGGCCGTCTCCAACGCTTCAGCGTCCTTTCTGAGACTTGGCGACACCAAGAAACTGGTCAGCTCGCCGTTGAACGTTTCATCGAACGATCTAACGATGGCGCGGTCGTCCGCAGCGGTGGCTAGCTGAATCAACAAACGCACGCGATCGACTTTCGGTTCGCTGACGAGCTGAACGGTAACGTTGGGGAACTCCGCCACGCCGCCAGCGCGGTTCAGGCGGCTGTGCAGCAGCTTGCCGCAGTGGGCTTTGAGGTCGAACCACTCGGTCGATTCGCCGCTCCTAAGCCGCAGGGTCTTGTCCTTGTCGGACCCGCTGGGAAGCACGGCTCGCGGCAGATACCAATTGGGCTTGTGGATGAAGCCGCCGAGACGAATGTGGTACCGAGTCTCCAGCGGCTCCACGAGTTTGAAGCGGACGTAGACGCCCGCGCCTTTCGTGGAAGACTGCGACGGATAGAGTTCAGCTTCGCACTGAGACGAGAACAACCCGCAGGCGAGCAAGATAACGTTCACAAGCACTCGGCCGACGACCTTGCCAAACGTCTGTCTTTTAGCCGCCATTGAAACCTCAGGCGTTTTGCCGCATGACGAATGATACTGGTTTGTCATCTTCGCTCCCGTTCACGTAACCAATTTGCCGCAGCCGAACCGTTCTCTCGGCTCTTCAACGAGACTCTGCATTTGAACGCCACAGCAGGCGATTGAGTCTGGGGAAGAGCTTCAACGCGTTGTCTCGCATGATCTGCTTCCCGATGCGGTTGGCGTGTTCCTCTCGCAACTCGCCGCGTTCGACCTTTTCGGCCAGCGCCTCGGCGAGACACTGACGAGTGAACTCGGTCGCCGCGTAAATGCCTTCGGCATGGACCGTGTCGGCGCCCCACATGATGCGATCCGAGGGGACAGCCTCCAACCATTCTTGATAAGCCCGCTTCGCCATCGTATAGCTGAGCGTGGGCAGCCAGCAGGAGTCAATCCACACGTTGCGATGCTTCATGGCGATCGCGCCGGTTTCGCCAACCCATGGATAGCCGCCATGAAACAAGATGAACTTCGTCTGTGGGTTGGCCTCGATCAGGTCGACCAGGAGTATCGGATTTGAGCCCTGCACGCGCGCGTCGCCAGTATGAATCTGGAACGGCAGTTCGTACTTGACGCTCAACCGGCAGACGTGCCAGAACATGAAGTCCTCAAAATCCGTTTGCTCCTGCTGCGTGATCCTGTTCGGTGACTTCCGGTAGACTTCCGCCGCTCGCTCCTTCGCGATCCGTTCGTATCTCAAACCGCGTTGGTACGCCTGTGTCGATTTCAAGCAGACAGCGCGAGAGGCAACGGCCTCTGCGAAGATAGCGTCAATCACTTTGAGATAATCGTCGAGCGTCTCGGTCTTGAGTTTTTTTCGGGCAGCGAAGGCGAACGGACTGTCTCCTGCGGAGGCGAAAACATCAGGATGTGTGCCGCGCATGATGGTAGTCACGTTCAGCACCGGCGCCGAGAAACGGTACTCGCGAGAAAACTGCAGCCGATTCCAATAGGGATCGATGAACATCAGCTCGATGTTCGCTCGCTTCGTGATCACTTCCTGCAGCCATTTCTCGTCGCGGTAGTTGTCGAAGATTTTGCGGTTGAGCTGGCGAGCCTGCTCGTCGGTGATCGTATCGAACTCCACACCGTAGAGGTCGCGAAACGCGGGCAACAGGTAGCGGTAGAAGCTGGTGGCTCGAGCGTCATCAAAGTCGTCTCGTGCGGCCTGCCACCATGTTTCGAATGAGCCGTCGGCGGGCCATGGCGTGAGCGCGGTGGTCCGCCGAAGATAGCTGCCAGCCCAGAGACTGTAGAGCGTCATCCCCCTGCCTCGGGCTGTCTGCACGCGAGAGGGAATCTCGTCGAATCCTCGCAGATGATCGTGGGTATCGATCGCAGGTACAGCGTCGATGTTCGCTTTGATCCGAACATAGAGGTCAGTCTTCTTGATATCGTCGGCTCGCGCGCCCTGGCCTAACGACACCGCCAGAACGGCGGGCACGATCCAGCACGCCAGTCGATCCCAGCAACGGCGCCTGGTTCGCTTTCTGACGTGCGTCATCGCGTCACTCCCTTTGGCTGATGAATGATTGGTCGATCCTTTGCGTGCATTTGGCGCAAGTGGCAGATCATTCGCTAGGACGCCGAGTCTTGGGCGCGGCGGCGCGCCAACCGGCGTCGAGTTTTGTGTGAAGTTGTTGCACCAATTTGTCGTTTTCCGGGTTGGCGGCGACATTCACATTTTCCTGCGGATCTTTGCGGTGGTCGTACAGTTCCGTCGCCACCAATTCACCACGCGCGCCTCGCCACTCGGTGAAGCGATGGTGCTTGGTCCGCATCGAGTACCCCATGCCCTTGCCGTGGCCGGGAATCACCCGCTGGTATTGGCTGAAGGCGGCCGACTTCCACGGGCGTTGTGGGTCTTCGATCAGAGGCGCAAAACTCGCGCCCTCCAGGTCTTTCGGTTGCGGCAGGCTGCAGAGTTCGCTGAGCGACGGGTAGATGTCAACAAACTCAACGAGCGCATTGGTGCGTGCCGGCTCTTGGTTGGGCGTGCTGATGATCAGCGGCGAATGGGTGGACGTTTCAAAATTGGAATGCTTGTCCCACATTCCGTGTTCACCGAGTTGCCAACCGTGGTCGCCCCAAAGAACGATGACTGTCTCTTGGCGCAACTGCAATCGATCCAATTCCTCCAACAAGCGGCCAACCTGCGCATCGACGTAACTGACGCAGGCATAGTAAGCGTGCTTCAGCTCGCGCGCCTTGTCCCGAGGCATGGGGCCGATCTTCGGAATGCCGTAGTAATGGCGCATGTCGTTCCAGTTGTAGACGGCGAATGCGGGCGAGTCCTTTGGCGGGAGAGGATTCGTTGCGAGTTTGATTTGGTCGGGATCGTAACGGTCGAAATATTTCTTGGGCGCGATAAATGGCAAGTGCGGTTTGTGGTAGCCGACGGCGAGAAAAAAGGGCTTGTCCTTCACTCGCTGCAGCGTCTGAATAACCTCGTCGGTCATGTCGCCTTCGCGAAGCGCGTTGTCGGCAACGTTTGGCGCCTCCCAGGACAGCCCGCCCATTCGTTTTGATTTACTGAAGCCGTCTCCCAGTTGCCAGGTGAAGGTGAGGCGTCGATAGTCGGTGCGGATAGCTTCCAAGATGCTCTTACCATGTTCCGTGTGATACTCCGGCTTCTTCGATCGCCAACGCGGCTCGCTCCAAGAACGTCTGTCGTCCTTGTGAAAGATCTTGCCAAAAGCCAGCGTCTGATATCCGTGATTCTTGAAATGCTCCGGAAGCGTCACGGCGTTCGGCTTCGATTCTCGAAAATCACGGTCAAACGCGTACATTCGGATTGTGTCCGGCCGCAGCCCGCTGAGCAGCGACGCGCGCGAAGGCATGCACAACGCGACCTGGCAGTAGGCGTTCTCAAAGACCGTCCCCGCAGTCGCCAGCCGATCGATATTTGGCGACAGCGCTTTGCTTCCATAGACGCCAAGCTCGGGTCGCAGGTCGTCCACGGCAATAAACAGAACGTTGTATCGCTTTGCTGCCGTTTCAGCGTTGGCGGCGATCACCCCGCTGGTTAGGAGAGCGAGCACAGCCAGCGCGCTCAGCCAAGAGTTCCATCGGCATAAGACCATCAGAGTTGCTCCTTATTGCTGACTCGGCGCGTCTCGACTTCCGCCGTCGGACCCTCACCTTGAAGACGAATTCGAAGAGTATCTATGGAGCCTTGCGATTTTCGTTTTTCGGCAGAGCCGCGCGCCAGCCGGCGTCCAGCTGGGCCGTCAATTGTCTCACCAGGTTTGCGTTTTTGGGCGACCCGGCGATGTTGGTGTTTTCCTGCGGATCGGAATCGAGATCATAAAGCTCCAGCCCGCCAAGTCTTTTCGGATCGTTCGTCTGCGTCCATCGCGTCATACGGTAGCGGTCTGTTCGAATCGACCGGCCCATGTGGGATCTGCTGGGGTATTGGCTGAAGGCTGCGGTCTTCCAAGGGCGCTGGGAGTCGTTAAGCAGCGGAGCAAAGCTCGTTCCTTCCAGGTGGTCGGGCAAGGGGAGGCTCGCGAGTTGGCAGAGCGTTGGGTAGATATCGACGAACTCGACGAGCGCTTTCGTTTTGCCGCCCGGGGCTTTCATGCGTGGGTCGCTGACGATGAGGGGAGCGCGCGTGGAAAGCTCAAAGTTCGTCGCCTTGCCCCAGATGTGATTCTCGCCGATGTGCCAGCCGTGGTCGCCCCAGAGGATGACGATCGTGTTTTCGCGGAGACCGAGGCGGTCAAGTTCATCGAGGACCCGTCCCACCTGGGCGTCGACGTAGCTGACGCAAGCAGCGTAACCGCGGGTCAGTTCGACGACGAGCTGCGGCGAAGGTTCGCCCTTGTTAGGGAAGTCGGTGTATGTGCGAGGATGCCCCCAGCTGGTCGAGGAGAAACGCGAGGCATCCTTGGGTGGCTGGCGGTTCGAGGCAACTGGGACTTCGTTCGCTGGGTACATGTCCCAGTATTTCTTCGGAGCGATGAAGGGAAGGTGCGGTTTGAGGAAGCCAAGGGCCAGAAAGAAGGGCTCGTCTTTGATTTCGCGAAGCGCCTGGATACCGCGCGCAGCAATCTGTCCATCCTGAAGAACGTCATCGGCGACGTCAGGAGCTTCGTGGGATAGACCAAGAACAAAGTGGTTCACCCAATCGTCGATTTTGTCGCCCGTTGCTTTCGTCTTCCGCGCGAAGACTTCGCGAGCAACTCGTACTCCTTCCTCCGTGTAGTAATAACGCGGCTCAGGCAGCCAGGCGGGGACCGACCAGGAGGCGGGATCGTTCCACTTGTTGCGCACGGCGAACGCACCGTGATAGATCTTGCCGAAGGCCTGCACGTGGTAGCCCTGATTCATAAACTGTTGCGGAAGCGTGACGATGCCGCGAAGGTGATCGCGAAAGTGCTTGTGGCGCGAGCCATTCGACCAGATCTCGGTGCTGTCGGGCCGGAGGCCTGTGAGCAGGGAAGCTCGGCTCGCGCGGCAGACGGCCGCTTGACAGTAGGCTCGCTCGAAGACCATGCCTCGGCTGGCCAGGGCGTCGATGTGCGGGCTCTTGATGTGCAACTTGCCGTAGCAATGGAATTCCGGCCGCAAGTCGTCCGCCGCGATGAATAGAACATTCATGCGACCATTGGCGGCCGGGCTTTCCGCTGGTGCGGCGAGCACAAGGAGTAATGAGGCGAGGCAACTTATTGGAAACATGTTGGCGTACTCAATCACTGTTCTGCTCCTCCTCGCGTGCTTTTGGCGACGGGTTCTCGTTCGCGATCCACGGCAGGATGATTCTGGTCGCAAACGTGTTGCCGTGATGTACTGTCTGGTCGGCCGTCTTCAGAGTTGCGTCAGCGTTTTGGTCGGCGGCCGTGTTGTGATTGCGGTCATAGTTGGGGAAGTCGCTGCTGGTGATGTCCAGACGGATGCGATGACCCGGCAGAAATGCGTTTGAGGTGGGGTTCATGTGGATCGTGTATTTAACGACCTCGCCTGGGGTGATCAGTTTCGGCTTGCCCAAACCGTTGCGATATCGGGCTCGAACCATACCCAGCGACACGTCCCGCTCGATGCCGTCCGGCGCCACATCGATCAAACGAGCAAAGAAATCCGTATCTGGCGCCGAGGACGCGGCATGGAGTTCAACGACCGGGTTTCCAGTGACTTCCAGTCGCTCCTCAAGCGGCTCCGTTTGATAGACCAGGATATCCTTGCGCTTCGCCAACGGCCGCTGATCGGTCGGGATCTGTGCTAAGGCCGGGCCGTGCAGCGAGGGAACCGGGTCGGTCGGGTCGTAGGTGAATTGATCCAGCCCACCGCTCTCGGCCTTCTTGGCAGCGAGCCTACCATCGCCGGCAGGCGTATTGGCGTGGCCATCGCTGGTGAGATAGAAGGTTTTCTCCAGGGCTCTCTTGAGTGGCCACTGTTGTTCGTCGCGCCACCGATTCTCGCCCATCACAAAGATTCGCACGGGAGCCGATTTGTCGATCCCATTTTGTTTCTTCTTCAACCAGAAATCGAACCAGCGAATTTCCAGTCCGACCGTGTCGAGCTGGGCGGCCGGGCCGAAGTCGATGTTGCCATAACGCCGCCGTTTGGAATGGGCCCATGGACCGATGAACGTTCGCGAACCTGTGCGCGCAGTAGCGGTTGCCGACTCAGTCATGATTGTGCGGTCCAGCAACATGTTGCCGTTGCAATGATCGCACCAGCCGATCAGGTTGAGATTGGGAACCTCGATCTTCTTGGCGTCTTCCTGCAGCTTCCAAGGGTCGGTCTGTGGGTTCTTCAGCCAGAACCGAACCGCCTCTGTTTCGTCTTCGCAGGCCTCTTGGGGAAGTTTGAGCCAGGGGAGAAACAGAAGCCACTTTTTTGACTCGCCCGCGTTCCAGAGTTTGCGCATCGCGGTCTTGGTGTCGGTTCCCGCTCGCCCGTTTCTGCGTCTCATGTTGGGCGACATGCTGGTGACCCACCAATGCATTCGGCGACCGGGCCGGATGGTTCCTGGTCCCTCGAGATCGGTGTAGCGGGCTGGAATGCTGAAAGCCGCCATCGCTACCAGTGAGGGGGGCCGCGCTGCCGCCAGTCGCCATTGCAAAAACGCGTTGTACGACGCGCCAAAAGTTCCCACCTTGCCGTTAGAGTTTGGCAGCTTCGCCGCCCATTCGACGGTAGCGTAGCCATCCTCGGCATCGTGCGTCTCAAAGCGCAGGAATGATTCCCATTCCCCATCCGAGTCATAACGCCCCCGCGCATCTTGCGACACCACGATGTAACCGGCCTTTACGTATCGATCGAGACCCCCGTTGCGCTTACCATACGGCGTACGCATCACAAGAACGGGGTACGGGCCGCCGCGGTCTGGGCGAAACACATTGGCCCGCAGCACAACGCCGTCGCGCATCGGCACGGAGACGTTGCGCTCCACCTCGACACTCAACGACTCGTCGGCCGCCGCGACTGGTCGCGCCAGGTGGCAAGCGCAAAACAGGGTCGTCCAGGCCAAAAAGTGATGCAGCCTTCGATTCATCATGGACTCCTCTCGAGTCGTTGGTCCTTCGGTACTTCGCTCCAGTCCCGTCTGGGCGGCCTACCTTCGCTCGGCGTATGCGGACAGTCCAAGTCAGCTGCGTGCCGCCATTCCTGACGCGTGCATCATACCCGCGAATCGTCGCCCGTTTTCTCTCCCGCGCATGTTAGGATAGGCGAATCCTCAAGGCCGGGAGCCGTTTTGGAACATCCAAAAGGGGATTTCGGCATCTGAAACGGTTCTTGGAGCCATGACGATGACAAACAAGACTCGAGAGCTGCTGCTGGCGATCACGCTGATCGGCTTGTGCTGTTTGGCTTGTCGCACTGCGGTGGATGCGGATGAAATCCAACGCCGGACCGACGCGCCGAAGCCTCTGCCGCCCGAGCAAAGCGTCAAACACTTCCGCTTGCCGGATGACCTGCGCATCGAATTGGTGGCCAGCGAACCGTTGGTCGCAGATCCGTCTGCCGTCGCCTTTGACCAGAGCGGGCGCCTCTTCGTCTGCGAAATGCACGGCTACAACCTCGAGGGTCACCTGGATGTCCAGGAACTCAACAAGACAGGCGTATTGGATAATGTGGTTCGACGCATTCCGGCCAGCGCGGAAGCGAAGAAGTCCGCTGAAGAAGAGACCTACGGCACCGTCAAAGTACTGACGGACACGGACGGTGACGGTCGCATGGATCGAGCGGATGTCTGGGCCGATCGTCTCCCGCCATGTCATGGACTGGCGCCGGTTCGCGACGGCGTGGTTGTGGTCTGCAGTCCGGACATCATCTTTCTCGCAGATCGCGATGGTGACGGCAAAGCAGAAGTGCGCGAGACGTTGTTCACCGGCTTTGGCCTCACAACGATGGAGCGCTCAATCAACAATCCTCGCTGGAGTCTGCACAATTGGATCTATGTCTCCGGTGGAAACGCGGGGGGCCAGATCACTGGGCCGAGGTTGAAGGCTCCGGTCGCGATTGGCGCCACCGATTTTCGTTTCAAGCCGGACGGTACGGCGATCGAGCCAGTCACCGGGCGCACGGCCACCTTCGGCCAGACGATGAACGACTGGGGCGAACGTTTTCTCACCACGACGCGATCGCCGGCCTTGTACCCGATCCCGTTGTCTCACCGCTATCTGGCGCGGAACCCCTACGTGCCGTCACCCAGTGCGGTTGCCAACGCGATGGACTATGACATTCGCGTATATCCTGCCAGCCGGCCGCATCCGTGGCGCCTGGAACGGAGCCAGAAGGGAGAGTGGGCCAAGTATTACACGGACCGGTACGGCCAGGCGGAATCATCGCCTAACGGATACTTCACGGCCGCGTGCGGGCAGCTGATGTACCGCGCCGACACATTGCCCGATGCCTACCACGGCAACCTGTTCTGTTGCGATCCATCACAGAACATGATCCACCGCTGCCTGATCGAGCGCGACGGGCTGAGGTTCAGAGCGCGCCGAGCGCCAAGTGAAGAAAAGTCGGAATTTCTCACCTCAACCGACCAGTGGTTTCGACCGACGAATCTCGTGTTGGGACCAAGCGGCGCAATCTACGTCGTCGACATGTATCGCGAGATCATCGAAGACTACTCGGCCATTCCCCGCTATTTGCAGCAGCAATACGGCCTGATCGAAGGCCGGGACCGGGGACGTATTTGGCGAATTGTCCGAAAGGGCGCGGCATCCGCTGAGCCTAAGCCGGACCTTGCCAACGCCGCCACTGAGCAACTGGTTCACCACTTGTCGCACCCAAACGGTTGGTGGCGGCAAACAGCCCAGCGATTGATCGTCGAAGGCAATGACAAGACCGCCGCGGACAACTTGGCCGAGACCGTCATCACCGGTGCGACGCCGCAAGCCCGGCTACATGCTCTCTACGCGCTCGATGGCTTGAAGGCGCTCGATGCGAACGTCATCAAACGGGCGCTGGCCGACCGCCATTTCGCGGTTCGCACACATGCACTGCGGTTGTCCGAGCGGTGGTTAGACAAGGAAGCGCACTTGCTGGACGACGTGTTGTCGATGTCAGGCGATCCCCATGTGAGAGTGCGTTTGCAACTGGCATTGACTCTCGGTGAGAGCCGCGATCGTCGCGCAAGTCAGACGCTGGGGCGGTTGGCGGCTCGCGATGGAGCCGACGGGTGGATGCGAGCCGGGATCTTGAGCTCCGTCGGGCAGACGTCCCACGAGCTGCTTGCCGCAATTCTCCGTGAGCCCGGCGACGCTGGAGAGGGAAGAAATCTGCTCAGCGGCCTCGCTTCGATAACCGGCGCCCGTCGCCAGGACAAAGAGATCGGCAGCCTGCTTGTCACCATCGCCAGGAACGAGAACAACGATCGCGCCCGGGCGCAGATCGCCTGTTTGACCGGCCTGCTTGAAGGACTCCAACGCGGACAATCGCAGACCCTCGCCTCTGAGGATGGAAGGCAGGCATTGCTCCGACTGCTCCGCGCTCCATCGGGCGACGTTCGTTTGCTGGCGCTGCGCGTGGCCGGCTTGGTGAAGCTGTCCAAATCGCCTTTGATGCAAGCAGCCTTTGCCGATGCAGCGAAGCAATCGCTCGACGAACACCAACCTCTAGAAACGCGCCAAGCCGCCATCAAGATGTTGGCCAGCGCGCCCTACGAGATTCTGGCCAAGACGGTCGCAGCGTTGCTCGATCCCCGCCAGCCATTGGAAGTTCAAGTGACCGCCATCAAATCGCTCGCGTCCACCGACGATCCGGCGGTTGCTGCGGTCTTGCTGGCCAATTGGCCCGCTTTCACACCGCGCGTTCAAGTGACCGTTATTGACGCGATCTTCAGCCGTACGAATCGCTTGCCAGGACTTCTAGGGGCGATCGAGCGGGGCACGGTTTCGCCGCAAAGCCTCGATACACTCCGCCGCGTTCAGTTACTCGAACACTCCGATCCCCAGATTCGCAAACGCGCAAGAGCGGTATTGGACAAACAAGTTCCGCAGAAAAGCCGTGAGTTGGTCGAACGTTATCGCGCGGCGTTGGCGGGCGCTCGTGACGCCACGCGAGGTGAAGCTGTATTCGAGAAGGTCTGCGCAAAATGTCATCGGCTCAAGAACCAGGGCGCTCAAGTGGGACCCGATTTGTCCGCCGCCCAGAACCGAGCCGACGAGTCTTTTCTGCTCGACATGCTTCAGCCCGGCGCCAAGATCACCGCGGGCTACCGCACCTACGTCGTGGCGGATGTCGCGGGCCGAGTCTTCACCGGCGTCTTGGCGTCCGAAACTGCGACGAGCGTGACATTGCGGAACGCCGCTGATCAGGGCGTTGCGAGTGACGCTCCGCAAGCTGTCGAGCAGACGATTCTGCGCAAGGACATCGAAGCGATGAAGGCGTCGGACCAGTCGATCATGCCAGACAATCTAGAAGAGGACGTCTCGCCTCAGGATGCGGCTGACTTGATCGCCTATCTGCGGAAGACACTGGGGCCGGCTCCTCCGCCAAGCCTGACACTGTTCGAGGATGACCAATCGTTCGTCGCTGCGCTCAACGAAGGCTCAGGCACGGCCACGCTTGAGCCCCGCGACAAATTCACCGGCGCGGCAGCCCTGCGCGTGACGCCGCCGCAACGCTACTCACCGCAAATCCCCGGTTGGGAATTTCGCATCCGTGAGAACCCCGCTGCCGACGAGTTCCGCTACATCCGCCTGGCGTGGAAGACCCGAGGCGGCGCCGGCGTCATGATCGAGCTGGCGGCGGACGGCGGGTGGCCAGCTCCCGGCACGCCGCTCCGTCGCTATTACAGCGGGAAGAACTCCACGAACTGGAAAGCGACGCGAGTCTCAGAGCGCCCACCGACGGAGTGGACGGTCATTACTCGTGATCTGTGGAAGGATTTCGGCAACTTCACGCTCACCGGCATTGCCCCCACAGCGATGGGCGGTGAGGCGTTGTTCGACCGGATCGAACTGCTGCGTTCGCTGGACCGTGTTGATGTGAGCAAATAGCGGTGGCGGTGGTGTGATCTTGGGCCTGCGACCGTCCATCAGCCGGATCGCGTCTCCAGACCTGAAAGCGCTGACGTGCTCGACCCAAACCTCTCCGCGTCGACGCCCATTCTTCGAAGCATCGAAACGTAGAGATTGCTCAACGGCAAGTTGTTGTCGCGATCGAATGCGAGGTGCTGTCCGTGCTTGAAGCCTCCGCCGGCAAGAAGGATGGGCAGGTTCCGGTTGTCGTGAGTGTTGGCGTCGCCCATATTGCTGCCGTACAAGACCATCGTGCTGTCCAGCAGTCGACCGGATTCGGCCTGAGTATCCGCGAGCCTCTCCAACAATTGGCGCAAGAGCTCGATCTGCTGTCGGTCAGCCTTATCCAGCTGGGCCAGATTGTCGGGACGCATGCCGTGGTGGCTGAGGTTGTGGTAACCGGTTGTGCTCCTCTTGTGTTCATCCAATTGAAACACAGGCGTCGCAAATGCGTCAGCCATCAGTGTGACGATACGAGTCGAATCGGTCTGCAGCGCCAAGTGGGCCATCGACAGCATCTGTCCCAACTTGTCGAAGAAAAGAGCGCGATCAACGACGTCGCGAGGCGGTTTCTGCGCGGGTTGAGGCTTCGCGCGGCGCTCCCACTCGCCGGCCGCGTGAAGGCGGCGTTCGAGCTCGCGAACGGAGCTGAAGTACTGGTCAAGCCGCATACGATCATCGCTCCCAATTTCGCGACTGAACCGTTTGGTTGAGTCTCTCAGAGCGTCGAGAATACTCCCTTGTCTGCGCAGTTGATCTAGCCGTTGGGCGATCTCGGCTTGCGTTCCCTGCACGAACATTCTCTTGAATAACGCTGCAGCGCTGTCTTCCGCCGGAAGCAGCACGCCATTGCGAGTCCACGACAGGCTGCGATTCGCCTTGTCGATGTTCACTCCGAGATTCAGCGTGGCAAACCGAGTTTGTCGGCCGAGTCGGTTGGCGGCAAATTGGTCGAGTGAGATTTCGTTCCGGAAGCCGCTGCTCGTGGGGTGCTTGGCGGCCGTCAGAAAACAGTTTTCCGTCGAGTGCCCGCCCTCAACCGCTGGGTGTGAGAGCCCGCTGATTACGGTGAAGTCGTGGCGAAACTCCTTGAGCTCTCGAAGATAGGGTGAAAGTTCGTAATTGGCTCCCGATGTCGTGGGAAAGAACGGCTTGGGCAACACGCCAAGGTTATTGGAAATGAGCAGCATTCGCCCCGGCGGTCGCCGCTCGCCCGAAAACGCTTTCGACTGGACACTGTTTAGAAGAGGCAATGCCAGACTGACGCCAGCCCCGCGCAGAAGAGTGCGGCGGGACAACGTTGGGTGGTTCTTCGAAGCGTGTGTAGACTTCATACTATCGTTCATTTCTTTGTTGGGGAGACCCCTCGGTCTCGCTCTTGCCGACGGCCTTCCCGTTCGTCTTCGGTTGTGCTCAAGTTAGACTCGCCCAAGAAAATCCGGCTTTGCACGAGACCATGGATAAGGTCCCGAGTTCGAAAGCCATTGCCGCGGCATCGGTCCAAGATCTGCTCAATCACTGGCCTGTCTGAAAACCGAACCGGTGTCCCAGTGGCGTAAGCAGTGAATCGGTGCAACAGGTTGCGCGCCAATGGTCTTGGTGCTTTCAGGAAAAGGGCCTTGAGGTCCGTGATGTTCCGAAATGTGGCGCCATCCCGCAAGCGTCCGCTCGCATCGACCGATTCGGCGACTCGGTAGGCGTAATCGTGGCCGGCGCGGTCGATTCCCGTAACTTCTTCGCCGCTGCCAAGACTCCTGTAGCGATCGCGCCATGCGCCCATGACATCGAAGTTCTCCAGCGCGAAACCGACGGGGTCGAAGCGAGCGTGACAGGCGGCGCACAATCTGTCCTGGGTATGTTTGGCAAGTTGTTCGCGAATCGTTGTCGCGCCCCGAATGTCCGGCTTCACGGCGGGAACTGCGACCGGTGGCGGCGGAGGCGGATCGCCGATGATTCGCTCCATGATCCAAACGCCCCGAATGACAGGGGACGTCGTCGAACCGTTTGCCGTCACTTTCATGATTGCCGCCTGGGTGATCAGGCCCCCGTAGGGGCTCGACTGAGGCAGTTCGACCTTGCGGAGACGTGAACCGCTGACTGGCTTCAACTCGTAATGTCGCGAGAGGCGGTCATTCACCAGGACGAAGTCTGTATCGATCAGAGCGGTAACCGGCAGGTTGTCGCGAACCATCATCGCAAAGAACGCTCTCGTTTCGGATTCCATCGACTCAATTAGGTAGTCATCAAATCGATACTCCGGGTACAGCCGAACATCCGGTTCATCACGGCGAATGTCCTTCAACGACAACCAGTAGTCGGTGAAGTTCGTCACAAACTGCTCGAACGCCTTGGATCCGATTAGCCGGTCGACCTCGCTTTGCAGAACTTTGCGGTTTCGAAGCTGCTGATTGATCGCATGGTCCGTCAACGTTACATCGGGCCGTGAGTTCCAGAGAAAATGAGAAAGCCGTGACGCAATCGCGTGGTCATCTGGACGATGGCTCGCCTCGTTTGCGGTCGGCTCCTGTAGATAAAGAAAGTGTCCCGAACACAAGAAAGCGCTGTAGCCGGCAAGCAGCGCTTCGGTCAGTGGAATGCCGCGTTCGAGTTCAGCCAGAACAAGTTTCTCATAAACTTCGACTGCTTCATTCGGAACTGGCTGGCGCGCAGCGTGGCGAACAAAGCGTTGCATCAGTCGCACCGCGTCCTTCGCCGGCCGTTCCGACACAACATCGACTTTCAATCGTCCGCCTGTCGCAGGACGGATCGGCAGGTCGTCGAACAACACCTTGTGCGACGGCGGCGGCCACTCGCTGGAATCAACTGGGCCAACTATTTCCAACCATTGGAAAGCGATCCCGGGATGTCCGCCGGGCGGCATGGGGGGAAAGTCATAGTAGAGAGGTCCATCATCCGGATTGATTGCGCGGGGAACGGCCAGTCCGAGCAGGCTGTATTCCAAAGTTTCATTTCGCTTCAAACGGACGGTTGTTTCATAGACCGCAGCTGTCGGTTGAATGTCGATCACGCCGCCTGTGGCTCGCACATCACCCGAAACGTCCGGCCCTGAACGTTTTCGTGCCCGAAACGTCATCGGCGCTGGTTCCCAAGCGGGGCGCAGCCGAAAGTTGCGCACCTGCCGAACGGCTCGTGCCGAAAATCGCACGCGATAGGCTCCCGCTTCGACAGCCCTGAATGTGTCGGGGTATCCGTAGTAGGGCCATGAGGGCGACCGAAAAATGGCGAGTTCCACTTTCGGGTCATGGCTGTTCTCCTTGCGAACTCGCGCCAGGTCGGCGCCGGTGAGCGTCAGCATTTGCGAGTTCTTGGCGTAGAACATCGCTTCGCGACCTCCATACGTTTGAGCCGCCGCGAACATGCGCGTCGCTGGAAGTCGGTGACGAGCGCTCTCGCGTGGCTTCACGCCAGACGCCACCGCTTGCCTTAACGCCGTATCGGCTACGTCAAGCCAGGCCGCAAGTTGAACGCGAGAGATGTCCAGCGTCTTTGCGGACTTGTTGCACTGATTCGCCTCTCGGTCCTCCGGCAACATTTCGCGAACGTCCAGATGCGGCAAGCGTAACACTTCGCGAAGATTCGCTTCATACTCGCCTCGATTCAGTCGTCTCATTGGTCCACGTCCTTGCGCGACAACCTCCGAATAGTCGGCGTCACGAATCGCCTTCGACAACACGTCCAGCAGCGCCCGGCGCTCCTCCGCCGAAAGATCCTCAGCATCCGGAGGCATCTCGCGATTTTCGATGCGGTCGTGAATCTGAACCCACTGCTGTCTCGATTCCTGAGACGCAAACTTCCAGGGCAGCTGCTTGAGATTGAGACCGCCTTCGGAGGTGTCGCCATTGTGGCACTCGGCGCACGACTGATCGATGAAATCGCCGACGGCGGCATGCTGACTCGAACCGTCGGCTGCTTCGGCATCGACGGGAGGCGTGTTGGCTAGTGAGAAAACGCAAATCGTCCCAAGTCCCCACCGCAAGATCATGCTCTCGTTCACGAAACCACCTCTGTCATCAGTTGGGTCTCCGATCGTGCTACTGAGGCGCAAGGAAGGAACGAGGCCGACGTTCTCTTCCGCGCTAACTTATCGAGATGCAGTTAGCCCGCAGACGTCGCTCCTCGCGAGATTCCCGCTCGCGCGAAGGCGGGCGCCAGGTTTTGATAACATGTCTTGGCAGCGGCGACTGGGTCGTAGCCCTTCTGGCTGAAAACCATCCCACTCACCTCGCAGCATACATCGCCGCGATATCCGCCCCGACTCACCAGCTTTAAGAGTTGCGCGTAGTCGATCTGGCCACTCTCGCCCGGCAGCACGAATCGGGCTTTCCCGTCTACCATCACGGTGTCCTTGACGTGGATGAACCGCGTATGCGGCATCATCACGCGGATCGAATCGGCTAACGAAATATCGCGATGGGCGAAGTGGCTGTAGTCGTAGTTTAGCTTGATCCAAGGACTCTTGATCTGATCCATCAGCCAGACGCCTTGCTGCGGATGATCGACGACCCCGCCTCGGTGCGGTTTGACGGCGATGACAGTTTTTGTTGACTCCGCCACGTCGGCCCAGCCGCCGAGGTTGTCTCGCAGCTCGTTGCGAAGTTCGCTCCACTTCCCCCTGCCGGCTGTCGTCTCAATCAGGGGCAAGCTGTCCGGTTTGAGGTCGCGCCCCAATTCGGCCGCCCTTTTCAGCCGAGTATGCACCGTCTGTTGACTCTTGGCTGTGCCCGATAGCGAGACGAGTTCCATCAGCGCGGTAAGTTTCAGCCCCGCGTCGCCGAGCGCGCTGCGGATCTCCTTGCGGCGATCGACGCCCAGGCGAGTCGGCTCGGCGTCCCAGCCTGGCATCAGACAGAGTTCCGCCGAATCGTATCCGATTTCAGCGACCACGCGGAGCGCCTCTTCGGTCTTGAGTCGCTTCATGCCGTAAAGGCTGAACCCCAGCGACATCGACGCGCCAGGTTTTGGCTCGGCGGCCCAGGTCAGAGAGGGCGCCGCCACGACACTGGCCATCGCCAAGCCGCCATGTTGTAAAAAACCTCTGCGGCCAAGTTCATGCATTTCGTTTCTCCCACAGGGTCACAGTCAGCGGATGATCGACAACGCTTCTCAAGTGGATGGCGGAACGAGACTCTCGCCCGCGCCTCGCTTCCGTGCAAGAACCGTCTCGCTCGCTTCATTTGGAGATCCGCTATGCTCGGCACTGGACGGCGGCGCGATTCGCCCGTCACTCGGTTGCTACCTCGATCGATTGTTTGGGTTCGTGCGGCGCCGGCGGTCTCCCTCGACCGCTGTGCTCTCGGACGTAGAGGCCTCGGGCGGTCCTGACAGCGGCGTTTTCGACTTCAGTCGCTTGTCGAAGAACAAACGAATCATCGTCTCGATCTTGGGCGCGGTAAATCCCGGTCCGCCGTGTCCCGCGTTGTGGATCGTGTGAAAGTGCCCGCTCACGCCGGCCTTCTTCAATGCCTCGTATAAGAGTTGGCTCTGATTGATGGGTACGGTGCGGTCCTTGTCCCCATGAACGATCAGGAAGGGCGGATCATCCTTCGTCACATACGTGATGGGATTCAACCTCGCGGCCTTGCCCCTGTTTTCCAGCACAACGCCGCCAACCAGTTTTGACTCGGGTGAGTTCGCGCGTGCGTGCCGTTCATACCCGGGCGTGGTCACAAACACTTTGAAATCAGTCGGCCCGAATAGATCACACACGGCCTGCACTCGGCTGGATTGGTCAAGGTTTCCTCCGACGTCGAATTCTTCGACGTCACCGCTCGTACCGACGAGCGCGACGAGATGCCCGCCCGCCGAACTGCCCCAGGCTGCGAAACGCGAGGGATCGATGTTGTTCTCTTTCGCGTGAGCGCGCAACCAGCGGATCGCTGCTTTGCAGTCCTCAATCTGCGCTGGAAACGCCGCGTGGCTAGTGAGTCGGTAGTTGATGCTCGCCACCGCGTAGCCTCGATTCGTGTAACCCATGCGCAAGGGCGGGCAACCTTCCTTGCTGCCGTTCTGCCAACCGCCGCCGTGGATCCAGACGATCAGGGGCGTCGGGCCGTCGGCCTTGAGCGGAACGAAGAGGTCGAGAACGTGGCGTTCATGGCCGTTGGCGACGTAGGCGATATTGCGTTGCGCTTTAACTCCAGCTGGCGCGCCTCGACGCCGGGGTTGTTGCTGAGAAGACGCGGTGGCGGGTAGTGAGAGGAGAATCGCGCAGACGAGCACAGTCATTGTCTTCATGGCTAGTTTCCTTTCTCGTGTGTCTTCAGCTTAGTTGTTCTTTGTTCAAATGTCGCGTGCGTGTGCCCTCACATCGCGGGCTGCTCGTGTTCCGCCTGCGATTCGCTGGCCCGTTCAACAAGTCGCCCCGCGCTCGGCGCCAGCGCTGATGGCGATTAGGGCGTCGATACGGGATCGCAGGCGAGTGGGCTGCAGTGATTGTGTCGCCTGAAAAGGCGGTGAATTCAGACGCCAAGCTTGGCGCGGTTCGCCCTTTGGACAGGCGGGATACCTCTGGGCCGCGCCTGCGAAGCGACGCG
>CAZWOU010000011.1:24352-52277 GCA_964635375.1 uncultured Pirellulaceae bacterium | reverse complement strand
CGCGCCTGCGAAGCGACGCGATTAGGCTGCGATCCGCTTACGGCGGGGGAACCAGACTTCACCCAGTACTGCCAGAGCAATACGGTCCTCGAGGTTGGGCCGGAAGATGGTCAGAAGCAGCAGAGGTAGGAACCAGCCCATATAGAGTCCGCCGCCAAATCCATGCCACGCCTGAGTGGCCACCATCACAGCGCCGGAACAACTGATCAACGTGCCCAGATTCTTTTGGGCCGGCCAGATGGCGAGCGTGCTGATGATCCCAACGAACAAAGCCAGCACAGGGACGCGGTACCAGGGATCCCAACCAAGTCCCCACACGCCCTGCAAGCCCTCCATCAGCGGAGTCCAGGCTCCAAACATCGTCCGCAGGTGCGATAGGAACTCAATGCCGCTTGACGACTTGAGCAGGAGCAAGGCGATGAGCACCGCCAACATGGACAGTATGCCGCCAAGGAACCGGCCCAGTCCGCGCTGCCAGTAGAAACTGATCCAAAGCGGCAACAGGAAAAGCGGATAGTAATAGCAACCCATTGCCAGGCCTAAGAACACGCCCGCAGTCGCCGGCCGGCGATAGAAGACGACAGCCCAAACCAACAATGCGGCCGGTATGCTGTGGTCAATGTGGCCAGTCATCTGAGATGTGTACGGAAGCATCAAATAGAGAGTCGCGGCGCCGATGCCGGTGCGCAGGCTGTCGAAATGTCGATAGCCAACCGTGGCTATGCCGAACACAATCGCCAAGTGTGACATGATGGCAATACAGCGAGCAGCCGTAACAAGCGCGCCGTCGCGGTCTGGGTCCGGGCCAATCTCCGGTCCAGATGACTCTGGGCCAATTAACGGCGGGGCCTTGTCCGGAACTAGGCTCGCAGAGGAACCGCTCTCCTCCACATCGGCTGTCAACGGCGTCGTTGGAATTCGGGGAAAGAGAGTCAGGAGAATATAACCCGGCTGGCGGACCTCGCGTCGCTCGGCCCCCCAAGTTCTCTCGTCCTGACTCTTGAGCGCCTCGGCGACTTGCTCGTCCGTCTCGCTAGGCGGTTTGACCGGAGCGCTGGCAACCACGTTGGCCATCAGGAATATGAACAGCGACACGCAGAGAAACGTCAGTCCGCCCGAACTCAGGTTGGGCTCCAAGAGAGGACGACGCACCATGTTGGGATCGACAAGCAAGCGGATGACCAAGAGTGCATTGACCACGATTAGCCAAAGAAAGCCGCTGAACTCGACGCCCCGCATCTTGACTTGAGTCTCTCGCAGCGCGGCCAGCTGAGTCGGTTCAGTCGCGGCATCATCGTCGGTTGTGGCGTCCCCATTATCGTGGGACCTGGCGTACTCGACGATCGCGTTGTCACGGGCGCCGGCGCGAATCACTTTGCGCTGTTCGAGGCGACCGGAGTAGACCAATAACAACCCAGGCGCAAGCAGTATCAACAACACCAAGTCCAGATTGCGCATGCTCCAGAAGCGGTTGAACTTAAAGAACAAACCGAGTGAGAGCAACGACGAGAGATAGACCCAGGTCGTGGGGTCCACCCGCTCATAGTTAAACAGATATTCGCTCATTCGAGATGAGATCCAATTTCGCGCATACTAGTTCCCCCAAGATACGCGACGAGCCTCAACTTTCAAGGTTCGATAATCGGAAAACCGGGCGGCAATACGCATTACCGTCGCGACAATCGTTATAATTCGCCGACCTTAACACTCAACGCGGAAGCAATAGGTCCCCCGCCGCATCATCATCATCGAGGGCCTCCGGGCTGAGTTTCGCCACCGCCCACGAGCGAACCTACTCACACAGGCCTTCGCCTACCGCTAAGGGATGCAGCCGTGACCGACTCGGTTTTTCAGCAAATTCAAGGGATTCTCGCGTCCCACGACGCCGCCTTCGAGGTCCTCCGCCACGAACCCGTGTTCACCAGCCAAGAGGCTGCGGACGTGCGCGGCGTTTCGCTCAGCAGCGGGGCCAAAGCACTGATCTGTAAAGCTGACCAAGACATGATCATGTTTGTCATGCCGGCAAATCTTCGCCTCGCGAGTAAGGCCATACGCCGAGCCGAGTCGTTCAAGAGCCTGCGATTCGCCAACCGCGAAGAGATTCAGCAACTCACCGGACTCCAGCCAGGATCGATCCCGCCCTTCGGCAGCCTGTTTGGCCTGCCAACTTGGTGCGATCGTCGGTTGGCGGACGAACCGACGATCAACTTCAACGCCGGTGATCACTCCATCTCGATTCAAATTGCCTTTCCTGTCTACCAAGAGGTGGAGACCCTGCGGATTGGGGACTACGCCGAAACCTAGAAACCAACAAGAGAACGCCCGTTCGCACCGACCGCTGCCGCCTCGCTACGTTGGCGGACCTAGTAAACCGCATGAACCACAATCCAAGCCGAGCCTGAGCCACGCAGAACCATGCATAGCAAACGAAACCTCGCTGCCCGCCTGCTCTCCATCGCCCTGCTGATGGGCATTCAGGGCGCCACGGCTCTGGCCCAACCCATTTCGCCGATTCCAATCCGAATCCCACCGCCAGGAATCGAAGTCGATGCGGCGCAACTGAAGTCGCTCGAGCAACGACTTGACGCGGCGCAACAATTGTTCCTTCCCCAATCCATTCAATCCCATTCGCTGGCGCCCGACATCGGCGCGGTGCTCAAGGCTGTCGATCTCGCCATCGTCAACGGTGAGTTCTACTCCCCGAAAGACATAGCTAAGGCGATCTCGCTGTTGGAACTGGCCGAACTCCGCATCGCCCAACTCAAGCTGGGCGAGCACCCTTGGACGAAACAACACGGGCTCGTCGTGCGCGGCTATCGGTCGGCTATCGACAACTCCTACCAACCTTATGCGGTGGAGATTCCGGCAGGGCTTGAACTAGACAGCGACGCGTCAACGAAACTGCCGCTTTACGTTTGGCTGCACGGCCGCGGCGACAAGACAACAGACTTGCACTTCATTCATCAGCGGAGGACTCGGGCAGGCCGAATTGATCCTCCCGGCGCAATTGTTGTGCACCCATTTGGCCGTCATTGCATGGGATTCAAGTCCGCCGGCGAGATCGACGTCCTCGATGTCGTTGAGGAAATGACGAAGCACTATCCCATCGATCCAGACCGCGTCCTGCTCATGGGATTCTCGATGGGCGGAGCAGGCGCGTGGCACCTCGGCGCCCACTACGCCGACCATTGGGCCGCGGTTAGCCCCGGCGCCGGGTTCGCCGAGACCGCTCGGTACACGCGACTGACTCCCGAGCAGTTTCCACCATGGTACGAACAGATCCTTTGGGGCGTCCACGATGCACCCAACTATGTTCGCAACCTGTTCAACATCCCCGTGACCGCCTACAGCGGCGAAGTCGATAAACAAATTCAGGCCGCGCGCGTAATGGAAGAAGCCTACCGGTCGCAGGGAAGAGAACTCCCCCATTTGATCGGGCCCGGCATGGGGCATAAATACCACCCCGACACGCTCAAAGAACTCATGCGGCGGATGCGGGACGCCGCCAAGAATGGACGACCCACTTCACCTCGTCGAGTCTTGTTGCAGACGAGAACGCTGCGCTACGGGCAACAGTATTGGGTCCAGGCTCTTAGGCTTAAATCGCACTGGAGCGAATCTCGAATCGATGCGCAGATCCAAAACCAAGAGATTATCGTTCGCACCAACAACGTGCAGGCGTTTCGCTTGACGCCTCCTGGCGGATTGGAGGGGGTGACCGTCGTTGTTGACAACACGAGATTGACCTCGCCGACGCCGCTGGTCTCGAAAACGACATTCCTGCGGACGGGAAACAAATGGCAATGGGTCAACAATTGGAATGAAACGCCACGGGCCAAACGGCCTGGACAACAGGGCCCCATCGACGATGCCTTCATGGCCCCGTTTCTGATCGTTAGACCAACCGGAAGCCAAGACCAAGCCGTCAAACGGTGGGTGGCGTTCGAGATTGACCACCTGCTCGCGCGTTGGACCACCCTCTATCGAGCTCGGCCTCTCATCAAAGACGATGTCGATGTCACCAAGAACGACTTGGCGACTCGACATATCGTCGCCTTCGGCACGCCGTCATCGAATGATCTGCTCGCGCAAGCCTTTCAGCACACGAGCCGACCGCCCATCCAATGGACAACGGCGGAACTGACCGTCGGCGATCAAACGTTCGACGCCGCCACCCACCTGCCCATCCTGATCTACCCCAACCCGCTGAGTCCGAAAAAGTACCTGGTCGTCAACAGCGGACCGACCCACCGTGAAGCCCACGATCGAACCAACTCACTGCAAAACCCCAAGCTGCCGGATTGGGCTGTCTTGGATATTAGCCAAGATCCGTCAGACGCGACGGCCGGCCGCGTGGTGGCCGCCAACTTCTTCGACGAAAGCTGGAAACTCAAGCCAGCCGGCGCCCGCTGACTTGCCAGCAGTGCTGGCAATACAAGCCGTATTGGGGAAACGCCGCGCGACGCACTACAATTCTCTCCCCCCACGGCTTGCCGTAAGCAGACGATGGCGAGCTGGCGCAAGGCGCGATTCACTCTTCTGAGCATTGCTTAGGCGAAGCCCAGTGTCGCGTCGGCGCATTTGGTTTCGACTCGTTGCAAGGAGCGCAACATGACGGAAGAGAGGTCGTCCCGAGACGAGAGTCGAAGCGGGCGCAGGCGATCCCGCCGCAGCGCCCGGCGGCGCCGACGTCTCCCGCTGAGATGGATCGCCTTCGGCAGCGTGTTGGCAATTCTGTCCCTCGCCTATTTTCTGCCGACGATCGTCGCGAACTCCCCCCTGAACCGCTGGGTGCTTGACCCAATTGAGGAACAACTGAATGGCGAGGTTCGTTATCAGGCGGCCTCGCTCGGTTGGTTCTCCCCGGTTGTGATCAGCGGAGTGACGGTCGCAGACCCGGACAAGAACCTGGTCGCCTCGATTGCCCAACTGTCGACTTCCACGTCATTGATCGACCTGCTCAACGACCCTTTGAATCCGGGTCCAATCACACTGCGGCAGCCATCGGTCAAAGCGGTGCTGAGGCGAGACGGTTCAAACATCGAAGACCTGATTCAGCCTCTTCTGCAGGACTCGAGTGACAGCGCCGCTGCCGCCCATGTAAAGATCATCGTCATCGATGGCGCCATAGAACTGGCAGACGCACAGGGCGAACAGGTTGGCGAGATTCGGTCGATAGAGGGCGAATTGGATTGTCGCACAAGCGAGAAAGCGGTCGAGTGGAAGGTAACGGCGGAAATGGCCGTGGATCAGAACTCGGGGCCGGTATCTTGCAAAGGCCAGGCGAATTTCGGCGATGTGCGAGAAGGCGACCTGGCCTGGCAATCGACTACTGCACCGATGGGCGGCCTGCAGGTTGCTCTCGCAAGATTTGACCCCAACATTCAGTGCGACGGCGCGCTGACCTCGAACGGCGAGCTGCGGTGGGACGCCCAGGGATGTTTGGCGACGTTGAACGATTTTCAGGTCCGTGACTTAGAGTTTGCCGGAGCGGCCGCACTTCAGGGAGATCGCCTCCGCACGAAGCAATTCACGGCAATCGGCAACGTCTATATCGGCTCGCAAGATATCCGATGTCGAGGTCTCGCCCTCCGCGCGGACTGGGCCGAGTTGAATCTGTCGTGCGACCTCGAGCTGGGCGCGATGGGGCGCGCAGTGTCCGAACAGTCCTGGAACGATTTGGTCTCGGCAGCAAGAGGCGAGGCTCATGGCTGGATCGACTTGGCTCTGCTGTCTCAAACGCTCCCGCGAGCAGCGCGCGTACGCGAAGACACCGTCATCAAGGAAGGCGGTGCGACCTTTCGAATCGCCAACGTGGAGGCGAGTTCGAGCCCGAACGGCGGTCAGGCGTCGGCCAAACACGCGCGGCGTATCGACTTGCAACTGAACATGCGACCGGTCGTCGCGGTCAGTTCAGGCCGAACCGTTCAGTGGCGCGATCCAATTCAACTGGTTGCTTCGGCCACCCATGATCAAGCCGGATGGACGATTGATCAGCTTACCTGCTTCTCCGACTTCCTCACGATCAAGGGTGCGGGTCCTCCTGCAAAAGGCGAACTCACGGTACAGGGCGATCTAGGCCAACTTCGCAATCGTCTCGAACAATTCGTCGATCTGCGGGGCGTCGAATTCAGTGGAGACGTGCAGGGCCGCGGCAGTTGGAACCGAACCGCTGAGAGGGTGAATATCGGGGGTGAGCTCGCGATCAGTCGATTCTCGCTACAGCTTGATGCAGGCCGTCGCTGGGACGAACCTCGCGTCTCCTTGTCCGCTACCGCGTCGCTTCGGCGCGACATTTCGGATCGCTGGGGACTTGAGAACTGGCATGGCGAGTTGGCCATCGACAAGGACTCGGTTGGAGTTGAGCCACAGGCGGAGGGCTACCTCGTGCACCTCAATGGGGACGTTCGGCGCTGGTCGCGGATCGCAGAAACTACCGGCCTAGCTCCGCCGCTTGAGTTCAGCGTCGAGGGCAGAGTGGACGCCCAAGCTCACGTTATTGCGAGTCCCGACGCGTTTGAGGTCCGTTCGTCTTCACTGGAGATTCAAGATCTTAAACTTCAAACCGCGACAGGAAGCGTCGTTGTTCGCGAACCGAACGTGGCCGCGAGCATCAGCGGTCGGCTGCAGCTTGAGCCGTCGCAGTGGACGACGCGTGAAGCAAGCTTGCGCAGTTCCACTTTGTCGGCGGCAACCACCCATCTGAACATCGCGGTTTCACCGTCGACCAAGATCGATGCGGCCATCAGCGTGCGCGGCGATCTCGGCCGCGTCAGCAAATTGCTGGGAGCTGCGATTGCGCCGTACGATTTTGCAGGAACAGTTGTTGGCCAATGCGACTTGGCGACCACGGGGACCGCGGTCTCATTGCAATGGGATATAAGCACCGAACGCTTTAGCGCATCGAAGACGCCGACGCAAAGCCAGCCGCAAGTCACCCCGGTTAGTCGTCGACGGGCGGAATTGGTCTGGCAGGAGCCGAATCTTCGCGCCACCGGTCGTGTCGCTGTGGATTTGGATACCGGAGCCATCGAGATAGAGAGAATGGAATGCAACACCGATTGGTTGGCCGTGGCGACGCAAGGCAATCTGCTGTTCAATGACCATGAAAGTCTAGTCGATGTGAAGGGCGCTTTGACGTACGATTGGCCAACAGCAATGGACCGCCTGTCCCTCACGCAGGACGGGCAGATCAAGGTCTTCGGGCGTCAGTCGCAGACGTTTGCAATTCGCGGGCCCGTTTCCAAGCGAACGGAAAGACAAGCCCTCGCGGCAAAGCAACCGCGGCCGGAAGAGGCGTTGGTCCCGAAAGGGCCCGCCATTGCGCCGCTGGGACTGACCGCCACCAGCGCCATCGGCTGGGACCGCGCTGAAGCATTCGGTTTCACGATCGGCGCGGTGACCCTGCGTTCACAGTTGAGAGACAGTGTCGCCGTCTTTGAGCCCGTTCATGTCGACCTGAATCAAGGCCAGGCCACATTGAACCCAAGGATTGACCTCAGTCAGTCGCCGGGCGTTATCAGCCTGAAGAAAGGCGATGGGATACGGAAGATTGACCTGACGCCTGAAATGTGTCGCGGCTGGTTAAAATATGTCGCCCCGCTTCTCGCCGATTCAACTCGAGCCCAAGGGAACATGTCGCTGGAATTGGAACGGGCCTCTGCACCGATCGACGATTTGAACTCGTTGCAGTCGCAGGGCGTCTTGATTGTGCATCAAGCCCAGGTCGGACCGGGTTCGCTCACCACAAAACTACTCGGGCCACTGCAACAGATTCTCTCGGTTGTCGATCCACAATCGGCCGCTGATCTCGCTCGCCCCACCTGGATTGCCATCCCAACGCAACAAGTCGAGTTCCAAGTGCAACAAGGTCGCGTTTACCACAAGCAACTAATGCTTCGTCTTCGCGATGTTGAGATTCGCACAACAGGCTCAGTCGGCTTCGACCAGACGCTAGACCTTGTGGCCGAGATCCCCGTGCTCGACCGCTGGATCAAGAAGAGCCGATACCTTGAATCTCTACGGGGAAAGTCAATTCCCCTTCGCGTTCGCGGGACATTCGCCAAACCGAACGTGGATGAAAGCGTGTTGAGGCGACTGGCGCAGGACTCGGCTCGCGGGGCGACCGAGCAACTTTTGAAGGAGCAGATCGAGCGGGGACTCAAGAAGTTGTTCAAGTAATCGATCCGCCGAGCAACCCGAACCTACATCGCCAAGAGCGCCTCCCGGATTGTCGCCACCGAACTGGCGATTTCTAGATACGCCCAATAGCAGCTGACCACGGTGTAGACGACGTTGGCCAAGGCGACCATCCACTTCGTGCGAGTTGAGAAAGCCCGACTGTGATACAGCAGCGGCAGTCCGAATGCGCCAGTGACCAAGAACAGAATGCCCAGCAACGCCACGCGGTTGTCGATCCATCGCCAATACCAGGCTCGGCGGGCCGCCCCGGATAGCGTCTCCGGGCTCGCGCCAGCAAACACCACGGTGGATTCCACCAAATCCGCGTAAATCGGCTCGACGCTCGCCAGTTCTCGGGCGTCGCCGCTGATCGTGTTACCGACTTCGTCGGTCGTCTGAGCCGGTTCGGCTGGCAGTTCAATGGAGGGCATTTTGCGCATACCTCGTTGGTTAGCAGGCTGCCAACTATAGCTTGCGCATCGGGAGATCGCCGGGAGAATCGCCTCCAGTGAATAAAAGTGCAGGCAGCATCTGGTATTTACTCCACTCAGGGAGAGTCTTGTAAGATGTTTTATAGACTGGTTTTATGAGTTTCACCTGGGAATGCAAACTGACGGAAGCGCCCGTCTCCTGCCGTTTTCTGTCGGCCGAAACTTGAGTTCTCGGAACTGTTAACTACCGTAGACAGGGTAGGTAGCGCAACCTGAGAAGTTTGCGTAAAACCGTCTGATTTCGACTCGAATTGTGTTGGAGAGGCCATGAACCAAGCCCAACAGCAGGGAGACAACGGCCTACCGGCTTCGACCAATTCGGTCTCGACGGGCAAACCGACTGCGTCGATCAATTTTGGCGATACGGCTCTGATTGTCAGCCGCGACGATCGAATGGTCGGGCGTTTGAAGCGGCTGTTGTGGGAAGATCACGGATGTCAGGGACGGATGGTGGAGTCGTTCCATGAGGCCCAGCAGGAGATTCAGCAGAATCGATTGACCTCGGTTTTTCTCGATTTCCGCGGCGACTCGGCAACAGAAAGTCCCGTCCCGCTACTCAAGTCGCTCTCGACCAGCAGTGGTCGCGTTCCAGTCGTGGCCATCTCAGACAAGGGTTACGGCCGCGAATGGGCTCAACTGGCCGACACGGCCGTACATGGCCATTTGGATCTTCCGCTCGACGGAAAGATGTTGTCACAGCTGAATCGCACCCCACGGAGCGCGCGGCCCGAGACGCCGCGAACGGTGCAAACGGCGTCGGTGTCGTACCGCACGTATACGCCGAACATATACGCCATGGTGGATCAGATGGTGCGGATGGCGGCCCACGACGTAGCTCTCTTACTCGTGGGCGAAACAGGCACAGGCAAGACGACGATTGCCCGCATGATCCATGAGTTGTCAGAGCGTCGCAACGAAACATTGATGACGGTGGCCTGCGGCGCGCTCCCGCAGAACTTGATTGAAAGTGAGTTGTTTGGCCATGTCAAAGGCGCCTTCACTGGCGCGGATCGCAACAAGGTTGGGAAGTTCGAAGCCGCCAACGACGGTTCGCTGTTGCTCGACGAAATCGACGCCGTTGGTCCCGAACAGCAAGCGAAATTATTGCGGGTCATTGAAACGGGTGAATTCGAACCGGTTGGATCCAATGAAACTCGCCGCAGCCGGACGCGACTGATCGTGGCCTCCAACGTCGACCTCAAGCAGCTTATGGATCAGAACGAGTTTCGTCCTGACCTCTATTTTCGACTCAACGTACTCGAGTTCGCGATTCCTCCATTGCGTGATCGACCGCTGGACATCGTGCCTTTGACGCTCGCATTCGTTCAAGAGTTCTGCTCGCACCACAAGATCTCAATTCGCCGCGTGCATCCCGAATTCTTGGAGGTGCTCAAGGCCTACCATTGGCCGGGCAACATTCGGGAGCTCAAGAACCACATTCGGCGAGCTGTGTTATTCTGCCAGACAGCTGAGCTCACTCCGCAGGACTTGGCAGTCTCTTTGTTGCATCAACAGTCTCCTCGCGGGTCGGCCAACGGCGCGTCGACACTTTCGGAGAGGGTCGCCACGACGGAGCGTGAGATTCTTGAGGATGCTTTGCGGGCCAACGGCGCCAACCGTACTGCGACCGCGCGAGCTTTGGGAATTAGTCGCGTTGGTCTCTACAAGAAAATGAAGAAGTACGGCATGATCACTCCGAGACCGTAGCTCAAACAAGATCACGTATAGCGAGGTGTCTGGCAACGTGATTTCAAGATGCATATTCTAGCCGACGGCGCGATCTCGCTTCGTCCTGGCGGATCTCCTGGCTGAGAAACCTTGCAGCGCGGGGTGAAGGGAAGGGATCGTCGGTAAGTTCAATATCGACGAGCGATTCCAGAGGGAAAGTCACCTTGGCGGCGTCGTACGATGATCGGCCGGTTAGCAGCAGCGTATCGATGCCGATATCGAGCCGATACGGCGCGATCTTGGTCGACGACTGGCCATGGTCGCCGAGCGTCGAAGTTCGGATGCAGACCTGTCTGCCAATGGCCTCGAGGATGAGCTTTGCTTTCCGCCAATCCTCCTCGCCGTACGCGGGTTCCGGAAGGCTCACAAAACAGCCGCTTATCATTCTCGACAAGCGATTACGGGTCTCCGCCGGGTACAGGCAGAGCAGTTTGCTCATCGCCTGCCGAGCCTCCGAATGCAATTCGGGCGAGCGGTTCATAATCGAAGTGTGAGACGTCAGCAGCAGGTCGCAGAGATCGTCGATTTCGAATGTAGGAATCAGGTGCTGCTGCGAGTCTCTTTCCAACCGGTAGGCCGACTGTCTTTCATCAAAGCAAATGTGGATCCCCGCCTCCTTGATCAAGTTGAGGTCGCGATAGATCGTACGGCGGCTTACTCCGAGATGTCGAGCGAGTTCGGCGGCGTTAAAGCCTGGGCCGGACTGCAGGCAAGTGAGGATTCGGATTGCGCGGGCGTGACGGCCGAGGATTGCATCCGGAACGGGAGGCATGGCATGCACCTTGTCGGGAATGAAATGGATGACGGGCGAGCCGAAAGACCTAGTCATCGGTGACACAAGCCTGTCGCGAACTCGCGTTTTCTATCCAATCCATCGCTTTTTGACGCAATTACCCATCAAACGCCATTGGACTCCTTTCGCATCTCGGCTCAGTTGCAACTAGAATGCCTGGCGGCGCAACAGGCTAGAGAATCGGATTGAGAAGATTTGCGGTGGGGCGCGGCTGTCTTGACTGGAATATTCTGACTGGGAACGTGACATGTCCGAATCAAGCGGGTCCGTCAGCTTCTGGATCAGGCAATTGCAGGATGGTCGCGAGGGGGCCGCCGACGCGATTTGGCAACGATTCCACAAGCGTCTCTTACAGATCGCGGCACGGACCTTGCCCGACTACGTGCGTCGCGAGGAGGACGAGGAGGACGTAGTCAACATCGCCTTCCACAGCTTCTTTCGTCGACTGCACAACGGCTCGTTTCCCGACCTTCAGAACCGCAATGAGCTTTGGAAACTGCTTTCGTCGATTACTCGGCGCAAAGCGACCAACTTGATTCGCAACAAGAACCGGAAGAAGCGAGCGAACGAGCGCGTCTGCCATAATCCTGGGCCGATGGACCAATATGCTGGCGACTCGCCGACGCCCGATTTCGTCGTCATGCACAGGGAGACGATAGAGCATTTGTTGTCGATGTTGGATGAAGGGTTGCGGGAGATCGCACTTTATCGACTGGATGGGTGCACGAACCAGGAGATCGCTGCGGCGATAAGGCGTTCTGTGCCGACGGTCGAACGGCGGTTGCGATTGATCCGACAGAAATGGGAGGGACTGGACGAGTGACGGAACCGAAATCACCTTTCCCCGAACCCATGCCGTTGGAGTCGACGGAGCGAATCGACGCGATATGCATGCGCTTCGAGGATTGTTGGATGCAAGGAGTCCATCCGAGCTTGGAGGAGTTTGTTGGGGAAGCTGATCCAAAGGATCGGCCGTCGCTGGTTTACGAGTTGTTGCGGCTCGACCTGGCCTATGACGGTATGAAACGCGAGTCGGCCAGCGAGGCTGGCTACGCCAAACGGCTGCCGGCGTATCGAGACGTCATCCGGGCCGTCTTTCGGCGCCGGCCCACGGTGTCGGCTATTCATCCGCTTCAAACGGGGCAGCGAGTTGGCCGGTACACGGTGGTGCGCGAGTTGGGGCGAGGCGGTTTCGGGGCGGTGTTTCTTGCCCAAGACGATCAGCTCTCCCGCCAAGTGGCAATCAAGACGTTGCGGCCCGACATTGTCGCCACGGCCGAGTCCAAGCAGATGTTGATCGACGAAGCTCGCTTAGCGGCGACCTTGGATCACGAGGGAATCGCATCGGTATACGACGTCGAGGAAGACGAGTCTGGGCGGCCCTATCTGGTGTATCAGTATATTGAGGGCGAGTCGCTGCGGAGCTTGATGAAGTACGGGCCGATTCCGCCAAAACGCCTGGCGGAAATCGTCTTCGAATTGGCTCGCGCCGCCCAATACGCCCACGAGCAGGGCGTCGTGCACCGCGACCTCCAGCCGAACAATGTTCTCTTGGAATCTGGTGCACGACCCGTGATTACCGATTTCGGTTTGGCGACCCACCAGCATTTGCGGCCTGCGGAACAGGGTGAAGTGGCAGGGTCGCCTCCTTACTTGGCGCCCGAGCAGACTCGCGGCGACGCGCGGCAATCGGATGCCCGCGTCGATGTCTGGGCGTTGGGCGTGATTCTCTACGAGGGCCTTACCGGCGTCAGGCCGTTCGACGGGTCCGGCTTTGAGGAGTTGGTCGACGCGATTCAGTCGCATTGCCCCACGCCGCCTCGTCAAATCGAAAACTCGCTCCCCGAGGAACTCGAGTCCATTTGTCTCTGTTGCTTGGAGAAATCCCCACACGATCGGTTTTCGACCGCACAGGATCTGCAAGCGGCACTGGGCCGTTTTCTGGAACCGAAGTTGTCCAGCCGCGGCAAGATGGCGGCCTCACTCGCAATCACTTTCCTGCTCGCCCTGCTGGTCGCCGGCTTCTTCTGCTCGCCCTCCATGAAGCAGCCCGCCCTGCAAGCCGAATCTGAATTACTGGTCCTGCGCCAGGACTTCTGGTCGCAGCTTGGTTCGACTGACGCCCCGGCCGCCGGCGCTGACGACTCGATTCGATTTCAGCTGAAACTGTCGCGCGAGGCCAATGTCTATGTCGTCTGGGTGGACGGCGATGGGGAGGCGACGCCGATCTACCCCTGGTCCAACGGCGACTGGAACAATCGACGGCGCCCTTCACCGGTCCAATCGCTGGGGCTCCCTGACGGCGTCGACTCGTTTTGGAAGATGCAGGTCGAACGATCCTGCAGCGAGTCAGTCATTGTGTTCGCAAGCGAAGAACCGCTCCCCGCCAACGTTCGACTGCAGACTCTGTTCGACGACCTGCCTCGCCAGCCGACCATCGCAGAGAGCGGCGTGGTTCATTTTCACAATGGTCAAATCCAGTTGACCGGCAACCGGGATCGAGCACCTAACTTCCAGACTGTCGATAAGACCGAACATGGCGTGATGGTCACTCAACGCATCCTTTACGAACGGCTGCGAGACCGGTTTCCGATAGTGCACGGTCTGAGCTTCTCGACGCAAGCGCGGCCAGAACCCTAGTCGCCGGAACCCTAGTCGCCCATGGTCGCCACACCTTTGTGGGGCCACGCTCCAAACAGAACCTGGTTTTTCGAGTCTCCGTCATGGCCCCCATTCCATCCAGCTCGGCGTTCGCCGCTTCGACCAAACTAATCATCGCCCATCGCGGCGCCTGTGGCTATCTGCCGGAACATACGCTGGAAGCGAAGGCGTTGGCCTGCGGGATGGGCGCCGACTACCTGGAACAAGACGTCGTTCTGACGAACGATGACCGGCTGCTCGTGCTTCATGATGTTCAGCTCGATGCCGTCACCAACGTCAAGCAGATCTTTCCCAGCCGGGCGCGTGAGGATGGACAGTTCTACGCACTCGACTTCACTTGGGAGGAAATCAAGGCGCTGCGCGCTCACGAACGCATTGACCGTGAAACGGGCAAGGCGGTATTCGCTCGAAGATTTCCGCTCCGCTTGGGCCAATTCCGGCTGAACACGTTGGACGAAGAGATCGAGTTGATACAGGGGCTGAACCACAGCAGAAACCGCGAGGTCGGGCTATTTGTGGGGATCACTGCGCCCGTCTGGCATCTCCAGCAGGGTCGAGACATCACTGGGCGAGTCGCGGAAGTGCTAAAGCAATATGGCTACACGAAACGAGATGACGCTGCGATTGTGCAATCTGTCGAGGCCGACGCGCTCAAACAGATTCGGAAGAAGCACGCCTGCAATCTTCCACTCTGCCAACGCATCTGCGGTTCCGCCGAAGACCCCATGACGACCGCCGAAGGCCTGCGGGCGATCGCCACATACGCCGACTCGATAGGGCCGACCGTGGAACATCTCGTAACAGGCCGCGACAAGGAAAACCGGATTGTGTTTACCGATTTGGTCGACGTGGCCCACAAGCATAAACTGAAAGTCTTCCCGCACACGCTGAGGACCGACCGGCTGCCGCCATTTGTGGATGACTTCGAGGAACTGCTCAATCTGGTCCTGAGCCGCGCCAACGCCGATGGCGCATCCACCGATTTCCCCGATCGAATGGCTCATTTCCTCAACCGCCACTGACCGCGGCGCCGATCGTCGACTCACCGCCTGTCGTCGAGCTCATCCGGCCCGTCTAGTTCTCGTCGCCTCTCTTCCTCTTCGCGGTCGTCTTCGTCATATTCTTCTTCGTCGTCATCTTCATCGTCGTCGTCGAGGTTGGCCTGGCGGACAATGTCCGAGAGCACCTTCACCGACTCGCGATGATGACCGACGCGGCGCCATAGTTCGGCCAGCTGAAACTGAATGTGGCGCCGCAGCCCCGCGTTCTCGACTTCGTTCGCCAAGTCTTGAAGCGACTCGATTGCGCTCTCGGCGTCTTCGCTTTCGGCGATCATCTTCACGGCGATTACGCTCGAGGCAAACTCGTCCTCAGCCATCTCCGCCGCATGGAGCACCATCGTTCGCTCGCGCGACCGCAGCTCCATTTCCATCTCGTGAACCGCCATTTCCATCCGACGCCGCTCGAAATCGTGCTCCCCTGGACCGTCGTGTTCGCGCCGAGCGTGGCCATCGTGATCGTGACCGTCGTGTTCGCGCCGATGATGGCCGTCGTGTTCGTGGTCATCGTGTTCGCGCCGAGCGTGGTCACCGTGATCGTGACCGTCGTGTTCGTGCCGAGCGTCGTCATCGTGATTGTGGCCGTCGTGTTCGTGCCGAGCGTGGCCATCCTTGTCATCGCGTCGAGCGCGTTCGTGGTGTTCGATTTCTTCGCGCAGTCGGCGGAGGCGTTCGATGGCTCGTCCGCGATCGTCGGATTGGTCGAAGTCACCGTCTCGTTCCGCCTTGGCGCGATCCGCGTGGCGATCGTCATCGGCGACTGCTGCGAACCAAGTTGTGACTCCGACAACCAATATGAAGCCGATGACCAGTAGGCCAGACAGACGATTATGCAATGTTTTCATAGTTATTCTCCACGAGACGAAACTGATCCAATTCGCAATTGTAGCACAGGCGGGGACGTCGACGCGAAAAGCGAGTCTACCGCCTCAGGCGTGAGGATGGTCTATTCCTACGCTGTCTTTCTACGCTGTCTTCCTACACTGTCTTTCTACGCTGAGTCAGCTGGAGGTCCCCGGCTGAGCTTCTTGATCGAAATCTGGATTCCCATTCTCGCGCCAGGTGGCGGAGGCGAGTAAGATTAAGATCGCGAAGAGGAAGTAGGAAGTGGATACCGAGTTCATTCTTTACTTGACCCCAGGGAAAGAGATGCCGAAACCGGACGATATCTGCCCGCGGCCCGATTTGGCGCCAGCGTCGGGGACGCGCCCCATGGCGCCGGCGATTTATCCGTCGTCGGTTTGGAGTTGCCAATCGACTCAACAAGCTGAGCGGTTGCTCGACGGTGAGGAATCGGGGTATGTCTACCAGCGCGAGCGGCACCCCAACGAGGACCAGCTCGCGGAGAAGCTGCGCGAGTTGCATGGGGCTGATCGGGCGATCATGACGTCGTCCGGCATGGCGGCGATGGCCGCTGCGGTGTTGGCGATCCTGCAATCCGGTTCGCGCATCGTGGCGAGCAACCGGCTCTACGGCGCCAGTTCAACACTGCTGAAGTCAGAGGCGGAGCGGTTTGGCGTTCGCTGTGATATCGTCGACACATGCGACCTAACGGCGGTTGCCCGGGCGGTTTCAGAGGAGACGGACTTGCTGGTGGTGGAGACAGTCAGCAACCCGACTTTGCGAGTCGCCGATCTGCCGAAGCTGTCTCGATTGGCTCACGATCGGGGCGCTGCGCTGTTAGTCGACAACACGTTCGCCACGCCGATTCATTGTCGCCCGATCGAGCACGGAGCGGACTTGGTGATGGAGAGCGTGACCAAGATGATCAATGGGCACAGCGACGCCATGCTCGGTTTTCTCTGCGGCAGCGAACGACTTTGGCAGCGGATCCCGGCGGTCGTCTCGACCTGGGGGCTGTCCTCGCCTCCATTTGACTGTTTCCTGGCGTCTCGCGGGTTGGCCACCTTGCCGCTGCGGATGGGCCGAGCGAGCGAGTCGGCACTGGGCGCCGCTCGTTGGCTGAGCGAGCAGGCCCGGGTTCGGTCGGTCGACTATCCTACTTTGGCGAATCACCCAGACGCCGAGATTTCCGCCCGAGTGCTCTCTTGTGGGGGGAACATCGTCACCTTTCACCTAGCCGGGGGCCGCCGGAGCGTCGATCAGTTCATTGCAGCCGTAGCCGATCGCATCCCGTTTGCCCCTTCGCTTGGCGAGATCTGCACGACCCTGAGCCATCCCTTGTCTACGAGCCATCGCAGCGTCGAGCCCGAAGATCAACGAATTCTCGGATTCGATGAGGGCACGATTCGTCTTTCAATCGGTGTGGAATCGGCCGACTATATCAACGATGCGCTGAAAGTCGGCCTGGCGGCCATCAGCTGAGCGATCGCAGGCACCCGATTGGTTGGCCTCAGTTGGCCAGATTGGGGCAATAGAGTAGACTAGCGAGTCTGGCTGAGCCGTGTTTTCGGCGCCGTTTATCAGATTCCCTAGGATCGTCTATGTCAAAAGAAGAAGCACTCGAAGTCGACGGGACCGTAACCCAAGCGCTGGCGAACACGCGATTCCGTGTTCAGCTGGAAACGGGTTCGGAAGTCCTCGCCCATGTGGCTGGCCGCATGCGCAAACACTTCATTCGGATCGTACCGGGCGACAAAGTACGAGTCGAACTCTCCCCCTACGACCTCACCAAAGGCCGCATCGTCTACCGCGAACGCTAGTCCAGATTGGTCTTCGGCCGCGTCCCACCCATTTGGGTTGTGCAAGCCCTCTCATGCAAGTTGCCAGCAACCTCCCGCAGTTACGCGGCGGTCTGGGTAAGATAGCCAAACTCTCGCGATCGGCGGCAAGCTCTTGGGTAGACACCCGCTCGACGCACAGGGTTCTTCCTCGCAGGTTCTGACTGGCGGAGGAGGCCGCTGGAGTCACGATCGGCCCAAGTCTCGCCAGCTTGGCGCTGTGACCGCCAGTACTTTTCCTGCAAACCCGCAGACACTACACTGCCGCAAGTCGGGAATTGCTGGATTTGGCCTCGTATTCTTGCTTTCTTGCGATGGTCGGCCAAATTGCGAAACAACCGTGGTTGGGTGTGAGTATCGACTACACCACGAGCGCGCTGCCGGTTTCTCCCGGGGTCGCCTTCCATCCAAATTTTACTAGGAGCAACTTCGTGAGAACTCGGATCAAACAATCGATGGGTTGGCTTACGGCCCTGGCGCTGGTCATTGCCCTGGCACCGGCTGTACGAGCCCAGCAGACGCCCGCCCTAACGATCTCAATTGCCAGCACGAACGAGATTATTGGGGACATTCAGTACATCACAAAAATCGCTGGTTACGAGGACTACGGTGGACTCGTCGCTTTCATGGCTCAGCAGTACACCCAACACCTAGACACGGGCAAGCCCGCAGGCGTGGTGGTCAACTTCAACGGCCCTGAACCGGTCGTGACTGGCTTTATTCCAGTGAAGAACCTGGCGAACCTGTTGCAGATGGTTGAGCAGCAAGTTGGCAAAGCGGAAGATGTCGGCAATGGCGTCAAGAAGATTGGTCTCGATCAACCGGTTTTCTTTAAGGAAGACGGCGCTTGGGTCTTTCTTTCCAACAGCATCGCAGGCACGGCGACGATCGCCAATCCGGACGCTGCGATTGCCGACTTAGTCAGCAAGTACGACATCGGTGTTCGAGCCAATTTCCGCGCCGTCCCAGAGCCTCTGCGGCAGATGGCGCTGAAAGAGATGCAAGGCGCGTTTGAGCGGCAAATGGAGATGCAAGCCGCCCAATCCGGCGATCCAGCGGCCGCCGAGGCGCAACGCAAGATGAGCGAACGCGCGATGGAGCAAATGGTTCGAGCGTTTGAAGAGATC
Organism: uncultured Pirellulaceae bacterium; assembly: GCA_964635375.1. GTDB lineage: Bacteria > Planctomycetota > Planctomycetia > Pirellulales > Pirellulaceae > CAZMNY01. The sequence goes on along the minus strand of CAZWOU010000011.1, from coordinate 33,557 downwards.
GACGAGATTGTCTTCGGGTTGGCCATCGATCAAGCCAACAAGAACGTCCATTTAGATTTGTCGCTCACCGCGATTGAAGGCACGAAGTTGGCCAAGCAGATCGCGGCGATGGAGAGCATCACCAGCAACTTCTCTGGTTTCTCTCAACCTAACGCTGCCGCTGTCATGAATGTCGCCTCGGTGCTTACCGAAGACGACATCCAGCAGACCAACGACTGGCTAGCCGTTGTGGAAAAGCAAGCGGCGGCCGAGATCGAAAAGGACGACAACCTGAATGACGACAACGCCAAGGTGGCCGTCAAGAAAGTCCTCAGCTCACTGATGGGAGTCGTGAAGAAGACGATTGCATCCGGCAAGATGGATGGCGGCGCCGTCTTGACGCTCGATAACGGCGTGGCTTTCGCCGCTGGCGGATATATTGCCGATGGCAAGGACGTCGAAGCAGCTTTCAAGGAACTTGTCGAACTCGCCAAGAATGAGCCCGATTTCCCAGAGGTCAAGTTCAATGCCGGTACGCACGCTGGCGTCACTTTTCACACGCTGTCGATGCCGATTCCAGAAGGCGAAGAAGCGCGACAGGCATTGGGCGACAAGATCGAAGTCGTTCTCGGCACCGGCGAGAAAAGCGCGTTCATTGGCTTTGGCAACTCTGCCATGGACCTGATCAAGAAGGTCATTGACGAGTCCGCGGCGGCTGGCGCCAAGAAAGTGAATCCCGCCGAGATAACCATCTCGCTTGGGCCGATTTTGGCCTTCGCTGCCAAGATGGACCCCGACAATGCCCAGCTCAAAGCGGTTGCGGCGGCGGTGGAAGAAGCCCAAGGGCGAGATCGAATATCTGTTCTCGTGAAGACCATCCCAAGAGGCGTCTCCTACGAAATCAAGGTCGACGAAGGCGTGATCGAGTTAGGCGCCAAAGCGGCCTCTGGCGGCGGCGGCATCGAGGACGACGGGTTCTAGGCCAGATTGCCCCATTTTTTGGGATTCAGTCCAAGTTCGAGGACAGCGTGGGAACCGTTTCCACGCTGTCTTTTTTTACAGACGGTTCTTGCCGACGCTCTATTTGCCCACGCATGTCGGACCAGAGTGTCGCGGAAACCCTTTCGCCTGCGGCCAAAGTTGTGTTGAATGAAGGGGCGTTGCTCCCAAGCCCGACCAGCGCCTGACCGACTATTTCACAGACGACAAATACGGAAGAGACTGCCCGCCATGGCTGCGACCGGAACATTTAGCACGCTTCGCCGCGAGATCGTGGGCCACGCGATCGAGGACCTCGCGAAGCAGTACGGTACGCCTACTTTTGTTTACGACGCGGAGATGATCCGTCGTCGGTTTGCGGACTTGGCTGCATTTGACGTGGTGCGATTCGCCCAGAAGGCGTGTTCCAACCTGGCGATTATCGATCTCGTCCGAAGTTGCGGAGGTCTCGTCGACTCGGTCAGCGCTGGCGAAATTCGTCGAGCCATGGCGGCTGGCTATTCGACTCAGGGCAGCCCTCCGCCCATCGTCTACACGGCCGACATCTTTGATCAGCAGGCGTTGGACCTGGTCGTCGAACATCAGATCCACGTTAACGTCGGCTCACCCGATATGATCGAGCAACTCGGCGACCGCGCGCCGGGCCGCGACATCACCTTGAGGCTGAACCCGGGGTTTGGGCACGGCCACAGTCAAAAGACGAACACCGGCGGCCCTCAATCGAAACATGGCGTGTGGCATGAGCAGTTGGGCGACTGCTTGCGGCGAGCCGACTCGCGAGATCTGCAAGTCAGCGGAGTCCACATGCACATCGGATCGGGGACGGACTTGGAGCATCTCTCGCAGGTTTGCGGCTCGCTCGAAGAAGCAGCCCTGAAGATCGGCGCCAGCATCACCTCGATCAGCGCGGGCGGCGGGCTGCCTACGCGCTACCAAGAATCCGACGAACCGATCGACTTGGAACGCTACTTCGAAATGTGGGACGCAACTCGCAAGCGCCTTGAGAATCAGTTTGCTCACGCGGTCTCTCTCGAGATCGAGCCGGGGAGATATCTGACTGCCGAATCGGGCTACCTGATCGCCGAGATACGCGCGGTGAAGACGATGGGTGACAACTTGTTCTACCTGCTTGACGCCGGCTTCAACAATCTGGCTCGGCCTATCCTCTACGGCGCCTACCATCCGATGTCGATCGCCACTCGCGCTGGCGACTCGCCGCCGCAGCGTGATGTCGTCGTCGGCGGCCCGCTCTGCGAATCTGGCGACATCTTTACTCAACAAGAAGGCGGGTTCGTCTGTAAGCGATCCTTGCCTCAAGCCAAGGTTGGCGATTATCTGGTGATTGAATGCGCCGGCGCCTATGGGGCTGTGATGTCATCCAACTACAACTCAAGACCATTTGCCGCCGAAGTCCTGGTCGAAGACGGCCAACGGCACCTGATCCGCGAAAGGCAAACCTTCGAAGACCTCGTCCGAGGAGAACACATTCCAGATCGCTGAGCGACGCGGAGACGTGCAACATTTGGAAACTCCGCTCAGGACCGTTTTTGCGAAGAAACTGTGCCGCATGGCATGCCGGTGCGATGTGCAACATGTGAAATCATTTGGAGAAAGTACCCATGTCCAAATTGCCGACCAACTGTGATCCTCAACCGTACGCTCGGTACCGCGTGCCTTGGAAGACCCTCATGATGTTCGTCCTTCTCGCGTCCGCGTCCGTATTTGTGCGGGCTGACGATCCACTCGATCGGTACGAAGCTCGCGAGTACAAGGGGGGTGAACGGGGCGTGTTGAAGTACCGCATCCTGAAACCGAATGACTATGACAAGACGAAGAAGTACCCGTTGGTGTTGTTTTTGCACGGGGCCGGCGAACGTGGCGATGACAACAAGAAGCAACTGGTCCACGCGATGACGGATTTCGCCAGCGACGACGTGATGCAGAAACACCCGGCGTTCGTAATCGCGCCGCAGTGCCCTACCGACCATAAATGGGTCAACGTCGATTGGAGCGCCGACTCGCACGAGATGCCCGTGATGCCGTCCAAGTCCATGAAGCTCTCACTCGACCTGCTCGATGCGCTGCAGAGAGAATTCAACATCGACGCCCAGAGGATCTATGTGACCGGTTTGTCGATGGGCGGCTTTGGGACGTGGGACGCGGTACAGCGCCGACCTGTGACGTTCGCCGCGGCGATCCCAGTCTGTGGAGGCGGCGACCCGGCGATCGCCAAGTCGTTCGACCACATTCCCATCTGGTGCTTCCACGGCGGCGCGGATACGGTGGTCAAGCCGGCCCGTTCGCGACAGATGATCGACGCCCTTAAGGCCTCCGGCGGAGAACCTAAGTATACGGAATACGACGGAGTCGGCCACAATAGCTGGGCCGCCACTTACGCCAACCGCGAGGTCTTGGATTGGTTGTTCAAGCAACAGCGGAAATAGAAGGCGGAATGCGCCAATGACCATTACACGTTGGAAAATCGCCGCGGTCGTTGTGCTGTTTCTCGCGGTCGGCTACCGGCTATCGGTGCAACCGCCAAGCGGACCAACGTACGAAGAAACCGTCGCCAGGCGGCGTGCCGCGAAACAGGAAGCCAGTGATTTGCTCGATCGGATCCGCTCGGCCAAGTCGCGAATGCAGCAAACGAGCGGGGTCTTTAATGTCGCCATCATGAATGCACTGGAAGCCGACCGGGCCGATCCAAAACCAGTTCGAGACGCCCACGCCGCAACGCTCGAACTCTTACGCCAGCTACAGCAAGAGTGGGCTGCTTTGCCTCGCATGAGTTCCGAGGTCAGCGCCAACCTAAGTGGCGATTACAAGGTCTATCTGGATTGGCAAGAACAGGTTTACGCCAACGAGTTCGCGGGTATCGTCGAGACAATTGAGGATCCTCGCGCCTCGAAGATCGAACGATACAATCGGGTACAGTCCGTGCTGCACGAGCAGTTCGCAGCCGAGAGACCAAAGAATGAACGTCAGCGGAAACTGCTACGCGCGCTGCGCAGCGAGTTTCAGATCTTGAATTAGCTCACGCGAATCGCGGATCGCCGGGCGGGCTTCTCAGCCGATCAGACATTGACATTTCGCAGGAGGAAGGCGATGAAGTGGGGAGTCCTGGGTACCGGCAAGATCGCCGGGAAATTTGCTGCTGAACTGCGTGCCGCCGACGGGCAGACGCTGGTTGCCGCAGGTTCGCGCAAGCAGGCAACGGCGGCCCAATTCTGCTTGGAGCATGGCGGGAAGCCCCTCGCCTCGTATGAGCAACTGCTAGACGAGCCGAGCGTAGAAGCGATCTATATCTCGCTTCCCAACACGCTGCACCACCCCTGGACGCTCAAAGCGCTGCGAGCGGGGAAACATGTGCTCTGCGAGAAGCCGATGGCGACCTCGGCCGACCAAGCTGAAGAGATGTTCGCGGCCGCCAAAAAGAACGACCGAATCTTGGTCGAGGCCTTCATGTATCGCAGCCATCCCGTGATGCCAAAGCTGTTGCAGGCAATTCACGATGGTGCGATCGGCGACGTTCGCTTGATTCGCAGCCACTTCACCTACCATCGTGAATCCTCGGCAAACGATGTCAGGTATCAAGCCGACTTGGCGGGCGGATCGTTGATGGACGTCGGCTGCTACTGTATCAATTTTGCTCGAGCTGTGGCCGGACGCGAACCAAATCGAGTCCATGTGTCCGCCCACTCGCACGAATTTGGCGTCGATGACTACGCAGCGGGCACACTCGACTTTCCAGGCGGGATCTTCGCCGTTTTCACGTGCGGGATGACCGTCCACGCCGACCGCACATCCTACATCGGCGGAACCGAAGGCTATCTGCAAATCGACACGCCCTGGTTTAGCAATGGCCGCTTCGACATCGTTCGGCCAGATGGAACCGAAACCGTGACCGCCTCCTCCGACAAAGGTCCCTACGCCTTGGAAGCTGAGGCGTTCGCGCGAGCCGCAGCAGGCGCCAAACCATGGATCACTGCAGAAGACACGCTGGGAAACATGCGAGTGCTTGACGAACTACGGCGGCAAATCACCTAGTGAGTTTTCACTTTCCCTTCTTGTATTACTAACGTCGAGAATCCTTGCACGGTGCGCAGACTTTTAAGCTGCCAGTTTCATTAGGTCGTCGGTCCTTGCGTTTCTAGCGTTGATTATGGCCGCGATGCGGATCAAAACATCAATCTACCGCGGCAGCGTCACACCTGTTCTTAATTTGGTTGTGGCTACGCGCGCTGGGCTTCTCGTGGACGTACTTTCCTTTCTCCCTTCTATCCGTCTCGCCGTCTCATCCGGCGTCTGTCCGCTCGATCAACGCCCATTTCCTTTTCGTGCTCTTTGTGGCCATATTTCCCTTCTTGTGTTCTTCGAGTCTCTTCGTGCCCGCTTCGCCACTTGAACGGCTCAGTTTGGTAACCTACCGGCATACATTCCACAGCATCGTTGGCTGGCAACGAGGATCACTGAAAAGATCACGTAAGGAATACCGACGAATATGGCCTCTACATTGTGTCTCAACACTAGCACGATCAAACCGCAGCCGTTGCTGGAGAAGATCCGCCTAACGGCGGACGCGGGTTTTGCGGGAGTCGAGCTTTGGATCAACGACATCTACGAACACATTGGTCGAGGAGGCGAGGTGCGCGATGTCGAGAAGGCCATTTCGGATCGCGGCCTGATCGTGCCCAGCATGATCGCTTTGCGGGCGTGGGGGGAAGCGAGTGAGTTGGAGTATCCGCTGATGCTGGATGAGGCGCGGAGGCGAATGGAACTGGCTGCCCGTTTCCAGTGCCCCTACTTGGTTTGCTCGCCGCCGCGAGACCCATGCCCGTTCGATCAGTTGGCGAGTCGCTACCGCGACCTGTTATCGCTGGGTCGAGAAATCGGAGTTCGCCCAACCTTTGAGTACATCAGTTTCTTCCACTCGGCCTCATCGCTGTCTCACGCCTGGGAGATCGTCCAGGCCACGGCCGATGATGATGCGACCGTAATCGTCGACGCCTTCCATTCCTGGAACACTGAATCGACTCTCGATCAACTTCGAGCCATCCCGGCGGAGAGGATCAGCCACTATCATATCGACGATGCGGCGGCGGACATCCCGGCGGGCCAACAGAAGGATCCGGATCGAGTCATGCTGGGCGAGGGCGTGATTGATTTGAAAGCTGAGCTCAAGGTGCTCCGTGAAATCGGCTACGAAGGCGCCATCAGTCTGGAGTTATTCAACCCGCAGCTTTGGGCCGAGGATCCCGCGGAAATGCTCCGACGCGGGTACGACCGGTTGGCGGAGCTTGTGGGCTAGCGTCAAGGGGCTGGGCGAGCCTTCGCAGGACGAGACAAAGTCGCTCGGAGGAATGCACTCCGCCCAACACTGGTCTGCCATTCGGGCTAGAATGGCGTCCCGATATTTGATCTCTCATATCTTGACCGCGAAGAAGACCCAGTGAATCAACAAATGAAACAACTCGATGGGCGGGCGTTGAAATGGCACGAGGGCATTACGGGCTACCAGTGGCTGGTGCTCGTCGTCGCTTCACTGGGATGGGTATTCGACGTTTTTGAAGGCCAGATCTTTGTGGCCAGCATGCGCGACGCCATGCCTCAACTATTGGGTGTCTCATCAGCGGACGACCCCTTGGTTGCGAGTTGGAACAACTGGGCCTTGGCGTCGTTTCTCTTGGGCGGCGCCTTTGGCGGGATCTTGTTTGGAATCCTCAGCGACAAGATCGGGCGATCTAAGACGATGATCGTGACGATCTTGTTTTACTCGGTCTTCACTTGCGTCACTGCCTTCGCCAATGCGCCTTGGCAAATGGTGGTGCTTCGCTTCTTGGTGGCAATGGGAGTAGGCGGGGAATGGGCGGTCGCCAGCGCGATGGTCGCCGAGGTGATGCCGAAACGGTCGCGTCCGGTTATGAGTTCGATTTTTCACGCCTCAAGCGTGTTTGGCACGCTGCTGGCCGTTGCCGTCGGGTTCTTCATTATTAGCGCCAAGGTTTGGGGCGACAGTACTTGGCGGTTGGGGTTCCTGATCGGCATTCTTCCAGCTCTTCTGGTGGTCGTGATTCGCTGGAAGATGAAAGAACCCGAGCAATGGCATGATGCGAAGAAGCGAGAGAAGCTCGACGCGACCCAGGTCACTGGGTCGCTGCCCGATTTGTTTAAGGCGGATAACATCCGCAACACGTGCGTGGGCGTCGCTCTCGCCACGATTGGGCTCGTCACCTTTTGGGGCTGCCACATCTATGGCAAGAACGCGCTGATGCGTTTGGCTCAGACAGAAGCGTTGGCGGAGGAGCAAGTCGGTCCAGATGCAGACAAGGCGACCAAGAAGGCGGCGTTGGAAAGACACGCGTCTCCGATCAAACGAGCTGAGATGACCGCGATGTGCCTAAACACTTTGGGCGGCGGTTTGGGGCTCGTGCTGTTTGGCTGGATCTCCAACATGCTCGGTCGCAAGGGCGCGTTTGTGTTCTATCACACAGGCGGCTTAGTCATGGCGTTGCTAATGTTCGTGGTTTTGATTCCTCAGAACGTCTCGGCGCCTGTGTTTTGGGTCACACTCCCGATCTTTGGATTTCTTACGCTTGGAATGCACGCGGGCTACGCGGTCTATTTTCCAGAGCTTTTCCCCACTCGATTGCGAGGCACGGGGACCGGATTTTGCTTCAACGCCGGTCGGTTCGGTACCGCGGCCGCCATTTACATCGCTGGGTCGATGGCTTGGGCGCCGGAACAGACCGCGCTCTACCTTGCGCCCCTATTTGGCCTGGGCATCGTCGTCACGCTGTTGGGCCGGGAAACACGCGGCGAAGAATTGCCAGATTAGGAATTACAGACCATGGATGATAGACAAGTGCGATTTGGTTTGGTTGGATACGGCCTGTTCGGCGCCCATCACGCGAACTCGATCGAGAAGGGTGGCACAACGGAACTGGGCGGAATCGCGGTGCGGTCCGAGGCCAGTCAAGCTGCCGCGCGGGAGGCCCATCCCGATTGCCACGTCTGCGGGGACTACCGCGAACTGCTCGCTCGAGACGATATTGAGGTCGTTACGGTTGTGGCGCCGAACAAGCTACATCACGAAATCGGCAAGGCGGTGCTCGAGTCCGGGAAGCACTTGTTGCTCGAGAAGCCGATGGCTTTGGAAGTCGCGGATTGCGATGAACTGATCGCGCTTGCAGAATCAAAGAACTTGGTGCTCGGCGTCGGGCATGAGTTGCGGCTATCGTCTCTTTGGGGCGCGGCGAAGCAGCTGATCGACGACGGCGCCATAGGCGAACCTCTGCATGTGCTGGTTGAATTGTCCCGGTTTCCATATCGACAAGGGTCCGACGGTTGGCGATACGATATTGATCGGGTCGGCAGTTGGATTTTGGAGGAGCCGATCCACTTCTTTGACCTGGCTCGCTGGTATCTGACAAGTCGCGGCAATCCAACCTCCGTTTACGCTCGAGCCAATTCGCGGCACGCGGAGAATCTCCAGCTGCTCGACAATTTCTCGGCGATCGTCAACTTTGATGGCGCCTATGCGGTGGTCTCGCAGACACTGGCCGCCTTTGGGCATCACCAAACGGCGAAGATTACCGGAACGAAAGGGACTATTTGGGCCTGGTGGAGCGCCGCCGATGCGCGTTCGGACAAGCCGGAATTCGGCCTGCGGTACGGCCTGGGCGATCAGGTAACCCAAGTGGCAATCGACAAGCCGGCGGGCGAACTGCTCGAATTAGCTGACGAAATTGCCGCCTTCGCGAAGGCAGCTCGAGAGGGCGGCCAACCCCCTTGCACCGGCGAAGACGGGCGTTGGTCCACACTGCTCTGCCTGGCTTCCCAAGAATCGGTCGAATCGGGCAACGAGGTGACACTGCCTGGCTAGATGCGCGAGCGGGTGTTCGAGTATCGCGTGCGCGGCGTTGGCGACACTGTCGCCCTCGCCGACGATCTGATACATTGGCGGATTAGGTCAATTTTTCGAGTCATGTTTTCTGGAGCGGCCGGTGGCCAAGAAGAAAAAAGCAGTTCGCCGTAAAAAGGTCGAAAAAGAACCCGATGAGTTCTTGGAAGGCGAATTAGACATCGACGATATTGACCTGGGCGATGAAGATGACGAGCCGGTCAAGGAAAAAAGCCCGCCCAAGCCACGTCGCAAACGAACTCGTTCCAAGAAACGAGCGGTCGAAAAGGCTAGTGATTCAGACAAACCCGAGACGGATGATGACGC
>CAZWOU010000011.1:0-24252 GCA_964635375.1 uncultured Pirellulaceae bacterium | reverse complement strand
GTAGAGGAAGAGCCTGAAGAGGACGAGGAGGCGACGGCGGACCCCGATAATCAGGACGCGATTATCGCCCTTCGGGACATCGGCGCACGAGTCGACCAAACGGAGACGGGCCGCGCATTCCGAGTGATATTTTTTGAAGACCACGTGGACGAACACGCGGCTCAAGTTCACGGCCTGCCGCTGCTGAAAGAGATCTGGGTGATTGGGACCAAGATCAGCGAGGAGGCGGCTGAGCAGCTGAAGGAACGAGCCCCCAAGGCGCGGATTCTCTAATTCTGTCGCCTACTTTCCAGCATACTCGAGCCGTCCGCCGATCGATGGCGTTTCAGGCGAAGAAGTTGTTGTGTGGGCGAGTTTACCGCTTTCAGGACGGTTCTTCCTGGTCGACCGAGTGGATGATCCAGCTCTTTTCTTGCCTCGAATGTTGACCATCTCCCTGGCCGCCGCGAAAATAGACATAGTGGCTCTACGCCTCGGCTGATGCTCTAGTACCCATTTCGCTTTGGGCAAATCTACGATGCAACTCTCCTGCTTTCATTGCAGTCGTCCTTTCACGATCACGGCCGAGCAACTTGGCGGATCTGCGACCTGTCCCCATTGCTCTCAGCAAGTGTCGCTGCCCAACGCGGAAAATGACACGGATGAGGGCAAAGAGGACACGCGACCTTTCGCCAAGCGTTGGTTGGACAAATCGTTGTCGACCTTGGTGTCGATTGTCTTTCACATGTTGCTGATGATTTTGGCTGCGTTCATTACTTTCGGCGGGCAGGGTGGCGAAGGGTTAGGGGAGGACGTGCTGATCGGCGAGCTCCCCTCCGAAGTCCTTGACACCTCGCAAACCGAGGAGTTTGACGCGGAGGAAGTGGCGGAGCAGAAGGCGGAGATGAACGAAGCCGAGGATTTGGAGGTAGCGCCGCCTGTGGCGACGGAATCGAGCGACTCGACCGAGGAGCTCGCGGTAACTTCGCCATCGACCGGCGGCGACTCAGGCGATTTTTCAGTCGGCGAATTCAGCGCGGGGGGCGGCGGTTCGACATCGGGCGGCAGTTGGGATGGCCTGATTCAGAATCTGCGACGCAACGGATTGGATATCGTGCTGGCCTTCGACAGTACGGGAAGCATGGGCGGCGAGATTCGCGAGGTAAAAGCGCAGGTCAATCGAATCGGTTCGGTGCTGGTCAAGCTTGTTCCGAAAGCACGCATCAGCATTTGCACGTATCGGGACGATGGCGACGAGTACGTGGTCAAGGGTCTGCCGCTTACAAGTGACGTGTTGAAGGTGGAGGAGTTTCTTCGCCCGATCGCCGCGGGCGGCGGCGGCGACCATCCAGAAGCAGTGCACGAAGGATTGCGATGGTCGGTGGATGCCAACCAATTTCGCGGTCGAGCGCGAAAGATCATCCTGTTGTTCGGCGACGCCCCGCCCCACAAGCAGTTTCTTCGCGACTGTTTACAAATCGCATCTGACTTTCAAGGTCAGAACAAAGGCGTCGTCAGCACGGTGACATGCCGACAGCCGAGGCGGATTCCCGAGTTCATCGAGATCGCTCAGATGGGCGGCGGCGAAGCGTTCCTTACGGCCGACGAACGACAAATCATGGCCAAGCTGATGGTGCTCGTCTTCGGCAGCCGTCACAAGGACAAAGTCATCGAAGCGTTCAAACTGCTGGAATGATCGCCGAGTCGTTCTACTGGAAGCTGATCACCAAGGATTGTGCCAATCGCCCCAGTTGTTCAGGTAGTTGGCGTAGGCGGGAGACGAGCCGGAACGCGCTGCGATCCACTGCCGCGTCTCTTCCACGATCTCCCGCTCCTGCTCAATGGTCAGGTTTCCCAACATGACGTTGGCTCGCAGGAACACGAAGTAGGTATCAAGAACGTCGCAGCGGCAATAGTCGTTGATTTGTTCGAGCTTCCCATCGTCATACAGATCTTGGACCATGTAGCCCTGGACATCCATCTTGCCCGGCTTTCCCAGCAAGTTCGCGGCCAAGTTCAACCCGCCCGTGAATCGACTGGCGCCGTGGTTGGTGAGCATATCGTGGAGATCAAAATGAGCTGCCACGTTGAACCGGTTGCGTGGCTGCTCGAAGCTCTTTCCCTGGATGTTGAACCACTTTGGGATGGATACGCCGAAACGAAAGGCCGCTAACTCCATGAGGGGCATGTCAAAAGTACGACCGTTGAAACTGACGAGTGTCGGTTGGTGGTAGGCGCTCCAGCCTCTCCAAAATTTCTCGGTGATAATGTGCGGGCGGTATTCGGGATCGTCTAAGGCGACCAGATCGACTAAGCGAAAGTCGGCTCCCACTTTTCCTACGACGACGGAAACGGGAACCTGAAACGTGTACGGAACAAAGTCCGAGTCGTACTTTTCCATCAGTTCCATGCGATATCGCTGCACGGCGTCGGCGGGCTCGAGGTTCTCGCCCGGATAGCGAAGATCGGAAACCAGTTTTCCGTCGGCCACGCTTTCGACGTCAAAGATAAAAAATCGGATCCCAGTTTCAACCATAGGTTGGCCCCCTTTCCTTGACGGTTTTCGTCCTTCATGATGACTGCCCGACCACCGCTCGCCCTACCAATATGGGGCGCCGATCACCGCGTCACAAGCACGGACAGAAGCCATGAATCGCGAACGCTTGCTCGAACGATTTCTCCAGTACGTTGCAATTGATTCGACCGCCGACGAAACTCAGACAAAGTACCCCAGTTCGGACGGGCAACTTGAAGTTGGGCGGTTGTTGGCCGAGCAGCTCAAAGCATTGGGCGCGGACGAAGTCAGTCAGGATCAGTACGGCCTGGTCACCGCACTGATTCCCGGCGAACCGAACTCGCCCACGGTGGCCCTCAATTCGCACGTCGACACCTCTCCCGAAACGAGCGGCGCCAACATCCGGCCGCAGGTGATTGCCGACTACCCAGGCGGCGATATTCAACTTCCCAACGGGTCTCTGACCATCACCACGCGAGAAAACCCCGAATTGGACCATTTGGTTGGCGCCACGCTGATCACGTCCGATGGAACCACGCTGCTCGGCGGCGACGACAAGGCTGGGATTGCCGTGATCATGGAGCTCGCCCATCACTTGCGCGAGCATCCCGACATCCAACACGCGCCCGTTCGGATCCTCTTTACTTGCGACGAAGAAATTGGTCACGGAGTTGACCACGTTGATATCGAAGCGATCGGCGCAGCCGTTTGCTACACCATGGATGGTCCCGGCGCCTGTCAGATTGACGTGGAGACTTTCTCCGCCGATGTGGCTATCGTGACGATCCAGGGCGTCAATATTCACCCTTCGATCGCTAAAGATCGCATGGTCAACGCGGTTCGCGTCGCAGCCGCGTTTGTCGACGCCCTGCCTGGCGAGGAACGATCACCCGAGTCGACCTCGGATCGCGAGGGGTTCCTGCATCCCTATGTCTTCCAGGGCGGAGTTGCCGAAACGACCGTTCGCATCCTGCTTCGCGACTTCGACGAAATGGGCCTGCGGTCACACGCCGACCTGCTGCGCGAGACCGCCGGGCGGATAGAGCGTCAGTTCCCCGGTTGTCGAATTGATGTGGAGATCAAGAGACAATATCGAAATCTGGGCGACGGCTTGAAGGCTGAGCCTCGAGCTGTCGACCTTGCCGAGCAGGCACACGTTCGATTGGGCCGAACGGCCACCAAGTCGATTATTCGGGGCGGCACAGACGGCTCAGCGTTGACCGAGAAAGGATTGCCCACGCCGAATCTCTCGACCGGCCAGCACAATCCGCATTCACCGCTGGAATGGGCCTGCCTGGACGAGATGTCGCAAGCCGTCGAAGTGCTCATCGAACTCGTCCAACTCTGGGGTCGCGAGCGTCTCAACTGATACGACTCAGACGCCGGCGCACAGCGGATCCCAGACGGGCGATTCGCGTTACTCTTGAGCCGTGTTGCTCTTGTGCCGCGCTATTCTTGAGCACTGGGCAGTAGCACGCCCTGAAGCCAGTCGCGACGAAGCACTTGAATCGTGTGCAGAAACTTCTCGATGTTCACCGGCTTGTGAATGAACGACTGCACATGCAGGTTCTCGCAACGGTCGCGAACGTCGCTGCCGTCTTCGGAAGTCAACACAACAACCGGCACGCTTTTCAACCGATCGTCATCGTTGATGCAGTCGAGCAATTCAAAACCGTCGCGGTTCGGCAGGTTCAAATCGAGCAAGACGAGATCAGGGCTGGGGGCTTTGGCAAACATGCCTTGTTGCTTGAGAAACTGAAGGCATTCGTCGCCATCGCGGATGAGTGTCAAACGATGTTTGACTCCGCTTTGTTGGAGCGCTTCGATCGTAATCCGCGCATCGATGAGGCTGTCCTCAACGAGCAGGATTTCCATCGGACGTCCCACCGCCAAATCCGACATTGGATTGAACTCCAAACACGGCGTCGAGAAGTCTACTCGCTGGCGCCGGGCCGCATGTAGACGCGAGATCGCTTTATCAAGAGTCGTAGTCTGATTCGAGAATCGAACACAACTCCCCTATCTGGCATCTTACTCTGACCGCCTCATTCTAGCGAGGTAGCTAAGCCGCCTACGCCAAGGCTAAGCGGCACGGCGAACTTCCGTCTGTGTCGATTCCTCGATCACCTGACGCCACCGCCGTTCCGCCTGCGCGACTTCGCGGGAGGAGAGCTTCGCGGTCAGCCGGCCCAACGCTCGAGCCCAAGCGGTCGGTCGGTAGAATTCAGTCGCCCATTCCAGAATTGAGGCCGTTTTGTTGCCCGAAGGCGAGAGTTGTTGGCGTTGTTGATGCCGTAAGAACAATCTCTGTCGATTTCGGCCAGCACATATGGCGGACTCCGCCGAGGTGATCGATTCGACCAGGTTGAGCCGGCAATTCGTCGCCAAACTGCATCTGCCGAGCCGCTCCAGGTGGACAGCCAGATCAATGTCGGCGGTCTCTCCCATGCTGTTATCGAGACCCCAAGCTGCGTCCCAGGCATCGATCCGGTAGAAGCCGGCCATCAACGCCGGCCCTGTGGGCTGCAAGCGGGCGGTGTCCGTGGAGGCAATCGAGTATCCAACGCCGCAAAGACCGCGCGATCCGGCTGAGCTAAGTTCAACTCCCGCAACCACAATTCGCTCTTCCCCAGCGTCCAAAACGGCAGGTGCGACCGCGACAACCTCCGGCTCCTCAAAATGCTCCAACGCCGCGTCCGCCCAACCATCGGTGGCTTCAAGCCCGCCTTGGATGATGTGCAGTATCTCGCCATCCGCCTCGTCCGCGCCCAGATTGAGCATCTCCAGCTGACTTGCCCGGGGGGCGGCGGAAATGAAGCGAACTTCCGAGGCCAGTTCATATGGATCGCCGTATTCGCCTCGATGGACCACGATGATCTCGCATTGGGCAGGCCGATTCTGCAGAATCGACGCCAGAGTATCTTCGTGAATGCTGTCGTTGGCAGGCCAGGATGTCAAAATCGATAGGCGAGTCACGATGCGGCGACCTGATGGGTGGTGGATTCCATTCCAACTCTGGCGAATTGCCCCTCACACGTGCTTCTTCGGCAAAATCCCGGCCAGGGTTGACGAGAACTCGGTTTCTCATCCGTTCGTCTGGTTCGGCCACAGCCGATAAATAGAGGCTTTATCCGTCCATTCGCAGCTTGCCAACGGTGCACTACGGCCCCAATGCGTGCTAGCACTTCGAGGGAGGAAGGGATGGTGGGACGGCGAGACTGGACGGGGCTACCTGGACGGGGCTACCCGGGGGCTACTTGGGGAGAAGGCTGAGCACCGAGGGCGTTGGTCGGGCAATGACGTGGGTCGCGATCAGCTGGCCGAGCCCCTCGACCTTGACGCTGCCAGCTGCGATGGCGGCTTCGACTGCAGCGACATCGCCTTGAATTACGACGGTCACGTAGCCGCCGCCCAGTTTCTCTTTGCCGACAACTTCTACATTGGCGGCCTTGCAAGCGGTGTCAATGGCCTCCATAACCGCGGTAAAACCTTGGGTTTCGATGAAGCCAATCGCGTCGGGTGAACTGGGCATTTCGGCCTCGGTTGAAGTTGTGGAAAAACGTTGAAAATCCGGGTAGGCAACAACCGCTTGCTGGATCAGCGGATTGTACTCGGCTGGCGACTTGATGGCTTTCCATGCTTGCGGATCAACTTGAGCCATCACGCTACAGACGGGTCGTCCGAGCAGCTTCTGGGCCACGGTTCGGCCGGCGTCGATGGCGATGCGCACATTGGCCAAGTCGCCCTGGATCTTGATGCAAACGCCGAGAAAGTCGTTGAGCTCGGCCTGGAGGACGCGAATCGATGCGGTCTTAGCCATCACATCCAAGGCGGCCATCGCGGGCGTACACCCGGTAGTCTCCAGTATTCCGATTGAATCATCCAAGACGCCGTTGCTCCTGTTCTTTCTCATCCAGTATAGCCCGCCGTTGGGGCCGTGGAGGGACCGCGAAGCGGGATCTGCCCCCTTGGCGGCTCGGCTTTTTCCACTCCTACGGGGCCGGCCGGCGGGAACCGGCCGGCGCTTTCCGGCTGGTGCAGAGATTGTGTGAAGATAGATCGGTTCGGCAACCGATGACGATTAGTGCGAATACCTGCGCGCCAATCAACCGGAGTGGTATCGATGGATTACGTGGCACAATTCGAACCTTTCGTCCACCAGTTTCTGGAGTGGATTGGGTTCGGCACGATCGTCGGACTGATGGCCAAAGCCGTGATGCCGGGCCGAGATCCTGGCGGGGCAATCGCAACCTTGGCGATGGGAATTTTTGGCACGATCATGGGTTGCGGGATCGTCGCCTATTTCTTCAACGGAGAGATCCTGACGCCGATCAGCGTTCCCGGTTTCTTTATTGGAACCGCTGGCGCTTTTGTCATCTTGTTCTTCTATCGACTGCTTGGCGGTTATTGGTTTCGGGAAGGTGATGGACCAATTCACGTCGGGGGTTCGGGTCGGCGGCGCAGACGACGTCGACGGCGCAGCGACTACGCAGAATCGTACGACGACTAAGTGGAGCGGACGAGCCGAATGCAAAGTGGGTCACCAACTAAGCTGCTCATCCTAGGCGCCCATCCAGATGATGCAGAATTCCACGCGGGCGGTTTGGCGACCCGTTATCGACGGCGGGACCGCATCGTCAAGATGATCTCCGTCACCAACGGGGGCGCGGGCCATCATTTTCGAGATTCAGAATCCTTGGCCAAAGTCCGCCGAGTTGAGGCGGCCAACTCGGGCAACGTAATCGGCGCAGAATACCTGACCTGGGATTTTCCCGACGGACGGTTGATGCCAACCTTGGAAGTCCGCGAGAAGATCATCCGCGAGATTCGCACTTTTCAACCCGATCTCGTTCTGACACACCGCACGTGCGACTACCATCCCGACCATCGAGCAGTTGGTCAAGCTGTTCAGGACGCGTCGTACATGGTCACCGTCCCCTTGGTATGCAGCGAGACGCCCATCCTGCGTCGAGATCCGGTCGTCGCTTACATGTGCGACCTGTTCACCAAGCCGTGCCCCTTGGATCCGGCCGCGGTGCTTGATGTCGCCAACGAAATGGACGAGATCGTCCAGATGCTGGCCGAGCACAAATCGCAGGTGTTCGAATTCTTGCCTTTCAATCAAGGCATTTCGGATCAAGTCCCCGCCAGCGAAGACGATCAGAAGGTTTGGCTCGCCAAGTGGTTTCAAGACCTCATCGCCCCGCGGGCCCCTCGCTTCCGCCCCATGCTGGCGAACCGACTCGGCGACTCGCGAGCTGAATCGGCACAATGGGTCGAAGCCTACGAAATCAGCGAGTACGCCGCGGCGGCCGGCAAAGACCGGCTCGATTCGCTGTTCTGTCTCGACGGCGACAACGATTGATTGCCGAGCGGTTCGCCCGACGCCTATCGTCGCAGGAGCCTTCGATAGTTCTCGCCGAGTATCTGGCGTTTCTGCTCTTCACTGATCTGGGCGCTGATGATCTTGGCAAGTTCGGTGCCGAGCGAGCGCGAGGGCAGATGGCTGCCAAACACGACGCGCTTCGCTCCAAGTTCACGAACGGCCATTTCGATGAACCCGGCCGCAGCGTCGAATCCGGAAGTCTCGACGAGCACATTGGGTGAATCTCGCACCGCGCGGATTCCACGCTGCCATTCGCCGCCCGCGTGGGCGCAAAGAAATTCTTGCTCGGGAAAGCGGCCGGCCAACTGGGCCAGTTCGGATGGCGTCGACTCGCCGGCACCCTGCTTTCCACCGGTCTTGAACCAAGTGTGCTGCATAATCACACCGCGAAGTTCGCTGATGCGTTCGATCAACGGGTGGAACTTACGGTCGTTGCAGGTGAGCGCCCCCGGTCCGCTGCCCGGAAAGTAGACGCCGAGCATCGGTCCATCGCGAAGCCAGCGGTTGAGGGCGTCGAGCGAGGCGCGGGTGTCGTTGGCGTTCAGCTGGATCATTCCCAGCAGCATGTTCGGCCACCGCTCAAACGGTTTCAGTATCAGTTCCGGTTTCGTGCGAATAAGCTCCTCAAAAACGCTATCGGTCGTTGTCCCAACTCCAACGTGAGGAAAGTAGCAGAGCTTCTCGAAGCAGCCCTTTTGGATCGCGGGCAGTGAACGTTCTATGTCAGCAATCAGCCGACTCTTCCCGTCCCTGCCTGGATGTGAATGAGAGGGCGTGAAATAGGAATCCCAAATCCGGTACTCCTTCAATCTCGCTTCGGACGGCAAGCCGAATCGAAAGGCGGCATTCATGGGCTGATCCTCCCCAGAACTGCGCGAGCGTTCTGCGACATGAGAGCCTGCAGGGATTCCGCATCAAGCCGCCCTGACTCGTGCACTCGGATCATCGCCGCTTCAGGAATCAGAAACGGAGCATGGGTGCCGAACAGCACTCGGCCTGGCGGCAGTTTCTCGACCAGCGTCGGTACGCCATCGGTTCCCTCAACGCGAGCCGTATCGAGGTAGATTCCGGGCGTCTTCGCTAGTCGCTCCAGCACGGCGCCTCTGGGGCGATAGTTGAGAATCTGCACGATCGCGCCGGGGATCGAGGGCATCAGATCCAACAGAGGCATGAGTTCCACGTCGGGCGTCTGCAGCGACGGATGCTGAGTCCGAGTGTCCTCTATGAGGGCGGCAATCTGCACCATTCGCTTCGCGGCCGTTGCGACTTTCAGCAACTTGACGAACCGCGGATCGTTGAGCGTGTAGGCGTGGTAGTTCGGGTGCAAGCGGACTCCCGGCATCTGGTGTTCGTCAAAACATCTGCGCAGATCTTCCTCCCAATCGGGCAATTCAAGATTGACCGAGCCGATTGGAACCAGTTCGTTGTGATTCTTGCAGGCTTCCGCCAGGCGGCGATTCACACCGGCCATATCGCGATGCAAAACAGCTTCAAAACTCCCGGCCCATGCCTGATCGACGCCCAGCGTTCGCAACCGTTTGAGCAGCCGATCGAGCTCGTCCAGCGGCAAACGACGGAACGGCCAGTGGAATAGGCTGATGTTCGTGTCGACCAGGCGCAACGAATCATCATGCTCTCGAGCGAATCCGCCAGATGTGGAAGCCAAGACGGATGCGGCGGCGGTAGCGCCCAGGTTGAGCGCGTCACGGCGATTCAACATAGGATTCGGCCTCACCAAGCAATTCCAAAGAAACGGTCAGCGAAGAATCTCTTTGAGGACTCGCGGCAATCCAATTCCGCTGAGACGTTCCTCCAAACCGCTGCGGACAAAGAAAAGTTTCTGATGATGGAGGCCGAGTAAATGGAGAATTGTCGCGTGAAAATCGTGGACGCTAACAGGATTCTCCACGACGCTGTGACCAAATTCGTCCGTGACGCCGTAGCTTGTTCCGCCGCGGACTCCGCCGCCTGCGATCCAGGACGTAAAGGCCTGCATATTGTGGTCACGGCCCGTGTAGATGTCGCCAGATTTCTGCGAAGTCGGCGTCCGCCCAAATTCACCGCCCCAGATGACGAGCGTCGTATCAAGCAGCCCGCGCCGTTTCAGATCGCAGAGCAACCCAGCCACCGGTTTGTCCGTGCGTCGGCAAGCTCCGCGGTGATTGGCCGCCAGATCGACATGGCTGTCCCACGGTTGTTCTTCAAGAAAGATCTGTACGAAACGCACGCCTCGTTCGACCAGGCGGCGAGCCAGCAAGCAGCGACGTCCGAACGAATCGGTGACCGTCTCGTTCATTCCATACATCGATTGGGTCGACTTTGTCTCCCGCGACAGGTCGAGCGCTTCGCTCGCCGACAACTGCATCCTCGCCGCCAAGTTGTACGAATTGATGCGGGCGTCAAGTTCGGGATAGTGGCCGCGTTCGTCGCGATGGATCGCGTCTAGCTTGCTCAGCAATCCGCGAGCCAACGCGGTGACTCCGTCAGGCTGTTCGTATTGCCGCTTGAGATTCAGGATTGGCGAGCCGGTGGGGCGAAAGGGCGTTCCTTGAAACGTCGGCGGCAGGAATCCCGCAGTCCAGTTGCGAGTTCCGTTCTTGGGTAAGCCGAGCGGATCGTTGAGCACGACGTAGGCGGGCAGATTCTGGTTCTCTGATCCCAAGCCGTAAACCGTCCATGATCCCAACGTCGGGTATCCCATGAACAAGCGGCCGCTGTGGATCTTGTAGAGCGCGTTGTCGTGGTTGGGGTGATCCGTCCACATGGAATTGATCAGACAGATCTCGTCCGCCATCATGGCGGTACGTGGAAGCACGTCCGCCATCCACATCCCCGATTCGCCGTGCTGAGAGAAAGGGTACTGGCCACCCATCATCACACCGACATCGGCGGTGCTCTGATTGCCGATCTCCTCGACATTGCCTGGGTATGGCTTGCCATCCATCCGGTTCAACACCGGCTTGGGATCGAACAGATCCATCTGGCTCGGCCCGCCACTCATGAACAGCTGGATTACCGAAGTTGCCTGGGCCGCGTGGTGGGCTCGCTTCGGTTCGAGATTGTAGACTGGCGCCGCCTTCTGGGGTCCCGATTCCGGTTCTCCGCCCAGGGCCGCCGCGCCGCCGTAGAGATCGTCGCACAACAGCTGAGTCAGCGCTGCGCCGAGCAGGCCGTCGCGAGTGTTAGCGAAGAAGTCGCGACGGCTCTGAGTGGTTGGGTTTTGATCGCTCATGTCAGGCGCCAGTCGAAGCGTGCTCAATCGATGTAAAGGAAAGCCGCAGAATTGAGAATCGTATGACAGTATGTCTCCAGCGCAGCTTGAGGTCGCGCTGGCCACGCGGCTTTTAGCTGCCGCAACGCATCGACGCCAAGCCTTCGCTCCTGACTGCTTGGCGAACGACTTAGCGCGAGTTGGTAGACAACATCAACCTGGGCGTCTTGTCGATCCGCGACTGAGTTTTCGGACTTCGAGCTGCGAGTTTCGAGTATCGCTTTGACGCGGGCAGCCAGTATCGCGGCCAGTTCGCGAACGCGCTTGTTGTTCATCAACATCAGAGACTGCGGCGAGACGGTCGATACGTTGCGGGTCACGCAATTGGGTCCCATCTCGGGGTAGTCAAACGTCGCCATCATCGAGGGAAGTTCCGTGCGGCGATACTGGGCGTAAATGCTCCGCCGCCAGCATCCGGCGGGTGTGGCGTCAACGCTCACGAGTCCGTCACGGTCGACGGAAACGGTATCCGGCGGCCCGAAAGGAGTGGCGTCAAGCGCGCCGGAAACAAACAACAACGAGTCTCGCAGCGCTTCGGCGTCCATTCGTCGCAATGACATGCGTGAGAGTCGCCGGTTCTGAGGATCCAGCTTCCGCCGCTCTTCGCTGATTCTGCTCGACTGCCGATAAGTGCGCGAGTTCATGATCAGGCGATGCAATTGTTTGACGCTCCAATCGTTCCGCACAAACTCAACAGCCAGCCAATCGAGCAGCTCCGGGTGCGAAGGTCGCTCGCCTTTGACGCCAAAATTCTGCAGCGTCTTCACCAGGCCAGTTCCAAAGTGGTGATACCAGACGCGGTTCGCCATGACGCGCGACGTGAGCGGATGATCAGGCTGAGTGAGCCAGCGAGCGAATGCCAGGCGGCGACCCGTCTTGGCCGTCCCGTTCGGAAACGGCGGGCTCACGTCGAAAGGCGTTCGGCCGTCGGTCAGGATCGAAGGCACACCCGGTCCGACCAGTCGGCCAGGCTTGTTGTATTCTCCCCGCCGAAGAATGTAGGTGGGCGACGGCTCGCCGCGATCCCACAGGGCTCGAATCGCCAGCGACGGCTCCATCTGGCGTCGCAGCGAGCTCAATTCTCGCTCCACGTTCTCAATCGCACGGCGAGCTTCGAGAACTGGCGCCGGCTGTTTTGAATCCGGCAACAACTCGGCTCGCACAAGTTTCTCGACCAAGTTGCGTTGAGGCAGCGTTCGCTGGTTGTCCGATCTTCTGACGGCCACAAGCGTCGCCGAGCGGTCAGCCTCCGACTGGCTCGGGTAGTGTTGGCGCAACGTCTCGATCCTCAGCGATGCGATGGCGCCTCTTAGACGCGATTCAAGTTTTCTAATTCGCGCCTGCAACGGAGGATTCAGCTGGGCGACGCGAAGACGGTGTTCTGGGACGGCAACGTTGAGCGAACGGGTCTTAAACGATAGCCAGTCGTGCTCGTCAAACGCTCCTTGAAACGTCGCCTTGAACCGGTAGTAATCGCGCTGTGGAATCGCGTCATATTTGTGCGAGTGGCAACGGGCGCATTCCATCGTCAGGCCCATCACGCTTGTACCCAAGACATCGATCGCGTTACCGATCACTCCAAGCCGCTCTGGAACGAAGTTCATCGTCCGCGAACCGGTTTGATCGATTCCCATCCGCAGGAAGCCGGTTGCGACGAGGTTTTCCACCATCTCGGCGGTTATGACTTTCGCGTTTTCGTAGTCGATCAATTCATCGCCGGCAATTTGCTCAATGAGAAAGCGGTCGAACGGTTTGTCGCTATTGAAAGCCCTGACAACATAGTCGCGATATTTCCAGGCCACTTTGCGAACTGGGTCGGCCGATACGCCGCCCTCGGAGTCGGCGTAGCCCGCCAAATCAAGCCAATAGCGACCCCAGCGCTCTCCGTAGTGACGAGAAGCCAACAGCTCGTCGATCATCTTTCGATACCAGTTCGGGTCGTCGCTGCGGCGCCACTTCGTCCAGTCCTCGAGCCCAGGCGGCAAACCGAGCAAATCGAGATAGGCGCGGCGAATGAGTGTGTCGCGATCAGCCTCGGGCGACAGAGTCAGCTGTTTCTCTCGCAACCTCTTGAGGATGAAATCGTCAATCGATTTGGCCTCAACCGCCTTGGGTGGTTGAAACGCCCAGTGCTGTCGATCCTTATCGGTGACGAGTCGATCCGGTTCTCTGGTGGCGACATCGGGCGCCAAGTCGACGTCGGTGGCACCGGCTTGGATCCAGTCGCGCAAGACTTGGACTTCCGATCGCGGGGGGCGTTTCACAAAGAACTTCAGCAACAACTCACGAGGAGGACAGGATTCGCTCTCGATTCGCTGAATCATCAAACTGTCGTCGGGAGCGCCAGGCAAAAGCGAGGGGCCGCTGTCGCCCCCTCTTCGCATGGCCACCGTCGTGCGCAGGTCGAGTCCGCCCAGCTTCTGTTTCCGCCCGTGACAGGCAGTGCATCGCAACAACACGATCGGCAAGATGTCGTGCTGTGACAGCTGCCTCTCCGCCACAGGTTGTGTTGACCGGGCGCCGCCGACAATCCACTTTCGAATCAGCTGGCGTTGTTTAGCGGTCAGCGACGGTTCGCCCTCAGGGGGCATGTCCTCGTCTTCGACCATCGTCCACAACAGGCTCCCGTCAAGGGAGTCAGCAATGGCTGCTTCGCCCGACTCTCCGCCTCGGTGAATCCCCGACATCTGGGAAAGATCGAGCTCGCCTTCTTGCACTTTTTCGCTGTGACATTTTCCGCACTTGCTGACGAACAGGGGCTGTACCGTCGTCTCAAACAGCGGGGGCTCATCGGCGCGGCCTGCCGAGGCCAGCACGGAACCAAAAGCAAACGTGATTAGGAGGGCGAGGTGATTGGTTGACATTTGGACTCAGCCAGAGACCGAAGGCGGGGCGGTTGCGGCGCCTCTATCATAACACCATCTGCCAGCCGTTGATGGAAATTGCCCCGCGGAGCCGCTAGGATTTGGTCTTCGAGCCGACACGATTCGCGCCAGCATGAGAGAATCACCAGCATGAGCAACGTACGACGATTCGGCGCCATGGGCGACGGCAGAGCGGATGATACCGAGGCGATTCGGCACGCAATTCAAGACGGCGACGGCGTGCTGCATTTTCCGCCGGGAACCTACCGCATCACCGAGCCGATCGATGTGGCACTCGAGCAAGCCGGTCCATTTGGAATTGATGGCACGAGCGGCGCCGCGAGGATCTTGATGGCCGGCGCCGGTCCAGCGTTTCGATTGATCGGCACCCATGGCGGCACGGGAGATCCCTCGTCAGTGAAAGGCAATGTCTATCCGAACCAACGCTTGCCGACCATCAAGAACATTGAGATCGAGGGCGCCCATGCCGAAGCAGATGGGATTGAGATGATCCAGACGATGCAATCGGTGTTTGAGGGCGTGCTGATTCGTCGTTGCCGACACGGGATTCATTTGATCAAACGCAATCGCAATGTCCTGATCAGCCATTGCCACATCTACGCCAACACCGGCGTCGGCGTCTTCCTCGACCACGTCAATCTGCATCAGATCAATATCGCCAGCAACCACATCAGCTACAACCGACTAGGCGGCGTTCGCATTGAAGGCTCCGAAGTTCGCAACCTGCAGATTACGGGAAACGACATCGAATACAACAACCATAGACATCACAAGACGGATCCCGAGCCGACGGCTGAAATCTATATCGATACGACTGCGCCCGGAGCGAGCGTCAACGAAGTCACCGTGGCGTCGAATACGATTCAAGCGACGGAATCGCCAGGCGGGTGCAACATCCTGATTCGTGAATCTGCGGAGGGGACTGCGCGACCGCCTGGGTTGTGGACGATCACGGGGAACATCATTGGCAGCCAAGAGAACAACGTACATCTGATCGGTTGTTACGGAATCTCGATCTCCGGAAACTGTATCTACTCGGGCGCCCAGCGCAACCTGCTGATCGAAGACTCGCGGCAGATCAATGTCGCCGGCAACACATTTCGCCGCCATACGCCAGCCATGAATACCGGCGTTCGCATCGTGCGATCCTCAGACGTAACGCTTTCCGGTTGTTCAATCCTGGACGAGCACCCGGAGGGCCAGCCGACCGGCGCTTCGCTGCTGGAGGTGGCCGAGTCCAAGCGGATCAACGTTTCCGGATGTCAAATGCTCGACGGCGCGCCATGCGGCGTCGACGTAGTCGACTCCAGCCAAGTGAGCATCGCCGCTTGCACGATTCACGACACGCGTGAGACGCCGAAGTCTCAGCACGCCATCCGCTTTACCGGCAAAGGCAAGGGCAATCTCGCCGCAATGAACACGATCGGTAAGACAATCGACACGCCGCTTGCTTTTGACGAGACCGCCGGCGTACGAGCTGAGTCGAATCTAGTTGAGTGATCCGCAGGCTGACCTTCGCGGCGATCAGGCGATCAGTTCCTTAATCAAGCTTCCACCCTGGTTGTCGAGCAGCGACATCGTTCGGCTGCCGGATTCATACGCAAATCGGTTGGCGTCAAATCCGAACAGATGCAACAGCGTGGTGTGGTAGTCGAAGTGGTGCACAATGTTCTCGACCGCTCGATGGCCCATTTCGTCCGTAGCGCCATGAATGTAACCGCTCTTAAAACCTCCGCCGGCAACCCACATGCTGAACCCGTAAGTGTTGTGGTCCCGGCCGACGCGTGTGGCCCCTTTGTCGTTTTGGATCACCGGAAGACGACCCATTTCGCCGCCCCAATGCACGACGGTCGAGTCGAGCAGCCCGCGTTGCTTGAGGTCTTTCACTAGCGCCGCGGAAGGGACGTCGACCTTCTTGATGGCCGAAGGGAGACCGCTGCGGATGCTATGGTGGTGGTCCCAGCGTTGATTCTCTGTGAAGACTTGGACAAAACGAACTCCGCGTTCAATCAATCTCCGAGCAATCAGACACCGCGCGCCATATTCTTTCGTGGCCGGATCTTCCAGTCCATACATTCTTTGCGTGGTCTTGGTCTCGCGGCTGATGTCGACCGCGTCCTTGGCTGCAAGCTGCATGTGGGCGGCCAATTCGTAGCTGGCGATTCGCGCCTCCAAGTCGTGATAGCCCTCGCGCTGAGCGAGATGTTGACGGTTGAGCTTCTCCAGAAACTTGAGCGCCTCCTGTTGGGCGGAGCCTTTCAAGTGCGGCGGCGGGTCGAGGTTCAGGATGCGAGGGTCCCGGGGGCGGACAACGGTGCCCTGGTAGATGGACGGCAAGAATCCGTTCGACCAATTCTCGACTCCCATCACCGGCAACTGCCCGGGGTCGATCATCGCCACGTAGGCCGGAAGGCTCTCGGTCTCACACCCCAAGCCAAAGGTCAGCCAACTTCCGACCGTTGGGCGGCCGCCCAAGATTCGGCCGTTCTGCAATGCTCGAATAGATTGGCCGTGATTGTTGACGCCCGTATGCATTGAACGGATCAGCGTGATGTCGTCGACCACTTCCGCCAACCCTGGCAACAACTCTGACAACTCCATGCCGCACTCGCCGTGCTTCTGAAATTTCCAGGGCGAGCCCAAGATTGTTGAACTCGCATCCGCTGCGTTGTCGTACTTGATCTCACCCTCGAATGTTTTTCCATCCAGTTTGTTGAGCACGGGCTTCGGATCAAACAAGTCCAAATGGCTTGGGCCGCCCTGCATCCAGAGCGAGATCATCGCGTTGGCGGTGGGCTTGAACTGGGGTGTCTTCGCCTTGGTGTCAAACGTTGTCTTCTGCAGCTCCGGCCGAAACGACGGATCCTTCTTGTCCTTCGATTCCGCCATTAGGCGTTCGTTCTCCAGCAGCGTCGCCAAAGCGAACCCGCCTAGGCTCATCGATCCCGCAGCGAGGAAATGGCGACGCGAGGATCGCGCAGCGGACGAACATTGGACGCGAGTTGTTGTTTTGGAGTTCATCATGGATTTCCAACTCTCTGATTAATCAATGTACAGAAACCGATTCGAGCTGAGCAGCGTTTGACAGAAACTCGCCAACGCCAGCAGTTCAGGAGTTCTGCTCTTATCAGTTACCGACAACTTTTTCGCCTCGGGGGATTGCTTCAGGTGTTCTTGCTGTTGAGCGATGAAGGCCGTTGCCTGGGCGACTTGTTCTTGGTTTGGCTCTTGGCAGAACGCCAACATCCAAGCGCGCTGAACTTGAGCCTCTCGGTCATTTCCAGCGGTCTTCACCACGCGCTGCGCAAACGACACGGATTGGTCCAAGACAAAATCGCTGTTCATCAGCAACAGTGACTGCGGCGCCACCGTCGACGACGGACGGCTTTCGCAGTTGGGCGCCATTCGCGGCGCATCAAATGCGTCCAGCATGGCCAGCGGCCGGCTGCGGCGGACTTGCACGTAGACGGAACGCCGGAACTCCTCTCCCTTCATATCGATCGTGGCGCCTGGCCGTCCAGCATTCTCGTTTTCGACACCGATCACGAATTGCCCGACACGGTCCGCCATCACAGGAACCGGCGGGCCGAAGCGTTTGCGATTGAGTTTCCCGCTGATCGCCAAAACGCTATCGCGCAAAGTCTCGGCCTCCAGCCGGCGCAACGACATCCCGCTGAGCAGTCGGTTGTTCGGATCCATGTCGTCCGCCGGAATCGTCCGCAACGCCTGGCGGTACGCCGTCGAGGTCATGATCAGTTTGTGCAGTCGTTTAAGTCGCCAGCCGTGGTCCATGAAGTCCGAGGCGAGCCAATCAAGCAGGTCGATGTGCGAGGGCGAATCGCCGAGCAAACCGAAATCGCCGGGAGTCGCCACGATGCCCTTGCCGAAGTGATGCATCCAGAAGCGGTTGACCAACACGCGGGCGACCAACGGATGTTTGCCACTGGTCAGGTAGTTGGCGTACGCCAGCCGCCGACCCGTTGTTTGGAGTTTGTCGTTGTTGTTTGGAATCTGAATTGAGTGGACGCTCGCAGGTACGGAGAGTACAGCGGGCTCTAGCGCCTGAATGGGACTTCGGTGATCGCCTCTGGAGAAGAAGTGGGTCTGGGGAATCTTCCCCGGAACCTCGGTCATCGCCCGGACGAACTCCTCTTTTGGCTTCGTCGCTCGAACCGCTTTGGCTCGCTTACTGATGGCCTCCAATTGCGGCGCGCGTTCCTTGACGAGTCCGAGTTCTACTTTCAACCGCATCAATTCGGCTGCCTGCTCGGCGTTGAACTGCTTCAGGTTCTCAGCGGTGACGACAACGCCGGGATGTTCAGAAAGAAGTTTCTTCTGAGCGTCATTTCGTTTGGCGGCTGCGGTCTTGATCGCCGCCAGCACTTGTTTGGAGACATCCGCGCCGAGTTTCGCAAGGGCTTTCGTTTGAGCCGCGGCGAGATACTCTTTCGTCTTGGCGGCATGTGCCTTTTTTAGTCCAGCCAGTTTTGAGCGAATCTCGCGATCGTAAAGGTAGAGCGAACCTCGCGATATCTTGAGGATCTTGGGGTACTTCTTCAGATGGGCTTTGTGCTCGTCCGTGCGTTTGGCGGCAGCTGTCTGGTATGCTTCACGCAACTTGTCGCGGAGTTCCTCCGGCACGTGCTGAACGAGTTGGTCCTCCAGCGCGTCAGCGATTAACTCATCGGAGCGCTTCTGGTATTCCGCGTCGACTTTCTTGGCCGCCGCTTCGATCTCCGCAGCTGTCTTGCGGTTATCATCCGAGTACAGCGAGACCAGCCTGGCTTTGGGATTCCGCCAATTCTTCCAGTCGTAGGCCGGCTCGAAGATCGCGCGAATCTGGTAGTACTCGGTCTGTGGAATCGGATCGTAGCGATGGTTGTGGCATTGGGCGCAATTTAAAGTCAATCCTAACAACGAACTGCCGACGACCTGGATCGCGTCGGCTAAGACCTGGTTGCGAGCAATCGGTTGATCGACGGCTCCGGATCCTGTTCCATCGGGCACCATTCGCATGAAACCGGTGGCAATCAGTTTTGCCGTTTCGTCTTGCGTGAGCGTCTTCTTGGGATAGCCGACCATTTCGTCGCCGGCAAGTTGTTCGCGGATGAACTGATCAAAGGGCAAGTCACTGTTGAAGGCGCGAATCACGTAGTCGCGATAGTGGTAGGCGTTCTGTCGCACGGGATCATCGATGGTGTAGCCTTCGGAATCGGCGTAACCCACGACGTCTAGCCAGTGCCGTCCCCAGCGTTCGCCATACTCCGGCGTCTCGAGCAAACGATCGATCAGCTTCTCGACCGCATTCGACTCCTTGTCATCGACAAACCGCTTGATGTCTTCGGGAGTAGGCGGGAAGCCAGTCAGATCAAATGTCGCTCGGCGAATGAATGTGAGTCGTTCGGCGTCGGGCGAGAAGTTGAGTCCTTCCTGCTCAAGCCGGCGTAGCAGAAACGCGTCAATTGGCGAGCGGACGCGATCTTGATGCTTTACCTTGGGCGCTGCCGGTCGGGCGATCGGCCTGAACGACCAGAAGTTGCGTTCCTCTTCGGGGACATACACGCCGCTGGGAATTGTCTTGGGCTCAGGCCGCAGCGTTCGCGCGCCTGATTCGATCCATTGGCGAATCGTGGCCAGTTCTTTGACCGTCAGCTTCGTGTCGCCCGGCGGCATTTCCTCCGACTGTGTTCGCTCGAACAATAGGCTCTCGTCCGGCTTGCCTTTCTCAAATCCAGCTCCACTATCGCCGCCCGCGAGAATGAAACGACTCAACCGCATATCGAGTCCGCCTTCGATCTCTTCTCCTTCGCCGTGACATTCCAGACAATGGGCCTTGAGAATCGGCCTGACCTGCTTCTCGAAGGAGACCACATCGGAAGCTGCGTCAGCCTTATCATCAGGCGCGGCGAAAACCGTGTGAGAACAGGCAAGCAAGAAAGACGCTACCAATGCGTGAGTGGATCGCATGGGGGGATCCTATGGGCACAATGTGAGGCGTTTCTGGCGGAAGGAAGAAAGGCCGCCGGCGGGGATTCTACAGCATTATTGTACATCGGCCGCGCCAATGTACAAAATACGTGTCCGAAACGGCCCTCAAGCCCATTCGAGCGACACGACTAAGTCAGAGCGCCTTGTTGAGCTCAGCTACCCAGGCTTGGCCGCGGTCGAGCCCAAGGAGAATTGGGGGATTTTCATCAATTCGCCGTCCCTGAGGGCCGACTGGTGAGCCACAACGCCAGCGACCGTCATGTTCAACGCTTGGGCGATGTCCACCAGAGGTTTGCGGTCGGCGAGGATCGCCGTCACGAACTCGTTCATCAACTGACCGTGCGATCCGCCGTGGCCCCCCGCCTTAACGCCAGGCGGAAGCGCTGGCCGCTTCGTCGGCGGCAGCTTCTTCTCATACCCTTGGTACTTCCCGTAGAAGGAGCCTCGCTGGCCGCGAATCCTCCCCTTCTCCCCGCTATCGCCGGGCGTATCCCAACTGACGCCCATCCGCGCCATGCCGCCCTCGCTCGTGCGGAGCAGCGCGATCTCGGTGCCAAAGGGGTTCTTGTACCGGTTGTTCTCCGCTTGAAGCAATTTCTTCACGCTCGGTATTCCCATGCACGAAACCTCGGTGAAACTACCGCCAGTGACGCCCACATAGTAGGCGTTGGAATGGGTCGGATACCATTGCGGAGGCAGGCCGATTCGCCAGCCCTTGTACGAATCGATCTGCTCAACGGAGTCGTGGTAGTATTCCCCCTCGGAATAGACCAGCTTGCCGAACCCGCCCGAGTTGTAGATCTGCCGCATCGCGTGCAAGTCTTCGCGGAAGTACGACGTCTCGAACATCATGTACTTGCGACCCGACGACGTGACTGTCTCAAATAATTCTGCGGCGTCGTCAAGCGAACCGTGCACGGCTGGCACAGCGCAGGCGACGTGCTTACCGTGCCGAAGCACTTCCATGCAGTGCCGCGCGTGACTCGGCGCGTCCGTGGCGCAGAAGACCGCTTCGATTGTGTCGTCCTTGACCAACTCTTCGAGCGAGGCATACGTCTTGCTGCAACGGCACGCCTTGGCCAGGTTGGCGCGTCGGTCGGGGAACAGATCGCTGACAGCCGCGACTTCGACATTGGGATGGTCTTGGAAGCTGAACGCAGCGCCGAAACGGCACACGCCGTATCCCACTATGCCGACACGGATCTTGCGGTCGGAAATGGGCTTCCATCCTCTCGATGCGTTTGGATCCGTCGGCGACTCTTCGAAACCTTGGATCGGCTTCTTCTTCTGTTGGGCAAATGCCGACCCTTGCATTCCGGCCGCAGCGGCTCCAACACCAGCGGCCCACAAGAAAGAGCGTCGTGAAGTGGAATCGTTCATCGCGGATCTCTCCATGGCGAGTTTGGTCTGACTTGTTCAAGTAATCGAACGAAGGCCACTCTTCTGCTTCCCTCAAAAACTGCCCAGATCGCTTGACTCGTTTGGCGAGGAAACTAATGCCAACCGTTGAAGACGGCCTCGCCCGCAGCAACAGCTCAAACACAACCACAAAGTCGGCGCTGTTTGACTACCCTAAGGTCTAGTGAAAAAAGTCCTTGAAAGAACCTCATCCTTGCCATTGTTAGTGTGTTATCATGTTAGACGCGAGTCAAAGCACGCGTCAAGATAAAGCGGACAAGACGCTCGCGGCACAATCGCCACTGTCGCCCACAAGGCGACTGGCATGTTTGCACCCTGTCCTACTCGACGTCGATGGCGACTCGATTGGAAGCGGTCATCGCGCCCAGCTACAACAGCCTTGTGAATCAGCGATGTGAGACAGCCATGTGAGACAGCGGGAACGCGAGCAACTAGGCGCACATTAATCGAGCAACATCACCCAGCGGCCTGAAGATCAACTGGTCGAGTACCGGAGCAACGATGCCTGAATCTATGCCTGACATTGCCAGACTTTTCGAAGCAGTCCTGACCGGGGACGCCCCGACGGCAGTCGAGGTAACCCAAGCGGCGATTGATGCGGGAGTAGATCCACAAGAGTTAGTCACGGGCCAAATGATTCCCGCGATGGACGAAGTCGGCCGCCGTTTTGAGAATGGCGAGTACTTTGTTCCAGAGTTGCTGATCGCTGGCCGCGCGATGAAGGGCGCCTTGGAATTGCTGCGACCGTTGCTGGCCGAGAGAGGGATTGAACCGGCCGGACGCGTTGTGATCGGCACCGTCAAGGGAGACTTGCACGACATCGGCAAGGGGCTAGTCGCGTCGATGCTTGAAGGCGGCGGGTTTGAAGTGGTTGACCTGGGCGTTGATATTCCGCCCGAAAAGTTCGTCTCCCAAGCGAGGGAGAGCGGCGCTGATATTATCGCCGTGTCCGCTCTGCTGACGACGACCATGACTGGAATGAAAGCAGTCGTCGACGCTGTCCGCGAAGCCGGTCTGGCCAACCAGGTCAAAGTGATCATCGGCGGCGCGCCGGTGACGCAGCAATACGCGGATTCGATTGGCGCCAGTGGCTATACCGACAACGCCAGCGCCGCTGTCGCTCTGGCCCGATCGCTTTGTGCAGCCTGACACCCGCCGACGTCGCCTCGGTCAGCTTGGGGCTTCGCTGTGACTCAACAGGCTAGCTGTGACTCAACAGGTGTGGCTCAACAGGCTGGGGCTCAACAATTGGTGGTGACGCCAGCGATCAACTGGACGACAACGTCTTTGGCCGAGTAGCTGGTGTCATCCGGCGCCTGAAGAAATTCGGCGATGTGGCGGACTTCGTCGCCCGTGGTCACAAGCGGCTTCTCGCAGTAACCGGTATTCCGGATTTGCGCGAGTCCTACATTGGCGAGCAGGCCGTTGCAAACACACTTCCGCCCGCACGTGTCCGGCTCCTCGCCTCCCTTGCGAACATAGGCATCGATCTCTTCCGCGGGACATCGCCATCCAAGCGCTCCATCTGGTCGCTTGTAGGCGTGGCGGAGGTATCCGAGATCGCAGACCCGCGGTCGCTCGAGATGTATGGATTCATCAGACAACGACGCGGGCAAATCCAGCACTTTGAATGGAAATCCCGCTGGTGAGGCGCGTGGATCCGTGCGGACGCCGACGGTATCGGCGCGGACCATGGACAGTACTTCTTGCTTGATGTCGCCCTGCAGCCCGGACTCTTCGCAGAAAGCGAATGCCGTTCCGACTTGCACGCCAGTGGCGCCCAACTCGATCGCTTCGTTAACACGTTGCGGAGAACCGTAGGATCCAGCTAGCCAGAAGGGTCGACCAATCGCTCGGATGACTTCCAGGTCCGGCACGTCTCGATCGCCATAAATCGGTTCGCCGTTGTGATCTAATTGCATCCCTCCTCGCGGCGGAGCGTTGTGTCCTCCAGCGGTCGGTCCTTCAACCACAAAACCATCGACGTCGCCAGTCGATTTCTTCATCAACATTGTGGCCAGCGCGTGCGAAGCGACGATGGCCAGAAACTTTGGCCGATTCAGCCATGGAATGCGGTTCTGCGTGAAGGAATTCGGGTCAAAACGCGTGACAAAGTTGTCCCCGCGATCCGCGCCGCTCACGTAGAGCGGCATCTCGACCGCCTCGCCGCGACACAGTTGATCCAAGATACCGGGGATCGCTCGCGGAATTCCCGCGCCCATCAAGACATAGTCGACGCCTGCTAGCATGGCGCCAAACAGCGAGGCAAGCGTAGGAGGTTGGATCTTCTCCAAGTAGTTGATCCCCACCAAGCCGTCGTGGTCTTCTTTGGCGAGATAGACTTCGACGAAGTTCGCGACCACCAGTAGCTCGAGAGCACTCTTGGAGGGCTTCGCGCTGGGCATTGGGCAGGCGATGAACGACTCGTCCGCGGCTTTCCCGCCAGGGATGAAATAGCGACTGAGAATCGGCTCGATCATCTCGGGGAAGGGGAAGTTCTCCATCGCCCGACGCGACGACCCATCCAGATCGCCAAGCTGCAGCCGTCTGCACAAAACCAAGTCCAACGCCGTGCCGGAAACAACACCCAACTGGCCCGCCTTCGATACCGCTCGCGCGAGCGTCCACGAAGAAACGGCTGCACCCATTCCGCCTTGAATGATGACTGGTTCGGGCCTGGTTGTCATGCTCCTGCTCCTTCGGTAGCGTGTGAATCCGTCACTTTTTCATGCAAGAACGCAGCAATCCACGGCAACGGCGCCGAGGCAATGCACGAAACTGCAGTTTAACAGGCTGGCTTGAGGTGGGA
>CAZWOU010000010.1:59337-71942 GCA_964635375.1 uncultured Pirellulaceae bacterium | reverse complement strand
GAAGACGGCTCAAACTTCACCCCAGCGATCTGTACGCTTACGGCGCGGATCGCGGCGGGATCGACGAGCGTTGGTTCGCCAGCACGACCGAGGCGGCCAATGAGGGCCGCGTGTGGCATGAAGGACTCAGCTTCATCTCCTTCGAAGACCAGCAATTCACGCTCAAGGACGCGGTCGAAGAAGCCGGTTCGCGTTTGATCGGCGAGGGCCTTTGGAACGAGTATTCGCGGTGGCCCATTTATTCCAAGTTCTTTGACAACATGGGCCCTATTCCCCATCACATGCACCAGCGTTTCGAGGATGCCAAGCTGGTCGGCCAGGAGGGCAAGCCGGAGAGTTACTACTTCTCGCCTCAATACAACAACGTCGACAACAACTTTGCCTACACGTTCATGGGGCTCGAGCCCGGAACGACCAAAGCGCAAGTGCGGAAGTGCCTCGAAGACTGGAACAAGGGCGATAACGGCATACTCGACCTGTCCAAAGCGTATCGGCTCAAGCGAGGCTCTGGTTGGTTGATCCCGCCTGGCGTATTGCACGCGCCTGGCTCGCTCTGCACTTACGAGCCTCAGTGGGGAAGCGACGTATTTGGGATGTATCAATCGCTGGTCGAAGGTCGCTCTGTCCCTTGGTCCTTGCTTGTCAAAGACATGCCAGCCGAGAAGCACCAGGATCTGGACTTCATTGTTGAACAGCTTGATTGGGAGAAGAACGTCGATCCCAACTTCAAAGACAACAACTATCTTGAACCGATCGTCGCCGCCGAGGGCGAGGGTTGGGTCGACAAGTGGATTGTCTACGGAACCGTTGACAAGCGACAGCTGTTTTCAGCTCGGGAGTTGACGCTTCAGCCAGGGGCCCAGTGCACCTTGCGCGATCCCGGGGCGAGCGGTTGGATCACTGTTCAAGGCAAGGGCAGCATTGGAAGACTCGCTCTGCAAACACCGGCCCTGATCCGCTTCGGCGAAGAGACTGAAGATGAGGTCTTCATTTCGCACGAAGCGGCGACTGGCGGCGTCGAAGTCAAGAACACGGGCAGCGAAGCATTGGTTAGCCTGAGGTACTTTGGTCCCGATGTCTTCGACAGCGTGCCCTCCGTTGGCGACTACAAGAATTAGCCAACTCAACGACGTGAAACTAATCAGTAAGAGAATATTCAGGGACCAGCGGTATGAGCAACACCTATCCCAAACTTCACAATGCAATGTGGCCCGGCCTCGTTGGCAAGGATCCGGAGACGGATCAACCGCCGATTGGCTTGGACCGCATGCTCGAACTGACGTCGAACGCGGAGGTCGATGGTCAGAAGTTTGACGGCGTCGACATCTTCCTCTTTCACCCTCACACCGATCCCGATGGGAGTGATGATGTTATCCGGGCGATGGGCGATAAAGTCGCCTCACATGGCTTGAAGATAGGTTCTGTGGTCGCTCCGATCTGGCCTCCCACTGGAGGCGGCAGTTCGATGGGAACGGATGAGGATCGGGCGAATTTTGTCGGCGCGGTGAAGAAGGCTTGCCGAATCACTAAGATTCTCCGCGAACAAGGCGTTCGAGATTACGGCGTGATTCGAATCGACTCGGCGGAGAGTCCTGAGAAATGGGCCGAGGATCCGGTCGGCAATACAAAGAAGATCGCCTCTACTTTTCGGGAAGCCGCCAAAGTGGCTGCGGACCACGGCGAACGCCTGGCGGCCGAGGGCGAAATCTGCTGGGCCGGCATGCACTCCTGGAAAGACATGATTGACTTGCTTGAAGAGGTCGGCTTGCCGGAAACTGTTGGGTTTCAGTCCGACCAAGCCCACACCTACCTCTACTTGCTGGGGGTCAATGCCGAACAACACGCTTTGCTCGGCCCGGAATACAGCGCTGAGGAGTTCGACGCGGCGTACACGAAAATGACGGACGCCTTGCGGCCCTGGACGATCGATTTTCATGTCGCCCAAAACGATGGCTCGGTGCACGGCACCGGTTCTCACGACAAGACCGGGCGGCACTGCCAAGCCGACGACCCCAATGGCAAACTCGACATCACCGCAACTTCGGCCTATTGGCTAAAGGGCGCTGCTGATCGAGGTATCAAGCACATTTGTTGGGATGGCTGCATGTTCCCGAACGCGGTCTTGGAAACGCAAGAAACCTGGAATACGATCCTCGCTGCCATGCTCAAGGTTCGCGAGGCAAACGGTTGGAATTGACCGAGACGGCCTCGCAATAGGCGCGGGCAGCGCCGACTTATCGAATAGAATCGTATCCGCTCGAGCCTGCGACAACCGTTGGCGCCGCGAGCGGCTCACAGAAAACTCGCGAGCGTTATTTCGCGGAAGCCAAAAGGAAAATCTGTCAAATGGCCAAGCCACTGAATATCGGCATGATCGGTTATGGGTTTATGGGTCGAGCCCACTCAAACGCGTACAACCGAGTTAGTGATTTCTTTAATCTCGAATACGAACCCGTCTTGAAAGCCGTCTGCGCCCGCAACCGTGAATCGGCGCAGAGTTTCGCGGACAATTGGGGCTACGAGTCGGTCGAGACGGACTGGCGGAAGCTGCTCGAACGAGCTGACATCGATGCGGTTGACATCTGCACGCCCAACAATCTGCATAAAGATATCGCCGTCGCCGCCGCCCAAGCTGGCAAGATGATCCTTTGCGAAAAACCGCTCGCCATGGATACGGCAGAGGGTGAAGAAATGTGCCAAGCCGTAGAGGCGGCGGGCGTGCCGAACATCGTTTGGTACAACTACCGTCGGGTACCTGCGGTCACGTTGGCGAAGCAATTGATCGACGAAGGCCGTCTGGGTCGGATCTTTCACTATCGCGCTGTTTTTCTGCAAGACTGGACGATCTCAGAAGATCTGCCGCAAGGTGGCGAAGGCCTCTGGCGCCTCGACGCTGCGGCCGCTGGCAGCGGTGTGACCGGCGACTTGCTCGCCCATTGCATCGACACGGCGATCTGGCTCAACGGCGGGATCCGCGACGTGTCCGCGATGACTGAGACTTTCATCAAGGAACGCAAACACAGTCTGACAGGTGAAGTGCAGCCCGTCACAATTGACGATGCCTGTGCTTTTCTCGCCCATTTCGAAAATGGCTCTCTGGCGACGTTCGAATCGACACGTTACGCCCGAGGACACAAGGCGCTCTACACGTTTGAAATTAACGGAGAAAAAGCGTCCATTTCATGGGATTTGCATGACTTGCACCGGCTGAATTACTTTGACCATGCCGACGACTCCCTCGTCCGCGGCTGGCGCTCGGTTCACGTGACCGATGGCGACATGCCTTACATGGACAAGTGGTGGGTTCCCGGTCTACAAATCGGCTATGAGCATTCGTTCGTGCACCAAGTCGCTGATTTCTTGGAGGGGCTGGCCACCGGCCAACCCGCTGGCCCGACCTTCCGCGACGCGCTGGAGACGCAAAAGGTCTGCGACGCCGTCCTCAAGAGCGCGTCCAATGGTTGTTGGGAGGACGTTTGAGGTGCCTTTGAGGTGAACTTCTTCGCCCATGGCCGCTTCTTGATCGACCAGCCCTATCAACTGGCCGGAGTGGCGACGCCCGATTGGCTGAGCGTCCTGGATCGCCGTACGCGGGCTCGCTCCAAATATGCCGCGCCCTATTTGGACGACCCCGATCCGAGAATCTCACAGCTGGCCAAGGGGATCACAAGACATCACAACGACGACCGCCGGTTTCACCAAACCCTCGCATTCGTGGAAATGAACCTTGAGTTCACGGTGGCTCTCAAACAGATTCTTCGTGGTGATGAAGGCTTCCGACCTCGATTTCTAGGCCACATCTTGATCGAGCTGATTCTGGATTCGACCCTGATCGTCGACCAACCAGAGATGCTTGATGAGTACTACGTTGCCATTGGTTCGCTCGATTTTGCCTTTGTTGAGACGGGCGTCTCGCGGATGACGAACAAGCCCGCGGCCCGGCTACAGGAACTGATCCCCCGATTTTGCGATGAGCGGTTCTTGTATGACTATCAGGATGATGAGAAACTTCTCTTTCGTCTGAATCAGGTTATGCGTCGCGTGAAGCTGAGCCCTTTGCCGAATCGAGTGGCGGGGTTCTTTCCGCACGCGCGACAACGCGTGCGACAACGCCGCGAGGCGCTCCTGGCAGATGGAACGGCGATGGAGACGGTTGATCGGTAAGTTGTCGCGTTTGCGGAGAAACGGCCGCTGGTGGGCGTTCTCACCGCCTAATCTTATTCCACCTTCGCTCTGATGGGCGGAGTTCGCAGAGTCTCTCGACCGCTAAGAACGGCGGCGCACTGAGGAGTTGAAAATGAAATTTGGCATGAATCTGCTGTTGTGGTCCGGTGAATTGCATGATGACCTCCTTCCCGTTCTGGAGTCGCTCAAACAGATGGGGTTTGACGGCGTCGAGCTTCCCTTGTTCAACCTGGACTTGGATTACGCCGCGTGGGGGAAGCGACTCGACGATTTGGGATTGGAACGAACGGCAGTCACCGTGCGGGGTGTTGAGGACAACCCGATTGACGCTGACCCGGCCGTTCGCGCCAAAGGCGTCGCGGCGACCAATCGAGCCCTCGACTGCTGCCAGGCCGTCGGCGCAACAACTCTGGTGGGCCCCTACCATTCGGCGCTAGGCCACTTTACTGGACAGGGTCCCAGCGAGGACGAATGGCGCCACGGCGTCGACAGCATGCGCCAAGTTGCCGAACACGCCGCTGAGACGGACGTCATGCTGGGCGTTGAATGCCTCAACCGATTCGAGTGCTATCTGCTGAACACCCACGCCGATTCGGCCCGTTTTGCCCGCGAAGTGGATCACCCGAATTGTCGGATGATGTACGACACGTTCCATGCCAACATCGAAGAGAAATCGATTCCCGATGCGATTCGCTGCTGCCAGGACGTGCTGGCCCACGTGCATATCTCAGAAAACGATCGCAGCACGCCGGGAACGGGCAATGTCCGTTGGGGCGAGAACTTTGACACGCTCAAGGAAATTAACTACGACGGCTGGATGATGATCGAAGCCTTCGGATTGGCATTGCCGGAATTGGTCGCGGCCACCAAAATCTGGAGACGGATGTACGAAAGCGAAGAACAACTGGCCCGAGACGGCTTGGCCTTCATGAAAGCCGAGTACGCCCAGCGATGGAGCTGACCAAGCATGGGCGAAGAGGAACCGAAACCGCCGGCCGATGGAGAAGACCTTCTTCAATTTGGCGACCGGATCGATGATGGCGGACTCTCGCTTGATGACCTCAGCGAGACCTTCGCCGAGATGATCAATTCGGGCGACGATCCCTACCTGGAGTCGCCTCGCAAACAACCGACTCTGGCAACGCCGCTTCAATCAGGCGACGAGGCCCAACTGGATGACGAGTCACAATTGGAGGATAAGGTCGAAGTTTCGCCGCGCAGCATCCTTGAAGCCATGCTGTTTGTGGGGCATCCCGAGAATCGCCCAATCACGTCTCGCGAAGTTGCCGCTCTGATGCGCGGCGTAAGGCCCCAGGAAATCGACGACCTAGTCGAAGAACTCAACGCGGTCTACAACGCGGATGGCACAACCTATCACGTTGTTTCTCGAGGCGACGGGTTTGTCCTCGAATTGAGACCCGAATTCGCTTCGGTTCGAGATCGGTTCTACGGTAAAGTGAAGGCGGCCAAACTAACGCCCGCCGCCGTCGACGTGTTGGCCATCGTGGCGTACAACCAGCCATCGACGAAGAAGGAAGTCAATGATGCGCGAAGCAAGTCGAGCGGCGCCTTGCTCAACCAACTTGTACGTCGTGAACTACTGCGCATCGAGAGGACCGACACGAAGCCACGGATCACGACCTATCACACGACCGATCGTTTTCTCGAGATCTTTGGAATCGGGAATCTAGACGAGCTGCCCTCCGACATGGCTTAGTTCCTTCCTTCAACCCGCTCTGGCCCAGTTCTCGCGAGCTCGCCGACCCCACTCGGTTTCCAATACGCTCCCCCCTGTCGAGGGGTATCTGGGCTCTCTTGCTGAGATTCATCGATACCCCTAACTCAGGCTGTTGGTAGGGGTTGTGCGCGGTGGAGTCCGGCCATGCTGAGGTATATTGGATTTGCCACTGACGGTCTGCCGAATCGTAGTTACAATCGCCTTCTTGAATTGGGGCTGCCCAACTACTGCCGAACACGCGACGAACCCACTCCTCTCTTCTACGGCGGGCGACAAACAGATTGCCCGAAGCTTATCGCCGTCAGGAATTCGTCACCCACTGGTCGAGAGCGTTTGATCTAACGCACCACCTATGTCTTCACCCATGCTAGACAAACTGCGCAATCGTGCGCCATTGATATTGCCATCCATGTTGTTGTGCGATTTCGGCAATTTGGAGCGCGAGGTGCGGATCTTGGAGGAGGCCGGAATCGAGGCGTTGCACTTGGATGTGATGGACGGGCAATTCGTGCCCAACTTCACTTACGGGATGACGATTGTGCAAGCTTTCCGTTCGTTGACTGAGCTGCCTCTGGACGTCCACTTGATGATGGTCGATCCGCTGCCCTACTTGGGGCAATTCCAGACGGCGGGAGCCGACCTGATCACGGTCCATGCAGAAGCAGTCGAATCGCCGAAAGAGGTGATAGCGGAGATCAAGAGACTTGGCGTCGCGGCAGGCATTGCGATCAATCCGAGCACGCCCGTTTCACGAATTGAAGATGTGATCGCCGAATGCGACTTGGCGTTGGTGATGAGCGTGCCTGCCGGGTTTGGCGGGCAGCCGTTTCACGAAGTCGCTTTGGAGAAGTTGAATCAGATCCGCGAGATGGCTTCGCACGATATCGTTCTGGAAGTCGACGGCGGCGTCAACATGGAGACGATCGGTCGTTGCGCGGAGGCAGGGGCAACTTGGTTCGTCGCCGGTTCGGCCATTTTTTGTAAAGACAATTACGCTTTGGCAGTGGCGGATCTCGCACGAGCTGCCCGTTAAATATCTTACCCGGAAACTCATTATGCTCAGCATACTCATCGTCCGACCAGGTTGCACCGAGTTCGATGCTCAGGGCCGCATCAAGGGATCGCTTGACATTCCCTTGAATGCCGAAGGCCAGCATCAAGTCGCGCAAACGGTGGACCAACTATCCGACAAAGCCATCACGGCGATATACCAAGCCCCGTGTCAATCGGCGGCCCAAATGGCGGACGCGTTGTCACAGGCCACAGGGGCCAAGGTCCGCGAGCTCGACGCGCTTGCAAATCTCGACCACGGACTGTGGCACGGCAAGCTCATCGACGATGTGAAGCGAAGCCAGCCCAAGGTCTACAAGCGTTGGCGGGAAAACCCGGCATCGGTCTGCCCGCCTGAAGGCGAAACCGTCGGCGCCGCCGCCACGCGGGCTCAGAAAGCGATACGGAAAATCGTCAAACGGCACAAGCATGGAGTCGTCGCTGTCGTGGCAAGTGAACCGATCGCCAGCGTGATGGCGAGTTTGCTCAACGATTCCGACCTGGGCAACCTCTGGCACTCTGAATGCGACTGTGGCAATTGGGAGACGATCGATGTCGAGCCGGAGAGCGTGCTGGCCGGGAAATCCTAGACAGTGGAGGTTGCCAGGCGGGCAGTGTAATGTGGATGGGGTAATGCGGAAGGCGTAGTGTGGATGGGATGGTTCAGAGCGAACTGCAGCCGGGATCGCGGGGCGAGACGAGCCCTCATGTCGCGCCGATTGTCGACAAGAATGACGTCGTTGCCGATCGATTTGGGCTGCACATTCAGAGGAAATCTTGGGATGCGGATGGGTCAATGACCTGGTGAAATCCACAGTGGATTCACCGAGAAGACCCGATAGTTGTGCTTTGGGAAGAGGTCCCTGCCTGGGGATTGGGACTCCCAGTGATTAGTCGCCGCTTTGGCTCAGACTTATGACGGCTCGCGGAAGCCGACCGAGACACTTATCATGAACGACTCCAGCTCACCCGCACCGTCCCCCCAAGCAGCGTCTATGAAGCGACCGAAACGAGGCGTCCCGGAAGGCCTTTGGCAGCGTTGCCCCGGCTGCCAGCAAGCGATTTTTCGTCAAGAGGCCGAGAAGCGGAACAACGTCTGCCCTCAGTGCGAGCATCACTTTTACGTCTCGGCTCCCGACCGCATCAAACAGGTTCTCGATGAAGGGACCTTTGAAGAGTGGGACGCGAGCATTCTGCCTACCGACCCGCTGGAGTTTGAGGACAAGAAGCCCTACGCCAAGCGGCTGTCGGCCGAGCAGAAGCGGACCGGCCTTTCCGACGCCGCGATTACCGGCTGCGGGATGATTCGAGCTCGCCGCGTTGCCATCGGGATCACCGACTCGGCCTTCATCATGGGAAGCATGGGATCGGTTGTGGGAGAGCGGTTGACGCGACTGGTTGAACGCGCCACCGAACAACAGCTGCCCTTGATTGTGATCAGCGGTTCCGGAGGTGGAGCTCGAATGCACGAAGGCATTCTATCCCTGATGCAGATGGCGAAAGTTTCCGCCGCGCTCGCTCGTTACGATCGCGCAGGCGGCCTTTTCATTTCCGTGCTGACGAATCCGACCATGGGTGGCGTCGCCGCCAGTTTCGCCGCTCTGGGAGACGTCTGTTTCGCGGAACCCAAGGCGCTGATCGGATTTGCGGGTCCTCGCACCATTAAGGCCACGATTCGAATCGAATTGCCCAAGGGATTCCAAACGAGCGAGTTTCTCTTGGAACACGGATATGTTGACCGAATAGTCCCTCGGTCCAAGCTCAAGAGCGAGATCGCGCGTACAATTGACTACTGTGGAAAGTGATCTTGGAGTTGGTTTGAGCAATGGGCGTATTTGACAAGATTCAATCGATGTTCAAGTCGGCCAAGGCGCCGTCGATCGGCGTGGCTAAGCTGAATAGCCGCAAGGTCGATATCTCCCGCCGATTTGAACTGATGAGAAAAGCGATCTCCGGAACGATGTCCAAGTTCTACTTGGCGAGGGATCGTGATGCGGGAGAACTGGTCGGACTCAAGGTCGGCGATAAGGAAAAAGTCGAGGCTTTCGAGCAACGGTTTGTTGGCCTCGGCAAACCCCCTGAGGGCGAAATCGCGGCTCAGATCCGGCACCCGCGGGTTGTGGAAACCTTCGAGTACGGAAAGACGACTGAGAACTTGCCCTATGTTGTCATGGAGTTCATCGACGGACCCGGGCTTCAGGAGGTGGTCAACAAGAAGGACCAACGTCTGATCGGCAACCGCGTGGAGCTAATTCGGCAGATGGCCGAATCGCTCGAGGCGGTGCACTTGGCCGGCTTCATTCATCGCGACATTTGCCCGCGAAACTTCATTTGCGCCAATGATTGCAAGTCCATCAAGATGATCGACTTTGGCCTGACTCTCCCCGCTCTCAGAGAATACATGCAACCGGGCAATCGCACCGGAACGCCTCTCTACATGTCTCCCGAGGTGATTCGCCGGCGTTGGACCGATCAGCGGCTCGATATTTTCTCGTTCGGCGTCACCGCCTACCACCTGCTCGTCTTCGACCTGCCCTGGCCGGTTTCGGACACCACGGGATTGGCCGCCTTGGCCCACGACACCGAAGATCCAAGAGAGCTCACCGACGCCTTCCCCAATATCAATAAGACGCTGGCCCGAGCCATAATGAGGTGCATGCAACCCGATCCGAAGGACCGCTTGCAAGAAATGGGGCAGTTTTTGAAGCAGATCAAGGATGTGGAAACGGAGGAAGAATAGGGCCTGACCGCCCTTTCCTCGCGGCCGCCGAAATCCCCTTTGGTCAACGGCGTGCAGCATTTCGCCAGTTTTGACCTGTGGTCCGGCTCAAGTTCACGGTTGCCGGAAGCCGACTGGGCCCTTATACTCCACGGTTTGCTATTGAGTTCAATGTTGGAGCGGTAGAGAGTAACGATGGCAATTGACAAGAGTCTCAAGGTCAAGTCGGGCGGCAGACGCACTCGAAACGTGTTGAATCGTGCGGAGCGCCTGGAAAAACTCAAGGAATCAGACCGGTGGTCCGAAGGCGACTCCGTTCTCGGCATCCCCAAAGTACGCGTCCTCAAGGTCTCACTTCGCAAGAAGAAGAAGGTCAAGACTGAGGAAGAAGAGGGCGAAGAGACGACAACCGCAGCAGCTGAGTAGGTCAGCTGAGCTGGACATCAACGAGCCCCTCGGCGCGGGCTTGATGGCATACAGAGCCGGTCCTAAGGGCCGGCTTGTTTTGTTGGGGGCCTGTTTTGTTGGGGCCTGTCTTGTTTGGGGCCAGGGCCTGAAACCATGCAGATTCGGTTGGAGTATGGTCGAGACGGTCTGGATGTCGAGATCCCTGATAAGGCGCTTGTGGGGACGTTGGCCTACAAGACAGTCGCTCCACTGCCCGACCCTCAGGCTGCCGTCGCGCGCGTGTTGCGGCAACCGCTCGGCGCCCCCCCGCTCGCAGAACTTGCCGAAGGCCGGTCCTCCGCCTGCATTCTGATCTGCGATGTCACTCGACCCGTACCCAACGAGATCATCTTGACGCCCCTGCTTGAGACCTTGGAGCAAGCTGGAATCGATCGTGAGAAGATCCTCATTCTTATCGCCACTGGACTGCATCGCCCCAGTTCGCCGGCCGAAATTCGAGAAATGGTCGGTCAGCGGATCGCCGCGGACTACGCCATCGAGAATCATGACGGCCTGGCGCGCGACGACCATGTCGACCTGGGGCTAAGCCCTAACGGCGTGCCGATCTTGATCGATCGACGCTACTTCCAGGCTGATCTCAAGCTAACTGTGGGCCTGATCGAACCTCATTTCATGGCCG
This sequence comes from uncultured Pirellulaceae bacterium, assembly GCA_964635375.1. Classification (GTDB taxonomy): domain Bacteria; phylum Planctomycetota; class Planctomycetia; order Pirellulales; family Pirellulaceae; genus CAZMNY01. The sequence goes on along the minus strand of CAZWOU010000010.1, from coordinate 61,163 downwards.
GATTTTCCGGAGGACGCAAACTGATTTGTCCTGGAATCGCAGGCCTGGAGACGATCCGAGCTTGGCATAGTCCTCGTTTCCTGGAGAGCCCCCACGCGATCAGCGGACGACTTGCGAAGAACCCGGTCCACGAGGAGAACACTTGGATCGCTCGCCAGGCAGGCTGTGACTTCATTGTCAACGTCGTCATCGACGCCCAGCGCCGGCCTTTGCAGTTCGTCGCAGGCGACATGATCGCCGCCTTCGAGCAGGGTGTCGATTTTGTTCGGCAGGTCGTTCTCGACACCCTGGACGAACCGGTCGATATTGTGGTGACGAGCAGCGCGGGGTATCCGCTCGACACAACGTTCTATCAGTCGATCAAGGGCATGGTCGCCGCGGCGACGTTGGTCAAACAGGGCGGCTCCATCGTGATCGCCGCCAGCCTCACTGAGGGCGTTGGCAGCGACTCGTTCGCCAGCCTCTTTGAGGCCCACGACAGTCTTGAACAGTTCATGCAGGAGATTCTCGACGAGGATTACTTCGTGATGGATCAATGGCAGCTTGAGAAGATGGCTTCTGTCTGCCGCAAGGCCGAGGTCACTGTCGTCAGCCAGGGGATTCCAGCACAGCGTATTGAGCAGTTGTTTGTGAAGACCGCACCAACTGTCGAAGACGCCGTCGCCCGGGCGATGAAAAAACATGGCCCCGAATGCACAATCGCAGTCATACCCAAAGGGCCCTACGTGCTCGCTGAATTGGCCGCTGACAAGTCGACTTAGACAAGTTCACCGGTCGGGGCTGGAGGGAGTCTTTGGGCCGCAAACTTCTCCTCACTGGAACGCAACTTTATCCCCAAACGGAATCCCATGACACAGCCAACGATCTACCATAACCCGCGTTGCTCGAAGAGCCGGCAGACTCTTGCCTTGCTCGAGGAACAGGGACTTGAGCCTATTGTCGTCGAGTACTTGAAGGATCCCTTGGATGCCAAAGCGATTGGCGGACTTCTTTCGAAACTCAAACTCCCCGCCAAGGACCTCATTCGAAAAAAGGACCACGCCATTCTCGGTCTCGAGGCGACCGATGACGAGGAGACCTTGATTGGGAGAATGGCCGACCATCCAAAGATCATCGAGCGCCCGATCGTCGTTGTCGGCAAGCAGGCTCGAATCGGGCGACCGCCTGAGCGAGTGCTGGAGATCGTGTGATGGAGGGTGCGCCGACGAAGTTGGTCAGTCAGCGAGACTCGCCGCTTCCGATCATTGACACTTTCGGCGAGGCGGCGATACAATCCAGAACTACGCTGAACTGACAGGAGAAATGTGCGATGAGTAATGAGCATGTACTGGAATTCACGGACGGGAATTTCGAGTCCGACGTGTTGCAATCCAACCAAGCAGTCCTAGTCGATTTTTGGGCGCCGTGGTGTATGCCCTGCCGTCAAATCGCTCCTATGATCGATCAGCTGGCCGAGGAGAATGCCGGCGGCGTTAAGATCGGCAAGGTGAACATTGACGACAGCCCCGGCGTTGCTCAACAATTTGGCGTCTCCAGCATTCCCACCTTGTTGGTGTTCAAGAACGGCGAAGTCACCGAGCGATTTGTCGGGGCCCAGTCGAAAGCTCGCCTTCAAGACGCCCTTGACGCGGCAGGCGAATAGCCCTTAGCTGCGTCGGATCTCCCAGCGCCGGATCGGCCGCCGCCCAGCGAATTGCCTCAGACAGGCGAATTCGCCCAAGCGGCAGGCCAGCTCCGACTCTCGTGTACCGTCAACAGCCGAGCGAGGGGAGCGTCATCGATTGTCGTACGCGTCATCGGTTGTCGTACAGGAGCATGAGGTCGTT
>CAZWOU010000010.1:42088-59237 GCA_964635375.1 uncultured Pirellulaceae bacterium | reverse complement strand
GCGTCATCGATTGTCGTACGCGTCATCGGTTGTCGTACAGGAGCATGAGGTCGTTCCATCCGTTGTTGTCCTTGCCGTCCAGTACGACAAACCAAATCAGTTTGGCGTTGATGTTCGTTTGAATCGGACTTGACTCCGATTTCTCCCCTGGCGCCATACCAGTCTTGATGGAGCCGCCGGAATGCACCGTTTGGTTCCAGTTGGCGTCGAACGATATCAGTTGGTATGTGCGATTGCCAAGCGTCGCGTACGGACCTCGGTTCTCAAACGTGACCGCGTACGAGATGTAGTGATCCAGGTTGGCGTGGACGACGCGTTTGTCGGTCACTGCCAAGTCGGTGGGGGGATGCGGCCGAAACGGGATCATCGGCAGGTCGTCGCTGACCGCCTCGTCTTCAAACTGCCAGGGCGAGGGCGCCCTTGTCCCGTCTTCCACGACGACTGGGATGCGACTCGCTCCGTCCAAATGCCGAACCGACTGAGCCGAGGCAGTCGTTGAGGCGGAATTCAGCGCGACGAGACCAACGGCCGACATCAGGATCGCCGACACGGTTCTTGATAAGGACTGGGACATTTGTTCTCTCCTTAGTTCTGGGTGAAGTCTCGATTTCCTGAGAATCGCCGGCCAGCGGCGCCGCGTCATTCAACGTTGAGCGTGAGTTGCAAAGAAGCCGACAGCACGAGACCGCCGGGAAGAAGTGGAGCTCCCCGGCGGATCTCAAGTGGGCCGTCTACTTGATGTTAAACGTGGTCGCCGGCCCTGGACTGACCACCGTGACCGCGATCACGTTGGAGCCTTCGCCGATGAACTGGTTCTGCGCGTTCTGAGAATAGATGGCCAGGTAGTAGGTTCCGTTTGGAACCGCACCGTTGTTCTTGGCCAGGTTTGCTGGTTTGCAAGAGCCGAAAGTGATCCTTGAGCTGTTGCAGCAAGAGTACCTCGTCCGCACTCGTTTCGATCGCCGCCCCGACATCGAAGAATACCGAACGCGCTTTCCCCAGTTGGATTTGCCGGGCAACGCGTTGATGTCCGAGATGATCATGCCGAGTCAGGCCGCCGAAGAGGAGATGCACGCGACGCATCAGCGGAAACAGTCGGCAGTGGACTTAGGGCCGTTTGGAGACTACGAGTTGCTTGAGGAGATTGGCCGAGGGGGGATGGGCGCCGTCTACCGAGCGCGGCAGAAGAGTGCGGACCGGTTGGTCGCCCTCAAGGTGATACGCAGCGACCAACTCCTCGGTCTCCCCGCTGACTCTCAAACTACAACCATGGAGCGATTTCGAAACGAGGCGCAAGCGACTGCCCGTCTTGAGCACGACAACATTGTCACGGTCTATGACGTGGGCGAAGTCGACGGACAGAGTTTCTATTCGATGAGTCTTGTTCAAGGTCCGAGTTTGGCGGAGTTGCTGGCCCACGGACCATTGGAGCCTCGCCGTGCGGCGCGCTACACGCGGGATGCCGCAAACGCTCTGCAGGAGGCGCATGCTGCGGGCATCTTGCATCGCGACTTGAAGCCGCACAACATCATGCTCAACACGAAACAGGATCGAGCGCTCGTTGCCGATTTTGGACTGGCGAAGCTGCTCGAAGGCAGCGACGAATTGACACGCGCCGGCGAAGTGATGGGCACGCCGTCGTACATGCCGCCGGAGCAGACATTGGATGCAGCGAACGTCAATGAGCTCAGCGACGTCTACTCGCTGGGCGCGACGTTGTATCACCTGATCACCGCCAGGCCGCCGTTTCAGTCGGCGACTCCCGTCGAGACGCTCCGTCAAGTGGTGGATGAAGAGCCCGTTTCGCCAGCGGAGCTCAATCGGTCGATCGACCGTGACCTGGAGACGATCTGCTTGAAGTGTCTTCAAAAAGATCCCAACCGGCGCTACCACTCCGCAGCTGAACTCGCCGACGATTTGTCGCGATACCTTGACAGCCAACCAATCCGAGCTCGCCCCGTGAGTCGACTCGAACGCGTCATTCGCTGGCGACGCCGTAATCCGCTGGTGGCCATGTCGCTCGGCGCGGCATTTCTTTTTCTCGCCATCGCAGTGATCGGTCTAACCTACGGATACGGCACGGCCACGACAGCTTTGCGGGAGTCGGAACAGAGCAACCGCGACGCCCGCGAAACCGTGGATTTCTTTTTCACTCAGGCCATCGAAAACGTGCTGCTCGACCAACCGGGCATGCAACCGCTGCGTGAAGGCCTGTTGAAGCGCGCGCTCGTCCATTATCGCCGCTTCTTGCAGCGCCGTAAGAGCGACAAGTCGATGCGAGTGGAGTTGGCGTTGGCGAATTATCGCGTGGCCAAAATCGTTGAGGAGATCGAATCGCCCGATGAAGCGCTGTCCTCCTACGCCGCCGCCGCCAAGATTCAAGAGGAGCTTGTTGAGGAGTCATCGGATGACTTTCAACATCGACAGGCGTTGGCGACGACGCTCAACGCGCAGGCCGGATCGTTTGGCCGGCTTAAGCGGTGGGAAGAGGCGCTCGAGGGATTTGGACGAGCCAAACAGCTCCGTGAGAGCATGGTGGGTGACGGCGATGCGCCAACGGCGCTGGTCGCAGAGGCCCAACGCACGCTGGCCAACACGAATATGAACCTCGGTATTGTCGAAAGGGCGAGGGGGAATCTCGAGCAGGCCCGAGGCCATTTTCAACTCGCGACGAGAATTCGCTCTGAGCTGCTTTCCCAGACGCCCGACGACACTCGGCTCTTGCGGGACCGGGCTATGGGGCTCTTCAACTTGGCAAACTTTGCGTTTGAGGACAAGCAACTCCCAGATGCCGAACGAAATCTGCTCGACGCGATTCCGATTTTCGAACGCTTGTTGAACGAATCACCGAACGACTTGCGAAACCAAAGTCGACTTGCCACTTGCCACCGAAGATTGGGCGACCTGCAAGTTGGCGCGGCTGAAGGGATGACCAAGCGAGGCATGCTCGACGAAGCGCGAGAGATGCGAGACGAAGCGCTTGCTAATTTCTACGCAGCGGAGGAAGCGATCGAACTTGTGGCCTACCAGAACCCGCAGGTGTTGGAGTTTCGAGTTGAGCTGGCCGCCATTCGGATTGGCTCCGGCGTCGCAGAACTGGATCAAGGATACCTTCAGCGCGCTGAACGTTCGTTCGTCTTGGCTCGCGATAGTTTGTCGCCGCTGGTGGAAAGCGGCAGCGCCGAGTCAGAGCACGATTTGGCGAAGGCGCTGCGCGAGCTCGGCAGGTGCTATTCCAAGATGAACCAGCCCCAGGAGGCGGCCGCGAGTTTGCGAGAATCGATGACGTTGTTCGACCGGTTGCTCAGCCGCGATGGGAATGACGCCGGCTATCTTTCCGGACGGCAATTGACCGAGAAGGCGCTGTCCGAACTACAGGCCCTGCCGGCAAAGCCCCCGTCGTTTCCCTAGTTTGTCTCTCTCCTCCGCGTTCCAGCGACTTCGGGGATTCGTCTGGCCAAATCTCTCGAGTCGACCGATCAAGAGGAAGAGGCGGCAATACCGGCTCAGTCGCTTCCCGCGTCACTCGAGGATGGCCTTTCCAGGGAATTGCCGAACTCGGCAACCAAATTCACCTTTGGCATCTTCACTGCTGGCATATTCACGTCTGGCCGCCTGTTGTTGGCTTTCGCTGGTCTGCTGCGCTCAGGCTCAACAGCCGCTAGAACCGACGCCCCAGGAGCCGCCGCCGACTCGTCCGCTCGCTACGCGACCGCAAGAGCGACCTCCGCAGGGGGAACCCGAGGATGCCCGGACGCCGCCACTGCGTTCACGAAACAGCTACTTGCGCGACCCGCTGGGCTCGCCTCGAGGCCGGGCGGCGCGACGCCCTTCGCGATCTCCTCGCCTGACGGCTTGGTTTGGGGACTACCGAACGACACCATCTCGCGTGCGACTCGCGAGCGTTCCGGACATGTTTGGCGATATTGTGTTGCGAGGGGGCGTGCTAACGGCCCTGGAGACGGATGTGGCCGCAGTGAGCACGGCAGTTACTACGGCCGATTTGCCCCTGGCAGGCGGTGTGCGAGGCTTGCTCGTAGCCGAACACAACAAGGCCTTGCCTGTCGACCGCATCTACTTCAACTACAACCACTACCGCCATCCGATTGAGCAGGTGACGACCACGTCCCTTCCAGTCACCGTGGTTGGCAATAAATTGTCCTTGGATCGGTACACCTGTGGTTGGGAGCAGACGTTTCACGACGGATGCTCTTCGTTGGAGATTCGCCTTCCCCTGGCGAGCCTGCCGTCTTTGAGTTTTGATGTGAGTGCGCCCGCGGTCAACGATAATGTCTCCATGGGCGGCGGCGACGTCGGCAATGTCAGCTTGATCTTCAAGAGAATCGTCTACGAGAACTGCGACAACGTGCTATCCGCCGGACTGGGCGTCGAAGTCCCCACTGGCAGCGATGCGTCCGCCATCATCGGCCGAACGCGTTACGACGTGCACAACGACGCAGTCCACCTGGCTCCCTTCGTTGCTCTGATGCAGACGCCGAACGACCTTGTGTTTCGGCATGCGTTCATCCAATTGGATGTGCCGACCAATGGTAACAGGGTCAGCTTCACGGGCCTCGAACCAGGCGGGGCCGTTGGGTCCTACGGCAAGTACAACGAACAGAATCTACTACACTTCAACGTGTCTGGGGGCGTGTGGCTATTGCGCGACAAGTGTAGACCGCTGTGTACCGGCGTGGCGGCGCTCGCGGAACTCCACTATACGACGACGCTCCAAGGCCCGGACGTAGTGACGGGTTCTCGCCTGATTCCCGTCCTTGGACCCGACCCGGCGACGTTTACCTACGGAAGCCGCCTAACGAACCTGAACGTCGTGAACGCGACCACCGGGGTTCACGTCGAACTGGCTAACGACACAAATCTTCGCGTCGCCGGCGTCTTCCCGTTGACTTCCGCCCCCAGCCGCTATTTTGACGCCGAGCTATCCGTGCAGTTGAGTCGGAAGTATTGACACTGCCATTCAGACGGCGCGTTTCCTGATCGGCCTGCGCCGACTTTAGTTCGTGTCCAGGATGGCTAGGTCCGGCGAGATGCGGGCGAGTTCTTCGGCCAAGTAGCGTTTGATATTGGCCGTGGTTCGCAGACTCATCGCTTTGCTGAGAATGCGTTTGGCATCGTCGTTCTTAAGGTGGGACGCTAGATTCTTGATCGTTGGAATGAAGGCGGGACTCATACTGAAACTACGCAGGCCCATGGCGTACAGCAGTATGAAGGCTCGCGGTTGCCCGGCCATTTCGCCGCACAGCGTGAGTGGTTTCTTGGCCCGCCGACAGGCTCGAATGACGCTGGCCAAGATCCGCAGAACGGGCGGCGCAAGCGGCTGGCAAAGGTGGCTGACTTTGGGATTGTCGCGATCGGCGGCCATCAAGTACTGCACTAAGTCGTTGGAGCCGATGGAGACAAAATCAACGACGTGCAGCATGTTGTCGATCGTGATCGCTGCGGCGGGAACCTCAAGCATCATCCCAATTGAAACTCGCCCAAAAGCATGCTTCTCTTTCTCCAGTTGGCGCTGGACGCGTGAGACGATTCGGTGAAGCCGATTCATTTCTTCGAGCGTTGTGATCATGGGAAACATCATTTTCACAGCGCCGTGTTCGACATCGGCCGCAGCCCGCATGATCGCGCGCAACTGAGTCGTAAAGAACTCGGGCAGCTCAAACGACAGCCGAATGCTCCGCCAGCCCATGAATGGATTGGCTTCGCGGATCATCCGCCCCAAGTACGGCACGGTCTTGTCGCCGCCGATGTCCAGAGTTCGGATCACGATTGGCCGTCCGGGGCTGGATCGAATAATGGCGCGGTAGTTCTCGATCTGCTCGTCTTCGTCAGGCACCGTTGCGTGGTCGAGAAACAAGTACTCGGTGCGATAGAGACCGACGCCGGTGGCTCCCATTGCCTTGGCGGCCTCGACATCACTGACGTTGTTGACATTGGCGAGCAACTCTATCGGTTCGCCGTCAGCTGAAATCGCTGGGCGATCGCGATTCTCCGCCAGTTGGTCTTTGAGGTGAAAGAACTCCCGCTCCAGCTTTCGGTAGGCAGCCAACGACTCAGCGTCCGGGTTGACGATGACCTGTCCTTGCCGGCCGTCGACAACGATGTCGTCGCCGTTCTTGACTTGCCTCAGCAGGCCCTGAACTCCGGAAACGGCCGGGATGCCACGGCTCCGCGCGATGATAGCGGCATGGCTCGTCTGGCTTCCAGACTCGGTCACGATTCCTTTGACTTCAACATCCCCGAGCACGACAACGTGGGAGGGGAGTAGTTCATCGGCCACCACGATCAGAGGCCCATCCAGGGCGCCCGAATCGGGCTGGAGTACGTCCGAGAGATGCGAACTCAATCGAATTGCCACATCGCGGACGTCGTTCAGACGTTCGCGTAGGTATTCATCCTTCGTCTTGGCAAAAATGGCCGTGTAGTCGTTCAGCAATCGCTGGATCGCGGACGCGGCCGTCTGCCGCTCATCGGCCACCCAATGCCGAACTTTGTCTTTGAAAGCCGGGTCGCTGAGAATCGCTTCGTGGACGGAAAAGATCTGAGCTTCCGCGGCGCCGACCTGTCTTTCCACTTTGGCGCGTAAGGCGCGCAGATCCTTGGCGGTCTTCACTCGAGCTTGCTCGTACCGCGCGAGCTCGTCGGTGACCTCCGCATCAGCCAGCTGCTTGGTATCGGGATTTACGAATATCTCTTGGATGCAGTAGGCTCGCCCCACGGAAACACCCGGAGATACGCCAATGCCTTTGAACATAGGTGGAAATGTATCAGGCCCAAAGGCGGCCAAGAAGGGCATCGCAAAGCATTTCACCGTTCCGACTTAGCTTCTCCCCCCGGGTGCAGGAAAGCCTCGGTTGTGGCAATCTGGGGTGGTGACTATACTAATTCGCTTTGCCCGGTGCATTGCAGGCTGCAAGAATTGGGTGGCAACTTGAGGTTGTTTTCCTAAATAGCCCAGTCCTCCCGCCGAGATTTCGGTTTTCAGACAAATGTCGATGCGTTTTCGCCAAATCGATCGAATAACTGAGATCCAGGTGGGCAAATCGATTGTCGCGGTCAAGGACTTGCACGCGGACGAAACCTACCTCAAGGACCACTTTCCTCGTTTTGCCGTGATGCCCGGCGTGCTGATGTTGGAGGCCATGTTTCAGGCCGCCGCCTTCCTGGTTCGCAAGAGTGAAGACTTTGCCCATGCGATGGTGGTGCTCAAGGAAGCCCGCAACGTGAAGTACAAAGACTTTGTGCAGCCGGGCCAGCGACTTGTCGTGACCGCCAAGATCTTGAAAGAGGATGGGGCTCTGACGACGCTGAAGACGGAAGGAACGGTGGACGGCTCTGTCGCCGTGACCGCCCGCTTGATTCTAGCCCGATCCAATTTGGCCGACGCTGATCCTCAACTGGCCACGATGGATGCGAGGATGCTACGGAACTTTCGAGAGTTTTACGAAGAGATTCAGCCCCAACCTGCCGACGCAATCTAAATGCTGCTTGTGAAGCGCCAGTTGGGTTTGAGTTCAAAGTACATATTGTGGGCTCAGACGCTCGAAGACAATAACTGCCATCGATGCGACTGTGTCGATACGAAATACAATTTGCCGACTTGGAGAAGTGACAATGCCGACGAAAGACGAAGTCTTTGAGAAGGTTCGCGAGGCGCTGATGGAAGCTCTCGGCGTGGATGACGACGAGGTTACGGCGGACGCCACAATGGTTGGCGACCTGGGCGCTGAATCGATCGATTTCCTGGATATCGTTTTCCGTTTGGAAAAGGCCTTTGAAATTGAAATTCCCCGATCCGAGTTGTTCCCCGAGGACATTCTGACCAATGCGGAATATGTCGAGAACGGTAAGGTCACGAGTGCGGGCGTGGAAGAGCTGAAGAAGCGGATGCCATTCGCCGACCTGACCAAGTTTGAAGAGAACCCCGCGTTGCAAGAGTTTGGCAACTTGCTCACCGTAAACGATCTTTGCCGCTATATCGAAACAAAAGTAGGCGCCTAGCCAGCCCGCAGTGGGTTCAGACGGCGCGAGCCTTTGTTGGCAGGCTGATGGCCTGTCCCATATCGCCTCCTGAACGATCAGGATGGCAAACCCCTTCCGTTTGTCAGACGAGACTCCTGCCGTGATGCGTTGGTTTTGGATCGACCGCTTTCTCGAGTTTGAGAGCGGTAAGCGCGCCGTCGCGACCAAAAACATCACTCGCGCTGAATTCCACTTGGATGATTATACGCCCGGATGGCCGACTTATCCGCCGTCGCTGATCGTCGAGGGGCTCGCGCAAACTGGCGGTTTGCTGGTCGGTGAGCACAACCAATTCTTGGAGCGTGTCGTGCTTGCCAAGATTGGTAGGGCAACGTTCCATTTCCCAGCGACCATGGGCGATCAGCTGCGATTCGAAACGACGGTGCAGAACATGCAGTCGGACGGCGCCATCGTCGAAGGAACGAGCCATGTGGGCGACAAGCTACAGGCGGAAGTCCAACTCGTATTTGCCCATCTCGATGACCGTTTTCCCCGCGAGCTGTTTGACCACGCCGATTTCCTCTACATGCTGAGGAGCTTTGGGCTCTACGGCATCGGTGTCGACGCCGATGGACGGCCTCTTACCATCCCGCCGCATTTGCTTGAGGCCGAAGTCGAGTATCTCAAGACTTGACAGGAACGCTTTCACTCAACTAGCACCACCAAAGGTCCACCCATGAGAAGGCGAGTTGTCATCACCGGGATCGGCTCAATCAACCCGATGGGGCACGATATTGAAACGGTGTGGAGCGGTTTGAAAGAGGGCGAATCGGGCGTGGATTTCACCACGATTTTCGACGCCAGCCGGTTCAAGACAAAGATCGCTGCCGAAGTTAAGAATTGGCAAACGATAACCGATGGCCACGATCTTTCGTACTGGGAGGATCGAGCTCGGCACACGCGATTTGCCGCGGCTGCGGCGCGGCAGGCTGTCGATGGTTCCGGCATCGAGGATTGCCAGCTGGCCCCCACGCGTCTCGGAGTCTATCTGGGCAGTGGCGAAGGCAATCAGGACTTTGACTCGTTCTCGAAGATGATGTCCGCAGCGACCGCGAGCGGCGCCTTGGATCTGGCCGAATTTACCAAAGTCGGTCTCGATATCCTCGATCCCACGATTGAGCTTGAACAAGAGCCCAACATGCCTGCCGGCCATTTGGCGAGCATGTTCAACGCCCAGGGACCCAATGCCAACTGCCTTACTGCTTGCGCGGCAAGTAGCCAGGCGATCGGCGAAGCGACCGAAATAATCCGCCGAGGCGACGCGGATGCGATGATTTCCGGCGGAACTCATAGCATGATTCACCCGCTCGGCGTGACCGGTTTCAATCTGCTTACCGCCCTCTCCACCAGTAACGACAATCCGACAAAAGCTTCGCGACCCTTTGACCGCTTGCGAAATGGATTTGTACTCGGTGAAGGCGCCGCCATGGTTGTGCTGGAAGAATATGAGCAGGCCAGACAACGCGGCGCCCACATGTACGGTGAAATCCTCGGCTATGGCGCCACCGCTGACGCCTATCGAATCACCGACATTCATCCCGAGGGACGCGGCGCCATCGCCTGCATGAATCGGGCCCTACAGGATGCTCAGCGGTCGCCTGACGACATCCAGTATGTCAACGCTCACGGTACAAGCACCACCGTCAACGACCGGGTTGAAACGCGGGCCTGCCGAGAGGTGTTCGGGGAGAGAGCGGAACAGTTGCCGATTTCCAGCACCAAGAGCATGATGGGGCACTTGATCGCGGCCGCCGGCGTAACTGAATTGATCGTCTGCCTGATGGCAATGCGCGACAATGTCTTGCCGCCCACGATCAATTATGAGAATCCGGATCCCGAGTGCGACTTGTACTACATTCCCAACGAGGCGATTGAAGCGGAATGCAACCTCGCACTGAACAATAGTTTCGGCTTCGGCGGCCAGAACATCACGCTCGTTGTGGGGCGAGTTTAGCCAAGTGCCTTACCCGCTGCCAAAAAGGCGAGTCGAGAAGACTCGCCCTTTGCGGCGGGCTGAACGACTTGGGCGGCCGTTGCCCGTCCCTCGGGCAGCCGCAGCCAACTGGCTGTGTCCAAACTAACCGCAGCCAAACTGGCCGCACAATTGGACAGGCTTGTCCGCGCCCCATCCGGCCTAGTTACCGATGGTCGGCGGTTTGTCCATCAGGAAGTCACGGGGACCTCGAGTGGTGTAGTAGGGGTAGCCGACGGCAGCGGAGCTTGGTCCTGCGGGACCGATATTTCCAGGATACTGCCCGTGTGGGATACGCGGCACCGCTTGCGGGTTGCCGAGTCCGCCGAGACCAACGCCGTGTCCGCCCCAGGCGTAACCGCCGGTGCCCGGATCGCCGGAATGGCCGTTCCCACAGGTGCTGCAGCCAGCGGAGCCGCTGTAACTGGCTTGCTGGACCGTGCCGCAATTTGAGCACTCGGCGACTTTGGAGGCTTTGTCGCATCCATCACAGCCGTTTTTGGCTAGGTTGTGGTGGCGGCAACCAACGGACGTGAACGCGCAAACCGCGATCGCGGCGAAGAGCAATCGTGTCATTTCACTTCTTTCCTTCTACGGTCGGTCATCGACGACCGCGATTTCGCTACGCCGCTGCGGGGCGGCCTGGGTCCGGAAAAACGCCAGCAACTTGATCGAGACTGGCGAATCAGCGTCTGCCTTCATCATCGGCGTCAAATGCCGAATAGTTGAACAATTCGGCTTGATCATCATCATCGCCACGTCCGGAACAACTGATGCTGCCCGCCGAGCCGCTCATTATCGTAGGTGAATGCCAGGCAAGCCGAGTCTGCAAGAGGGGGCTGCCGCCTTGCCCGCCACGATGTCTCGAAGCTCGGCTTCCTACCGCTTGGACAGAGTGCGCACGATGCTGACGATGACCATCAGGAGCACGGGGGAGCACATCAGCATCAGCATGAAAATCAGCGGCGAGACCTCGGTTTGCCCCGATACGGCATGGCGTACCGCGGCCGCCAAGACGCAAAACACGAGCATCACGAGCATCATCTGCAAGATCGAAAAACGCCTTCGAATCATGGGGGATCCTCGCTCGCGAACGGGTACGCGTTTGGGCTGGGCGGTTCAAACAACGGCCGAACACAGGCCAAGACATCGTGAAGAGTGAGCGGCCGACCGAGCGGGAGGATAGCAATTCGAGCGTGATTGCCGCAGCTGTCGAGAATTACCTGCCGCTCATTCGGGGCGTGAACGCCTTCAGGGCAAGGCTCATGACCGTGAATCAGGAGGTCTGCGTTCACGAGTTTGCAGAAGGCGTCCGCATTCTCTTGGCGAAAATCTCGGCCCCAGACGAGACGAAATGCGGCGCCTCCCGTCTCCAAGTCGCTGGCCTGCAACCGACGCTCAAAAATCGCGGGGTCAAACCCCATCTCATCGACGCTCGCCGGCGCGCTGTGACAGATGAACACGCCATTGTCGAGACGTACTGCGAGCGGGCAGCTGCGGAGAAAGCCCGACATGGCCGAACGCACCTCTTCGCACGCGTCCCCATACATAACTCGCATCCCATTGCGAAAATGCAGGTTCAGCATGCGATTGGACTTGGTGATGGGGAAGTCCATTAACTCGGCCAACTCATGGTTGCTGAGCAGGAAGTGGAAGCGGTCAGGGTGCTCGGCCTTTAGCGCCGCGATGTCCTCGAGCAGCAAATGTGACATGCACCCGCCGTGAGGGTAGTGGGGGCCGCCGTGACACACCTCCTGCATTATCAGGTGCCGCCGGGGGTGGTTCGGCCAGTCGGTGACCTTCAGCACCTGGCGGAAACTCAGTCGCTGGCCGTGTAGATCCGTCGAGATGACGATGTCCTCGGCGTCCGCCGCCCCCAGCTCGACGAGGCACGCTTCGCGGTGACAAGACGCCTCCGCCGCCTGACGGTAGGTCTTTATCACCTCTTCAATTGTCGAATCCGATGCTGCCATGACGGTCTTTGCCGCACCGTCTCGGAGCGGCCATTGGGTCGATTCAAGTATTTGCTCAGTGGGTATTCTACGTTCTCAGTGCGGTTTGCGGCGACAGGCGAGTCACACCAGTGAAGCTGATTTCGTCACCACGACAACCCCTTCAAGCACCTGATCGGTTCCAGCGCCTCGCAGGACCAACGACAAATGGGCCGATCGCCGTTGGCGATACAGAGATTGGCACGGCAATTGCTTTTATGGCCGTAGCAGCAGTTGCTGACAAGTCGATGTTGGCGAGGCCGGAACAGAGAAGAGCATCCTGATTTCGGGGCCGGCTCGGCAAGAGGCGATTGGGAACACTTGGGCTTGGAACACTCAAACTGTTTCCCAACCATGGAAAACGGCTCGGAACGAACGGAGAGGATTGGGAATTCAGAGAAGAGGCGCTCGGAATTCCTGAGAAGAGGCGCTCGTGGAATGCGAGTTTAGGCCCGCTGGAGGGAATAATGTGTTCCCGCCAGCATCAAAGGCGAGTTGGGAAGGTGACCTTGCTAGGTTGTTTTCTCAACTCGCCTGTTTTTTGCGCGTATCAAAATGCTACACTTGTATCAGAACGAGACACGCGGAATCGTACATGCGGGACCGATTCCAGCCGCTCAAACCCAAATCGGTTGGGGCCATCCATGAGAATCTCTGGGATTGGCGAAATGACCTTCGCAGTTCTCTCGCAAAGGCGTAAGTCGTTATAACAAAACATCTTACATTTCCTGTGCTGATTCCGGCGATCTTCATTCCAGCAAAACCTCAGTTTTGGATCGCGCCATTGCTCGCGGGAGCAGGCGGAGCAAGACCAATGGAAACCTCGCTCATCGACCGCTGACAGTCATCTGGTTCCTCATCGCGCTCTCACGGTCGGGAAAACACGATTCTACTTGACTCGCGAGTACAATTGGTTTTCATTTGCGTTTTCATGGAGTCGATCTGACTCGTTCGAGACAGCATTAGTAACGAAAGGTGCGCGATGCACGTTTCCAACCTCATTTCCGTTGATCCGCCGAAGCGACTTGGTATCAGCACAGTGATGGCCGTCGTGGTCGCCTGCTGCTTGATCACGGATGGCCTGCGTGCCGCTGACGACGAAGCCGCCACGCAAGATTCTGGAATTCCCCAGCTCGACAAGATCGACCAAGAGATCCGAGCGGTGTGGGCGGACTATCAGATCCAGGGTTCCACGCCTGCAACGGATGGCGAGTGGTGCCGACGGCTCCACCTGGACATCCTTGGTCGAGTACCCACGGTGGACGAATTGAAGGCCTTTGTCTCTAGCAAGGACGAGCAGAAGCAGTCGAAACTGGTCTCGCTGTTGCTGTACGACGATAAGTACACGGAGGAATACGCTCGGAACTGGACGACCATTTGGACCAACATTCTGATTGGTCGAAGTGGCGGAACGGAGCGGGGAACCCTGACGAGTCGCGCGGGTATGCAGAAGTATCTTCGCGACACGTTTGCCCGAAACAAGCCATATGACCGAATGGTGCATGACTTGGTCACGGCCAAGGGGACGAACAATCCTGGTTCTGAGAACTTCAACGGCGCGGTTAACTTCCTGGCTATGAAAGTCAACGAGGACAAAGGCGCGCTGGCGACGGCCGCTACGGCAAAGATTTTTCTCGGGTTGCAAGTGCAATGCACCCAGTGCCACAACCATCCATTCAACGACTGGAAGCAGCGCAAGTTTTGGGAGATGAACGCGTTCTTTCGCCAGACCCGGATGCTTCGCACATTCGTTGAAGGTACTCGCGACATCGAGTCAGCCGAATTGGTGAGCGAGGATTTTGGCGGCGAAGGCGGCAATCCCGAGGAAGCGGAGACTTATTTTGAACTTCGCAATGGGCTGCTCAAGGTGGCTTATCCGGTGTTCGTGAGCGGCGAGGAAATCGGCAAGAGCGGTTTTGTTGAAGACGTGGACCGGCGTGGGGAACTGGGGGACTTGATCATCAAATCCCCCTACTTGGCCAAGACGGTCGTCAATCGTTATTGGGCCCACTTCTTGGGCTACGGTTTCACCAAGCCAATTGACGACATGGGCAGCCATAACGCGCCGACCCATCCCGCCCTGCTGGACTATATGGCTGAGCAACTGCGGGAGCAGAGCTATGACTTGAAAGAGCTGATTCGCTGGATCGCTCTCAGCGAAGCCTATTCGTTGTCGAGTCGTGTGACCAGCGCGAACAGCCAAGATGATCCGCTGCTCGGAGAGAGTCCCAAGTTCTCACACTTCTACGTCCGCCAAATGCGAGTGGAAGAGCTCTATGAATCGCTGATCGTGGCCACCCAAGCCCACAAGACTCAGGGATCGTACGAAGAGCAAGAGAAGACAAAAGCAGATTGGCTGCAACAGTTCACCGTCGCCTTTGGCAATGATGAAGGCGGAGAGATGACTACCTTCAACGGTACGATCACCCAGGCTCTGATGATGTTCAACGGCGACTTAGTCAAGGAAGCCACCAGCAAGGGCAAGGGAAGCTTCCTAAATCAGATCGCCAACGACAGCGAAATGCGAAACTCAGCGAAGATCAACTACCTATTCCAATCCGGGCTCGGGCGAAATGCGAGCTCGCAAGAAAACAACATCGCCAACCGCTTGCTTGTTGCCAGACGCGGCGATGCAGAAGCTGCCATGCAGGACTTGTGGTGGGCGATTCTCAACAGCAACGAGTTCATCTTGAACCACTAGTCATTCAACAGCAACACCTATACACAACGCAGACACAGCGACTCATATTGGAGAACGACGACATGACTACCATCCCCCGCGGAATGAATCGGCGCCATTTCATGAGCCACTTGGCGGGCGCGTCGGCAATGGCGGCGCCAGCAATGACGCTGGGCCACACGCTTAACGTGCACGCCGCCAGCATGCAGAAACGCCGCAAGTCGGCGATCATGCTTTGGATGGGTGGCGGACCTCCCTCGATCGATATTTGGGACTTGAAACCCGGCACCGTAACGGGCGGGCCTTTCAAGCCGATTGCCACCAGCGGCGATGTTCAGATTAGCGAACACATGCCATTGATGGCCAAGCAAATGCACAACATGGCCATCGTCCGGTCGATGAGCACGCGTGAGGCGGACCACACCCGCGGCCGGTATTACATGCACACCGGCTACGTGCCCAACCCGAATGTCGAGCACCCGAGTTACGGCGCTGTGTTGTCTCATGAATTGATCTCACAGCGCGCCGAACTGGAGATTCCGCCGTTTGTTGCCGTCGGTGGCGGCAGCGTTGGTCCAGGATTCTTGGGCATGTCCTGGGCGCCGTTCTCGGTCAGCAGCGACGGCCGCATCAGCAATCTGGACATGGGGCTCGAGGACAAGCGGCTGGCCCAGCGAATGGCCACGCTCGACCTGATAGAAAAGGGCTTTGTTTCACAGAAGCGAGGCTCCGCGGCTGCGGACCACCAGAAGATCCTTCGCAAGACGCTGAACTTGATGACCAGCGAGCAGATGGAGGCCTTCAAAGTCGAGCAGGAGCCAGACGCCGTCAAGGAACGATATGGCGATAACAACTTCGGTCGCGGCTGCCTTCTGGCTCGACGACTCGTCGAAGTGGGTGTTCCCTTTGTGGAAGTCGGCAGCGGGGGATGGGACTTGCACCAGAATGTGTTTACGACCTTGACCGACACGAAGTTGCCTGAGCTGGATCAAGGCATGAGCGCCTTGTCCGAGGATTTGGAGCAACGGGGACTGCTTGACGACACGGCGCTCATCTGGATGGGCGAGTTCGCGAGAACTCCGCGGATCAACGGCAACGCCGGTCGCGACCACTGGGCGAGGGCCTGGAGCGTCGTTGTTGGCGGAGCTGGAATGAACGGTGGAATCGCGATTGGCGAAACGGCCGCCGACGGTCTGCGAGTGGAGACGGAGCCCTATACGGCTCAAGACGTGCTGGCCAGCGTTTGCAAAGCCCTGGGAATCTCCCTGGAGACGACCTTCACGAGCCGAAGCGGGCGACCGATGAAGATCGCGAACAGCGGCAAGATCATCCGGGATCTCTTCTCTTAACCCGTTGTTTCGATACCGAACGCGACTTGCAGCCGAAGTAGCCGAGATCTTCCCAACGCCCGACGCTCCTCGCGCCGGGCTTTTTCTTGTGTCGGCTTTTCTTATGGCCCGGCCCGTTGTGCGACCGATGACTGACCGAAAAATCCTCGGTATTGGGGAATCGAGAGGTCGGATCACCGCGAATTATCAATTGGCCAGGCTCATTCGGCCATCGCTATGGTACCGTGGTAGGGATGGGGGTTTGGCGCCGGTGATCCCCATAGCCAGTCGATCTCTGGCCCGCCTCCCACTGGCCCGAATCTGCTGGGCGTTTCGAGTACATTTCAATCCCCCGAGCGTTTGTATTGCAGATGACTTCCGCCTCGACGCCCAAGCTCCTTGCCGATGAAGTCAGACGGCTCGTCGAAGACCATCAGGCGGGTGTCTGGAGATACCTTCGATCACTCGGTTGCGAGGCCAATTTGGCCGAAGACATTACGCAAGACACCTTCTTGTCGGTACTGGAAAAACCGTTTCAGCAATACAGCTCGGCCGCAACGGCTGCGTGGCTGCGTCGAGTCGCCTATAATCGTTTCATTACGATTCGGCGGCGAGCTGGCAAGGTGACAGCCGTAGAAGACATCGAGTCACTCAACGTGGAGTGGACCAGGTTGGCGGAAGACGATGGCGGAGAGGAACTCCTGAGCGCTCTTCGCGAGTGCCTTCGAGGTCTATCCGAGCGAGCGAGACGAGCGTTACAGATGCGGTTTGGCGCCAAGGCTTCAAGGGCCAGCATCGCGGCTGACTTGGAGATCACCGAGCATGGGGCCAAGAACTTAATGCAGCGGGCCAAGAAACGCCTGCGGGAATGTGTGGAGTCGAAATTAGGATCGTGAAATCAGACGACCGAGATCCGATACTCGACGTCTTCCTTGAGGAAGTCTTCGCTGATGCTGCGCCTCCCGATCTCTCGCACCGCATCGTCGAGACCTGGGCTGCTCGCGACCAAGACAAGGCTGTGGAGGCGACTGCCGAGGCGGAAGAACCAGCGGCCCCGCCTCGCAGCATCTTGCCGCCCTCAGCACCGCCCTCCCCCCAACGGGCTCAAGGTCATGCCCAGGGCGCCAAGCCGAACCGC
>CAZWOU010000010.1:29959-42078 GCA_964635375.1 uncultured Pirellulaceae bacterium | reverse complement strand
TGCCGAGCAGGATCGCCAGGGAGATCGCCAGGGGCCGGATGGTCAAGACCCAACCTCGCCAGACTCAGCACGCCGCGAGCGCCTCAACAGCAACTCGGCAGGCGATGACTTGGCGGGGACCGATTCGGCGGCGCCAAAACGGGGCGTTACAGACCCGCTCAACGCCAGTGACGCGCGGACAGAAGAGAAGCCCAGCGCGTTCGATGAGCCGACGCCATTTGAACGCGTGGTTGAGAAGAAGCCAGTCCAGGCTCTCGAGCAGGAGCGGGCCGACATCGATCCGCTGGGGGATCAGCAAGTACTCGCCGAACTGAATCTGCAACTCAACAACCTCTGGCAAGTTAACGCTGTGCAGCCAGCTGAGCGGGCAACCGATGCGGAATACTGTCGACGTGTTTTCATCGCCTTGATTGGCCGCATTCCCACAGTCCCGGAGCTGGACGCTTTCCTTACGAAGAATGAGACGTTTGGCAGCCAGGGGGAAGAGCGATCTTGGTTGGTTGACCGGCTGCAGAACCATCCGTCCTATCGCCCCTTATACGTTGCGAATTGGACAAACTACTGGACCAATGTCCTGATTGGCCGAACTGGCGGGCAACGCCCAGGCGGACTCGCCAATCGCGAGGGGCTTGCCATCTTCTTGAGTGAATCTCTGGCGAAGGGGCGTCCCTATGACGAGATTGTGACCGAGCTGATTACCGCGGAGGGTGTGGGCCAGCCAGGGCGTGAAGATTTCAATGGCGCCGTCAATTTTCTCTTGGATGGTTACTCACAAGACTCGGCCCTGGGGGCGTCTCGGACCGCGCGCATTTTCCACGGCAGGCAAATCCAATGCGTCCAATGCCACAATCATCCCACGAATGAAACGTGGACCCAGAATGACTTCTGGGAATTCAACGCGTTTTTCCGGCAGATGAAAGCCAAGCGTGGGCAAGGCGGCCAAGTTCGCTTGGTGGATGAGGATTTTCGCGGCGAGTCGGGCAACAGCGAGGCTGAGGCCGAGATCTACTTCGAGAGGCTCGACGGCGTCAAGCGAGTGGCGTACCCCGTTTTCTTTGATGGTCGAGAGATATCCAAGCGGGGCGATGTTGCATCCGTCAATCGACGTCGCGAGTTGGCCCGGTTGATGATCGATTCGCCTGAGTTGAGTCGAGCTGCGGTTAACCGGCTGTGGACCAAGATATTCTACTACGGGTTGACTAACCCAGTCGATGATATGGGCGACCACAACCCACCCGATCATCCCGAGATGCTGGAGCTGCTCGCCCAACAATTCAGCGCCAACGACTACGACTTGGACCGGCTTATCCGTTGGATGGTGACTTCCGATGCGTTTCAACTTAGCAGCAAATCGCCCAGCGACGACTACGCCGACAGGCCCGAAGCCGGCCGGCCGCCACTCTTCAGTCGCTACTATACTCGTCAGCTCTCGCCGGAAGCGGTCTACGATTCGCTTTTGCTTGCAGCCAACGAGCGCATCGACAACAGCGGCTCGGCCGTAGGCGGCGACTACATTAGGGCGCAGCGGGCATGGCTCGGTCAGTTCTCCAAGGACATGGACACGGACGAAGGCCAGGAAACCAACACTTTCGCCGGCGATATTCGTCAATCGGTAATCGTTATGACGAGCCCGGTGATGAAACGGGCGGTCAGCAATCGGCTCGGCGGCTTGCTGAATCAAGTCACGAGCAGCAATATGACGCTCGTGGAGAAAATAGAGCACTTGTTCCTCGCTGCCTTGTCGCGTAAGCCCACTCCCAGAGAACTCAAGGCGGTCCGCAACCTCGTCGAGTCGCGTAAACACGATCCAGCATCGGGTCTTCAAGATGCTTGGTGGGCTCTGCTCAACAGCAACGAGTTCATTTTGAACCATTGACGTGTCTTCCACTTTCTCCGTTGTCAATTCGAGTGGCGTGTTGCGGCCTTTGATTCGCTTGGCCGCGCCTGTATTGATTGAACAGCTTCTTGTCGTCTTGGTCGCTTTCGTCGATCAGTGGTTGACCGGACGCTACCTGCATTCGCCCCACTTGGCAGCGATCTCGCTTGTTTGGTACGTGATGTGGGTCGTGCCATCGTTGTTTGGGTTGGTGGCGATAGGCGCCGGCGCATTGACAGCCCGGATGACTGGCGCGGGGCAGTGGGAAGATGCGAGACGGCTGGTCAACCAAGCATACGCGGCAGGGGCCGTTCTCTGTTTGGCCACGATGCTTGTCTCCTGCCTGTTCGCTAGACCGTTCGTCTCCGCCATGCAACTTGAACCCGAGGCGGCGAGGCTGGCACTTCGCTATTTCTACTTTCTGATCCCCCTGTACCCAGCGATCATGCTCGAACAGATTGGCATCGCATCCTTGCGAGGCGCGGGCGATACGATCAGCGGTTTCATCGCGATGAGTGTGGTCAACTTGATCAACACCACCGTGGGCGTCGTGCTGGTCACGGGCGCCGGGCCGTTCCCCAAATTGGGCTGGGACGGGCTCGCGATCGGCACCGCTTTGGGATACCTCGTCGGCGCCGGCATTGTGATTGGGTTCTTGCTTCGAGGTCGAGCAGGGCTGCAGTTGACTCGAGAGTGTTTGCGGCCAGACATCCGCGTCATCCGGCGGATTCTGAGAATCGGCGTCCCAGGCGGCATCGACGTCGTTTCATTGACGTTCTGTCATTTGTGGTTTCTGTCGATCATTAACTCGCTTGGCACGATCGAAGCGGCGGCCCACGGGCTGAGCGTACGAATCGAATCGATCGCCTATTTGCCGGGCGCGGCCTTTCAAGTTGCTGCGGCGACGATGGCAGGTCAATTCGTGGGCGCGCGAGATTGGCAGCGAGCTTTCCGCGCGGTCTGGACAACCTGCCTTGTTGGCGGGGCGATCATGACAACGGCCGGCGCCGCCATGTACTTCCTCGCCGAGCCAATGACGCTGTTCTTTCTCGGCAAGCACACTCATGAGGTTGCCGCCGTTGCGGCGCCGTTGTTGAGAATCGTGGCCTTTTCCATGCCCTTCCTGGCTTGCCTGATGATCGTTTCCGGATCGCTTCGCGGCGTCGGCGATACACGAACGATGCTGGCGATCACTCTTTCCGGCCTGTTGCTGATTCGAATCCCGTTGGCCTACTGGTTCGCGATGGATCGAGTTCAGATTCCCTTCCTTGGAGTCAGCTTCGAAGGACTTTCCTACGGAGTCCAAGGCGCTTGGTGGGCGATGGTGCTGGATGTCGTCATCCGCAGCCTGCTTGTCATCGCCCGCTTCATCCACGGCGGGTGGCGGCGTGTGACGGCCTAGGCCGATCCAATCGCCCTGTTCGAGGCGAAAATGCCTCGGCGCTGACAAGCTCGCGTTTTGTGCTGTGTTGGTGACGGGGCCGTTTCACCGAGACGACGGTTTCGGCCAAGAAACAGGGGACAATGGGTCACTTCCCGGTTCATGTCGGCGGGCCTTCAAGGCAACTGGGTTGCGGCTTTGTTGCAAAGGACGTCGGTAAGTGTCGCAGAATGCGGCCCGACCCATTACAATCAACGTAATGAGCCCCTGCGCGCCGATACCGCTAGTGTCGGCCAAGAACTGCTTCAATGACCCAAAGCCCATGATTTCGAAACAACTCGCCCGTCCGATTGCTTTTCTCGCGACTTGTCTGCTGCTTGTCATCTCGGTCGGTTGTGGCCCGAGTGCGGCAACGATGAGCGGAATGGTGAAGTACGGCGGACAGCCGGTCAAGGATGGCAACATCATTCTGCAGGCGATCGATCGATCGGGGGGCGTGGCGAAGGGGAAGATTATCGACGGCAAGTACAACTTGGATGAAACAGCAGGGCTTACGGCTGGCGCCTACCGGGTGCAAATTCATGGTTACAAGAAATCGACAGTGAAGATACACGACCCTGGCGAAGACATTTCAACCAGTGAAGACGTCGACGTCAAGTCAGGCGGCCCTGCGTCGAGCGGCGACTTGACGCTCGTGCCTTTCATTCCGACGGTCTACAACCAATCCACAGAATTGACTGCGGATGTGGTGGCCGGCGCGAACGAGGGAAAGGACTTCGACCTCAAGGTCGTTGCCGAAAAGTTCATTCTGCCGTAACGCCAGGACAGCCAACCTAAACCAAGAGACTCATCGACGAGTCACTAGCGGGACACCAGCGATATCACATCCGTTCGCGACTTCATGTCGCGCCACTGTTTTCATATCGACCGTGATAGAGGAGAGGCTCATGGACTCTAGAAAAATCAGGGGCGGTTTCACACTGGTGGAATTGCTTGTCGTGATTGCCATTATTGGCATTTTGGTCGCGCTCTTGTTGCCGGCCGTTCAGGCGGCTCGCGAAGCAGCTCGGCGGATGACGTGCGGCAACAATCTGAAGCAACTTGGGCTGGCCGTGCACAACTATCACGACACATACACCAAGTTCCCCTTCGGCGTTCAGCGTGATTTCAAGTTCCCTAACGGGCAACCGTCGTGGAACACCAACATGCTGACTTGGATGGTTCGAGTCCTGCCCTACATGGAAAACAAGGCGCTGCACAACAAAGTCGATTACTCGCTCCATCCGGGCAATGGCGGAGTCAACCGACCGATTCGAGGGCGCTACCTTCAAGTGCACATCTGCCCGAGCGATCGGCCCGATTATCGAGTCACCCAAACCTACGGCCCGACGAACTATGTAGCCTGTGTCGGCTGGCGGCAGAACACAATCTGGAACCCAGCTGACAAACGACGAGGCATTTTCGGCGTCAATAATCGGATCTCGATCAACGGCATCAAGGACGGAAGCTCGACCACGCTGATGCTTTCAGAATGCAAGATCAACGATCCTTGGGTACGCCGCTATGGGACCAATACGTCGGACTACAATCGGTGCCTGGCTGGCACGGCGCCCGACATCAACAGCAACGTTAGCGGCGACAGCACTTCGCGAGGTTGGTCCTGGTTCTTCGGGCAACGCAATCAGTCTTGGTCGTTCAATACTCTGTTCACTCCCAACGACCAGATTCGCGGCAATCACGAGTGCGAGCAATGGACGACCACCGGCGTGTTTGGCGCCCGCAGTCGTCATCCGGGCGGAGTCGAGGCGACCAATGGAGATGCCTCGGTGCGGTTTTATAGCGATCTGATTGACCGCAAAGTCTGGCTTGATCTTGGCACTTCCAACGGCAGGGAAGTCATTCGATCGATCGACTGAGGTCGGCATTCGTGGAGATCTGACGCTTCCAGGACGCGATCACCGAATCCAGTGGTCGGTGAAAACCAAGTGAGGCTGTGTTTCCCGTCGTCTCATATGGCAGGAAACGCAGTTCTCGCTGTCTGGTTCGCGGACACATGCGGGAGTAGCGGGGCGGTCGTGGCAGCTGCGACACTTCGCGGCGTAGAGTGCCGCGTCGCGACTGGCGGCGAGATGGGGGTCGTGACAAGTCAGACAGTCGAGCCTCATCGATTCGTCGTCCTCGGTGGCGAGAAAGCACTTGCTCTGCACCAAACCGACTGGCGCGAAACGGACGATGTGCTCCGCGCTGGTGGTAATCTCATCCGCTGGCGTTTGGTCCGCTCGACGGTGGCACTCTCCGCACCGATTGACGCTTTCGCGCTGAGTCAGCTGACTCCATGAGATCATTTCGGGACCGCGCGGGGCGAGACCTTCCTCTCGATCTGCATGCGAGCGGTCGCCGTCGTGACAGCGGCGGCAAACAAGGCCCGCTGAAACTCCCGACGCGTGATCCAATCTGGATGGATCCAGCTTGGAAGCATGGCAGCCGAAGCAGTGCATCGCACCGCTCTTGCCGTGCGAAGTGCCATGGTACTCAATGCCGATCCTGGTTTGCGACGGTCCCTGGCTCGGCGAGCCAATGTTCTGCCCTAATGTCAAGCCAAGGCCCACGCCTGGGTACCACGAGATTCGATGCTCGATCATTTCAAGATCATCTCGAGCGTCGCGCCGCAATGCAACAAGCGTCTGGGCGAGTCGACCCGAGCCGAAGACCCAAGCGATCTGAAGATCGTGATCGACCTTGCTGCAGCGACACCACAACTGACCCTCTCTGTTGGAAAACTCGTAGCTCGTTTCGTCACCATCGCCCTCATTCGCGATGAACGTTTGGCCTGCGAAGCGCGAGAGGATCTCGGGCGAACTGGCGATCGTCAGCGCGTTCCAGTGAGGCGCCGTCTCCACCGTCGCCGCGATCTCGGCGTGGCAGGCAGCGCAGCGGGCAGACCGAACTTGGCTGCCATCAGGTAGGGGCGCCACCACGGCAGGCGCGATCGCCACCACCGGTTGGTGTGAGCGGACCACGACGGCAAATGCGGCGAGCAGACCGACGCACCAACTCGTCCCCGTCATCCAATTAGTACGAACGAAGGACATCACGAGCTCCAATTGAATGCCAATTTGTGGGGTGTTCCACAGCCACTCGCTGCAGTTCCTTCAACGCCCGGGCCACATCCCCTGTCTCAAAATAGAGTCGCGCTCGGGCGAACTGGGCTTCTGCCGTCGCCGCGTCCTCGAGCAAACTTAGGGCGGCCTGTGGGCTTTCGCGTACGTAAAGGCCCGCCGCCTCTCTAAGTTGCTTGCTAAGTTGCTTGCCGCTGCCTGATGCTGGGGGCGAACCGGCGGCCGATCGACCTAGCTCGGCGAGAACGGCCGTGCTCCAATCGCTCGACCTGCCGCCGACTCGCCATTCTCGATTCGCCAATTCGAGATAGCATTCGGATCGCTCCTCGTCCAATTCCGGAGCTCGCACCGAGAGCGTTCGCAGCGCCGCTGTCGGCAACCCCATGGCTCGAAAGACCCTCGCCTGACGCAAGCGAATCCGCAAATCGCCGCCCGCCACGTAAGCGGCGTCAAACAACAGCCCCGCGTGGTTAGGCGCCTGGTACGACCATCTGCCTCGTTCGACGATGTTTCTTGTCTCCACGCAATTCAAGATCGCTTTCGCCATCGCAGGCACATAGGAAGAGGCGTAGGGGATGACTGGCGAGTCAACCGATAGCGGGCGAAACCCCGTCTTCTCCATGGCGGCGATGGTGGTCGTTTCGTCAGCTGACAGAGCGATCCAGTTGACCCGCTCGGGCTTGGCTTGGAGCCAGAGCCACCAACCGCCCAAGGAACCGTCGGATCGTCGATATCGATTTCGCCGGCTGTGTGAGAGGTCCTCGAAGGCGAGCCGAAAACTGCGTAATCGTCCGCCCAACAAGGCCCGCTGCTGGCTGTCGAACCCGCGCAGCCCCGACCAAGCGACGACTCCTGTCGCTCGATCATTCCAGGCGAACGCTGCTCCCGCGGGAAGGCCCTGGACCGACTGGGAAAACAGCCTCGGCTCCAGACCAGCAGCAACGCCCCAGCCCAAGCGGGGCTGCCCGCCCGCGCCGCAGGCCGCCAGGATCGCGATGCAAGTCGCTGCGAGTGCGGCCGCGCTGTTGCCCCAGCGGTCGCGAAGCGGTCGAGTCTCGCCGCTCTGGCTGTCACGCGTACAAGTCGTCTGCTGGGCCGATGATTGCAATGCCAGCCACGTCGCCATCAGCGGCAACGTGAATTCCGCTGCGAGCCCGAACGCTAGAGCCATCGTCCAGGCGGCGATCTTGCCGGGAACTCGCGTACTCCAAATGGAAGCCAAAACGATCGCGGCTAACGAAAGAAAGGCCATTGTCTCCGCTGCGACTGGGTCCGCGGGCGCCCAGATTGTGCCTGTCAACATCGCCGCACCTTCAGACATCCAAGGCGCCAGAAGGCCCCCAGAGTCCAACAGGGAGCGCCAGCCCAAAGGCGTTGCTGACAAGGCGACCGTCGTCACCATCAACTCAATAATCGTGCCGCGCAGCCGGCGTCCGCTGGCGGAAAACAGAACCATCGGCAGCGCCAACAGACTCAGCGGCCCTGTATTCGCCCAGCAGACGGAAACGACCGCGAGCCACAACCGCCGACGATTGCTTGAGGGTTCCGATCGCTGAATGACTTTCCACAGCATCACGGCGAAAACCAGATCCAACCCGCGTCCAGCCATCATCAGCGCCGGCTCGCAACTCACCAGCAACAGCACGGCGAGCAACAGCCGCTTGCCGGTTGCCGCGCCGATCGAGTGGACCAGCCACACGAGACCTCCGCCCAGCGCGATCTTCCCCAGAAACAAACCGAGAAAACCGAGGCCGGAATAAAGTAGATAGTTGGCCGCGCCCCCCAACCAATCCGCTTCAAGTCGCTCGTCGTCGACCAGCAAATCGCGACTTGGCGACACGGTTTCTTGGAGGACGACTTCGCGCCCGCGCGCTGTGTGCCACCAAACGCCGTTGCAACTCACCGGTCGCATCAACGGCAACATCGCAACCAACAACGACGCCGCAATCATCCACTCTACGCGCGAACGAGGAGGCTCCGTTAATCGGCCCGATCGATTTCGATCTCCCTTCGATGATCTCGATGCGGAACGTTGTGAATTGGCCACGTAATCGCCTAGCGGTCTCAAGTAAACGTGACGTCAGGGCTCGACTCGCTGGAAGTACCGATCGATGGCGAGCAGCGGCTTCTGCGGGTGCTCGTCGTGAGTGATTGACTCCCAGGCAACATCGATGCTCGCCTTCTGACTGGGGGTCAGTTTCCAGGACAGCGGGATTGCGGCCGGCGAAGGCGATTGGAAGTCGATCGTGATCGCTTCCACTGTCAATTGGTCAAGGCGGTTGGCTTTTTGTCGCATTTCGTCGATCAAGGTCTCGTTTTGCTGAATGTGGTCGTCAGCTTCTAGTTGTTGACGCACGACGTCGGCAATCGTTTGGCCTTCCGGCGCGGCGCCCGCGTCAAGCAGCTGTTCGCGTAGCCGCTGAGTCTTCTCGAGGGCGGCGACTTGTCCCTCGAGGCCTTGAATATCGGCCTCGTAGCGCTGCTGCATTGTCCGCATCTGGGCTCGCGTTGCCTGGGTCAGGAGGCCGATTTCCAGGTCGCCGCGTTCGGTCTGCGAGGCGCGGCGGACTTTCAACATTGCGTCCAATGGCCCCGCCAGCGCGGCGCGCCAGCCGGGAAGGGGCATAGGCGCTTCGACATCGCCCGTCTGAGGAAAGGCTTGAATTCGAATCAGCAGAATTCGATCGAACGGCCGCTCGTCAAGCTTTCCTTCCTGTTGATAATGAGTCAACATCTTGCTGATCCAGTCGACAGAGGTGACGGCGCCTTCGTTGTCGACGTAAGCCCCATCGACCACGTGGTAGGGAGCAATTGGGGAGGCCGGGGCGGGCGCTTCGCCGTGGGCCTCGGCGTCCGACCGAGCGGCTGGAGCGACGTAGGGGAAGGTGGCGGAGAGCCGAGCCGCGGTGGCGACGTAAGGATGGGCTCGAGGAAACTCCTGCATCCACTCAACAGCGCCCCGCCCCGACTGTTGTTGTTGAGAGGGAGGGCCGAGCACAGGGGAGATGAGGAGACGCTGCCCCGTTTCAACAAGCGTGGCGTTGAACACGACGATTGGAAGCTGGCGCTCCATTGACGCCCGGCCCAAGTCGGTGATCCGCCAATCCGACATCGTCGGCGCGACATGCTGGGCGATGCGCTGCCGCCAAACTCGCTCAATCGCCCAGCCTCGGTCGATCTCACTCTTTACCGCAGGGGGAAACGCCGCTCGCATCGAATCCGCGTAGGCCAGACCCCACGCGCTGGCTTCCATTGCCGAGGAGCGTGCAAGAAACCGAATCCGCTCGATCGACGCCTCGTCCAGCGACGCCTCGGAAGGCTCGTCAAGCGGTCTCGCTTCGCTGCGGTTGGCCACGTAGAACATCGCACCAACGCTGCCGCCTGATACGCTGCTGATCATACCAATCGAACGAGTGAGCGAATCGCCGTACTGCTCGTGAAGCCCGGTGAGCACTTGGGCGGTCCAAGCAGATGCTTGGATCCCGCCTCCCGATGCATCAACGACAATCAGAGTTCTTTTTCCGTCTCGATCGAGCGGTAAGCGCCACTTGTCCAGGACATTCGTGACCCGCGGCGCCTCGTAGACATCGTTTCTCGCAGGCGAGGGATTCAGCTGGTAGTAGTGGTCTGTATCGAACCAATTGTAGAACAACATCATCACCAAAACGGGCGTCAGCGCCGTCGGCACGCGATATCGATCAAGAAAGAACGCCACACCGGGCAGCAAGTAGATCATCAGCAACAAGGAAAGCAGAAAGTAGAACAGTGCGGGGTAGGCCGATTCTTCCGTGGGCATCGGCTGAGAACCGGTCGCTAACGCATAGTTGAACGCGTACCACACCAAGAAAGCGACTGTGTAGCAGAGCACGCTGAAGTGGCCCGGGGCAAGCCTCAGGCGTTCACCGTGCTCGTCCTCGCGAAAATAGCCGGGACCAAGAAGCAAGTGCAGTATGCGGTATAGCCTTGTCAGCGGGGGGTGCTGGCCGCGGCGCCAGCGGCGATTGGAAACCTCGTGAAGAACAATCGCCAGCGCGGTTAACGCGAGCCAACTGGTAACCGCGATTGCAAGCCCTCGGTAGGCGAATGTCCACGCCCGCTCGGCGATCGCCCCCTGAGTCACCGCGCCCGGAGTGTCTGTCCAGGCGGAAGTTGGATCCCTCGACGTGCTCGCCACGCAGGCGTCGACGACGACATACCATACGCTGAGCGCCGCAACGAAACCGAATACAAACGTCAGCCACCCGTCACTCCGCCGATACCAGTCTCGCGATGGGTCGCCGGGCGAACTGCCCCACGCCTGGTGAAACCGCTCAGCCGCATCGAAGTAGTCGTCGAACCGAGCGTCCGCATTGAGCGTGGTGACTCGCATCGTCTCCATCACCGTGGCCGCCGCCCAAAGTGAGATCCAGGAAACGTGCACCAATTGGTGCGGCTGATCGAGCACAAAGAGATTGGCCAACAGCTTGGGCGCAACCGCCAGGCAGACCGGTGCGGCGCCAAGCAGCAACACGCCCGACATCCACGAGAACCGGGTCAAGAAGACGTAACGCAATGCCAGCACGATCGCCGTTTTTGCTCGCTCCAAACTCACGGGTCGCCTGCTCTCTCCAAGTCTCGTGTTCGTCAATCCAGAGGTTGCCGCTGGTATCGGCGAACGGATCTTATCACGGGATGCTCGGTTTGGGCTGCGCCAGTCTCGCAGAATCCTAGCTCGGCCGAGTTTCAGCCGCTTCGTCACCGAGTCGCTAACCGCCAAAGTCCTCGCAATCGTCACGGTCAACGCGGAAGGATAGGAAAACTTTGCGGCCGTCCGTCCGTGCTCCAGGCATCAGTGGCGGCAAGCCGATGTCCCCTCTGTTCGCGGCAACTCCGAATGCAAGAAACGCATTTGCCGTGTGACGGATTACGGCAAACGTGTCCTGATTCTCCCCTTTCCGGTTCGCGAGGTTTCTCATGAGAACGACCATTCAAATCACGATGTCGACATTGGCGCTTGCGGGCGTCTGTTTGTTCAGTGCGGACGCCCACGCGTTGGACCTGTTCAACATGCTCGGCGGCCCCCACGTGCAACACTCAGATGGTTGCTGCAAGGGCGCAACCCAAAAGGGTGCAAGACAAAAAGGCGGGTGCTCCAAAGCGACACAAAAAGGCACGACGCAAAAGGGCTGCTCCAAAGGCGCGTCACAAAAGGGCGCGATGCAAAAAGGCTGCTCCAAGGGCGCGTCACAAAAGGGCGCGATGCAAAAAGGCTGCTCCAAGGGCGCGTCACAAAAGGGCGCGATGCAAAAAGGCGGCTGGTTCGGCTCTCTGCATAAGGGAGGCCTGTTCAGCTCGGCAACCCAAAAAGGCGGCTGCTCCAAGGGCGCAAGCCAGAAATGCGCCACGCAAAGAGGTTCTTGTGGCAAGGGCGCAACCCAAAAGGGCAGCTGGTTCGGCTCGCTGCATAAGGGAGGCCTGTTTTGCTCCGCCGTGCAAAAAGGTTCCTGTGGCAAAGGCGCCGCGCAAAAAGGTTCCTGTGGCAAAGGCGCCACGCAAAAAGGCAGTTGGTTCGGTGCGATGCAAAAGGGAAGCCTGTTCAGCTCCGCAACGCAAAAAGGCGGATGCAGCAGCTGTGGTAAAGGACGTTCCTGGAACTTGTTCTCCAGTCACTCCTGCGGTTGTTCGTCCAAAGGCAAAGGCGCGACTCAAAAAGGCGCGACTCAAAAAGGCGCGACTCAAAAAGGCGCGACTCAAAAAGGCGCGA
>CAZWOU010000010.1:0-29859 GCA_964635375.1 uncultured Pirellulaceae bacterium | reverse complement strand
CTCAAAAAGGCGGGTTCAGCTCGCGATTCAGTCTGTTCCGCCGATCGTCCTGTGGGTGCGATAGCTGCTCCGGCGATGTGAAGAGCTATGGTGCGATTCAGGCTGGCGAGACGAATGTCGTCGCGCCGAGCGTTCCCACGCTCTTGAACAGCATCTAGGCGACTCGGTTGTTAGCTTGAATGGGGGCGGTTGCTTTCCGGTTGACGCGTTTGAAAGATGAGGCCGCTGTTGGATCTCCAACAGCGGCTTCTTTTTCTTCTTGCTTCTGACAAAGCGGATCCGCGGGCTACGAGTTGGCTGCGGATCACTTCTTCTTTGACCGCTCGATGGCCTGCAGAGCTAGAACCATCCGAGGCGCAGCGCTAGGACTGATCCTCAGGATGCCGGCTGCCGACTGCACCACCTTCTCAGCGTACTGCAGGTACTCGGCCTTTTCGAGCGCCTCGCCCAGGTAGACCAGGTTCTCCGCTGACACGGAATTGCCGCTCGGCTGAGCTCCATCGTAGTACTTTTTGGACCTTGCCAGTAGCGACTCGTGATCGCCGGATGTGAAGTAGAAACCACCATTGCGATCATCCCAGTGGAGTTTGATCTGGGTCGCCTGCAAGGCATCTGCTTCATCGAGCCAACGTTTGTCGCCGGTCGCGCGATGCAAGGCGATAAGACCATCGATCATGAAGGCGTAATCAGGCAGGTACGCGTTCAGTTTGGCTTCGCCGTTGCCGTACGTGCGGAGGAACCGACCATCGGGCTTCCTCAGTTTGCTGAGCACAAAACGAGCTGCTTTCTGGGCAGATTCGAGATACGCCTTATTCTCAAAGACGCGTCCCGCATCGGCAAACCCGCGGATCATCAAGCCATTCCAGCCGGTCAAGATCTTGCTGTCCGTCAGCGGGCGGTGGCGTTTGTCTCGAATCGCCAGCAGCTTTTGGCGAATCGGGGCGAGTTGTGATTCCAATTCGGCCGTTTTCTTGCCCATCTTTTTCGCGATCGCAGCCAGCGGCTCTTCAAATTGGGGAGCGAAGTATTCGTCTTCAAAGTTGGGCGGCGCATCCAGGCCATAAGCCTCGGCGAATAGCTTGAATTCTGCATCATTCAAGGCCGACTTCACCTGCTCTTTTTCCCAGCGGTAGAATTTGCCTTCCTCGCCCTCCGACTCGGCGTCCAAAGCGGAATAGAAACCGCCTTCCTTGGTCGTCATTTCGCGCTGCACAAACGTCAACATCTCGTTTGTGATTCGCCGATACTGCTCGTCTTTCGTCAAGGCGTAGCCTTCGGCGTAGACGCTGGCGAGTTGGCCGTTGTCGTAGAGCATCTTCTCAAAATGGGGGATTCGCCAGAATCGGTCGACGCTGTAGCGATGGAACCCGCCCCCAAGGTGATCTCGAATGCCCCCCATGGCGAGTCGGTCGAGCGTCACCGTCAGCATCTTCGCCTCGGTCGATTTCAGGTCGCCCGAACGGGATACTTGGGTCAGCAGGAAGAACAAATTGGACGGTTCGGGAAACTTCGACTGGTTGGGGTTGCTCATGTTGAATCCGAATCCGCCAAACTCGGAGTCGAACTGCTCGGATAGCCTTCCGGTCAGTTGTTTGACGATCGAAAGATCGACCGGCTTGGCACTGACCGGCCCTTTCTCCAGTTGTTTCTTGACAAGACCGGTCAACGTCTTGGCGTCTTGTCGCAGTCGGTCAGGTCGTTCCCGCCAAACTTCCGACACGCGTTTCAGAATCGTGAGAAAGCCGGTCGAAGCGCCGCGATCGCCGTCACGAGCCGGAAAGTAGGAACCGCCAAAAAACGGCTCGCCTTCAGGCGTTAGGAATATCGACAGCGGCCAGCCGCCGCTCTGTGGCGAACCGGCCAATTGAAAGTAGATCTGCAGGGCTGTCATGTAAATCGTGTCGACGTCCGGCCGCTCCTCGCGGTCGACCTTGATGCAAACAAAATTCTCGTTCATCAACTTGGCGATTTCCGGATCAAGAAACGACTCTCGCTCCATCACGTGGCACCAGTGGCAACTGGAATAGCCAATCGACAGGAAGATGATTTTCTTCTCATCCTTTGCCTTCTTCAAAGCCTCGGGACCCCAGGGATACCAATCGACCGGGTTGTGGGCGTGCAGCAGCAGATACGGACTCGTCTCCGTGGCGAGCCGATTCGTGTGCTGCTCTCCCTTGGTTTGGGCGGACGCCGGTGGCTTCTTCTCGGTGGCGTCCTCATCGGCTGATCGCTCTTGCTCCGGTTCTGTTTGCGTTTCCGATTGGTCCAGCTGGCTTGTCGTCGGCTGGTAGGACGAGTCGGTCCCTTGGGGGTTGCCACATCCGGCCGAGATCAACAGCGCCACCGATAGCAGGCAGCGAAAGAGGAGGGGCAGGTTGAATCGCGTCAGGTTCATCGGATCCCACTTCTGGTCAAGCGAAGAGTCGGGGGAAATGCATTGGATCAGAGTTGCTCAGATGGGTTGGCGAGAGCGACTCCTGCAAGCAGCAGCGGCGGCTCTAGCGACTGTTTCGACAGCAGAGCGTCGATCTCGAGTTTCTGATCGAGGTCATCGTACCGTTCCCGTCATCGGCTTGCCAACATTTCCAGCTCTGGGGGGCGTCGCCAGAATCGGGTTGGCCGAGTCTTGTCGCGGTCACTTGTGTCGTTTGAAGAAGTCACCCAGTTCTTCGTCACCGTTCGAGTTCGTGCTATCGACGGGCGGCTCGGCGGGAGGACGGGAGAGGTCGATTGGCGTCGGCGGCTGAGGGGTGCCCGCCGTTGGCGCGATCGGCTTTGCCATCGGCAGCGCGGTTGGCAGCGCGGTTGGCAGCGCGGTTGGCGCGGGCGCGGCGGGCGGGAACGCGTCGGCCGGACTAGGCGCCCTTTCGGTCGGGTCAGTGGGGACTGGGTCGAACGCCACCGGTTCAGGCAGGAACGGCTCGGGCTCGGGTAGCCCGGTTGGTTCGGCCGCTTGGGTGGGGACCGGGGCTGGCGGGTCGCAATCCTCTGAAAGCAATTGGAAGGTGGTGCTTCCAATGGTCAGCAATTCACCGTGCTGCACGGCGGTGGGTCCCTCGATCACCCGCCCCCCAACGCTCGTCCCGTTGGTGGACCCCAAGTCCCGAACAAAGATCTGCTCAGCTTCGGTGTAGATCTCACAATGCAGGCGGCTGACGAGCGGCAACGCCAGCGTCATTTGGGCGTCCCGACCGCGACCAATCGTAACTGGCAATGCAAGCTCCGTGTCCCCCATCTTGGCGCCTTGCATGACTCGTAGTTTGACCTTCATGTGAACATCGCCTACTGCATTGATCTTCGATTTGCCTTTGCCGATTGACGTTTCTACCTATTGTAGTCAATCCCGCCGGAGCGACGAGCAGGCAAGTTGACGGCCCCGCTTGGAAAGATAGGCAGCTTCGCGTGCTGAGCGGCATTGGGAGCGGCAGGCTGGCGAGCGGGCTTGTCGCCCAGAATCCAAGTTAATCGAAGCTGCCCAATCTGCCGCCAAGTGCCCTTGCAAGGGGGCGAGGCAGGTCTATAATCGTTGCGTGCGCCACGTTTTGTGGTGTTTTTTGTTAGGCAATTGATCGGCCCGTTAGTTTGTTCACGCTGTGGATTCTCTCACAACGCCGGTGCCGTAAACGAGAAAGCGGGTGTAGCTCAGTTGGCAGAGCACAACGTTGCCAACGTTGTTGTCGTGGGTTCGAATCCCATCACCCGCTCTTTCTTTTCCCACCACCCCCGCACGGTGGCGCCCCCGGCGGTCCAAGTCATTGAGCTAGGGCATCCATCAGGGCGGCTACAATCAAAAACATGAGCACTGACGCCAGCGACGTGACTCCGGATTCGCCGGAAGACCCAGATCAAAAACCCAAACTGACTTTGGAAGTGCAGGTCGATTCGCCCAGCACCTGCCAAAGGCATGTGACTGTCTCGGTCTCGCGGGACGACATTGATCGCTACTGTGATGAGGCCTTTGATGAGTTGATGCCACAGGCCGAAGTTGCGGGTTTTCGCCCTGGTCGAGCGCCTCGAAAGCTGGTTGAGTCGCGCTTTCGCGACAAGATAGCCGAGCAAGTCAAGGGCACGGTCCTGATGGACACGATGACCCAGGTCGGCGAAGAATGCGACTTCTCTGCGATTAGCGAACCCGAATTCGATTTCGACGCCGTCGATTTGCCCGATGAAGGCCCGATGACGTTCGAATTCAATATTGAGGTGCGCCCGGAGTTCGAGATGCCCGCTTGGCAGGGGCTGAAGCTCGATAAGCCGACCAAGGAAGTCAGCGAAGACGCGGTGAAAGAACGCACCAAATCGTTGCTCGCTCGGGAAGGCTCCTTGACCCCACGCGAAGGAGGGGCGGAGCTCGACGACATTGTCGACGCCAACATCTCCTTCTCGCTCGACGGCAACACACTATCCAGTATCGAAGACCAAACCCTGGTTGTTCGCCCAAGACTGAGTTTCATGGACGGGGAGCTTGACGGCTTCGACAAGCTGATCGCCGGCAAGTCGAGCGGCGATTCGATCGAGGGAACGCTTGAGATCTCGGCTGGCGCCGAGAAGGAAGAGATTCGCGGCAAGCAAGTCACTGTCAAGATCGACATCGTCAATGTCCGCTTCCTTGAAATCCCAGAACTCAACGCCCAATTTCTCGATAAGATAGGCGGGTTTGGCAACGCTGAAGAACTGTACGACATCGTGCGAAGCGAAATGGAAAGACAGTTCTCCTACAAACAACAACAAGACTTGCGCAAGCAGATCTCCAAGCAACTCACCGCGGAAGCCGACTGGGATCTGCCGCCAGCGATTCTCAAGCGACAGTCCAACCGCGAGCTCGAACGGGCCGTGATGGAGCTTCAATCGGGCGGATTCAGCAACGAAGCGATTCGAGCCCACGCCAATCAGTTGCGACGAAATCTCGAAGAGACCACCGCCACCGCACTGAAAGAGCACTTTATTCTCGAGCGGATCGCCGAGGAAAATGATCTCGAGGCCGGGCCCGAAGATTTCGAACACGAAATCATGATGATCGCCATGCAGCGGAACGAGTCGCCTCGCCGAGTGCGAGCGAGAATGGAAAAACGCGGCCAAATGGATACGCTGCGAAACCAAATCGTAGAAAACAAGGCGATCAATCTGATCACCGCGGAAGCGAAGATCACCGAAGTTCCCATGGAAGAATCAACAGTGGACGACACCTATGCGGTGGAACACGCAATTGGCGGCGCGACGACGGAATCAAGTATCCCAGAAGCAAAGCACGGAGGAGATTCTGAGGAACTACGAACGCCGGCCGAGCGTGGTTAAGTCCCAATAATACAAGGCTGTAGTGCGGTGCGCGGACGCGATGCGCGCGTCGCTTTGATTCTTCTAGCTAAAGGACAACGAAGGTATGAGCCAATTTTCTCCTGGCCCGCTCTTCGATTCGTACTCCTATCAGAACGTACAGCGTCAACGTCAGTTGACGTTGGGCGACCTGCTGTTGGAAAACCGTATCGTCTTCCTTCAGGGAGAAATCTATACGGGAAACGCAAACGAAGTCGTGATGAAGTTGCTGTACCTGCAGAGCGAGAATCGCCGCAAGGACATCCACTTCTATTTGAACTCGCCTGGCGGAGACGTTGTCGCCACATTGGCCATCTACGACACCATGCAAATGCTCAGCTGCCCGATCTGCACCTATTGTGTCGGGCAGGCGGCAAGCGGCGCCGCTGTGCTGCTCGCGGGCGGCACCACGGGCAAACGCTTCGCCTTGCCCCACTCTCGCGTCATGCTGCATCAGCCCTACGGAGGCGTCAGCGGACAGGTGAGCGACATCGAGATTCAAGCCAACGAGATTCTTCGCAACCGCGAAGTGCTGAATCAGATTGTCGCTGAACACACGAATCAGCCGATCGAGAAAATCGCCGCCGACATCGATCGTGATTTCTTCCTGACCGCTCAGGAAGCCAAAGAATACGGCGTCGTCGACGACATCCTCACCAAGCCCGCTGAAGCAGAGGATGACGACGATAGCGACGACGATAGCGATAAGTAAAGAAACCACCGCCCATGCCCCCAGCCAGTAGCTGGTGAGGCGACCGCACGGAGTGATCGACGCGATGCCAATGATCCCATACGTTGTCGAGAGTAATGGACGCGAAGAGCGGACCTACGACATCTACAGTCGTTTGCTTAAGGACCGAATCATGTTTCTCGGTTCCCAAGTTAACGATGAAGTGGCGAACGCGCTGGTCGCCCAGATGCTATTCTTGCAATCAGATGACCCCAAGTCGGACATCCACCTCTACATCAACTCGCCTGGCGGCAGCGTCTCCGCAGGATTGGCGATCTATGACACCATGCAATTCGTCACCTGTGACGTCGCCACCTATTGCATCGGACAAGCCGCCTCGATGGGCGCCCTCTTGCTGGCCGCCGGCGCCGCCGGCAAGCGTTACGCACTGCCTAACGCCCGAATCATGATTCACCAACCTCTCGCTGGCATGCAGGGCACCGCTGAGGACATCATGATTCATGCCACTGAGTTCAAGAAGACAAAGTCCAAACTCAACCAGATTCTGCTCAAACACACGGGCCAAGATCTCGATACTATCGAACGCGATACCGATCGAGACAATTTCATGTCGTCTGAAGAGGCCTGCGAATACCGACTGATCGACAAAGTCGTGGAAAGCATGGCGGCAAGCGAGTAGCCCGCGAACAATCGGCTCCGCTCGCGAAACAATCGGCTCCGCTCGCGCTAGCGATCCGGGCGCCACTCGGGGGAGTTTGAGTTTTCGGGCCGTGTTGCGATGCGAGCTGCATCATCGCGTTGGCGTGGAGTCCAACGGGTTGAAAATTGCCCATCAACAGATATCTGAATCGTTTCCTGCGTTTGCAGCATCCGGCCGTCCTTAGTCGTGTAACGCGCCCAGAGCTTCAGACGAGAATGCGTTGGCGGCCGCTTCGGCCAGACCGCCTCCAGCAGGATGACCGGAGTCGCCGCCGCGTGGCTGGCCCCGACCGCAACTTGATCCGCGTCAAAATGCCATTCGGCAACCCTCGCCTTTTCGCCCTGCAGCTGCGGATCGAGCAGTACGATGGCCACTGGATTGGCGGCCGGAACGAATCGTCCGTACTGGTCTCGCGGCTCCAAAGCGACCATCAACACATCGTCGCCCGCCTTGCCGTCTGTATTGAGACCCCGCGTCGCCGACCGATTGATATGCAAATGCGTTACCCTTGCGGTCTCCTCGGCGACCCCTGTGGCAGTCGTCGTCGGCGCGATCAATGCGACAGACGCGTTATGATCTCTCTCGTCTTGCAAGACGTGCGAGGACGTCGACGCGTCAGGAAAAATCTCGCTCGGATCCACCTCCACGCCGGGTGAGGTCATGGGCGGCGAAAGGTCGGGATTCGTTGGCGACTCAATCGATGGATAAGACGATCCTGGCTCCGGGTCGCTTGGCGGCGTTACGAATGGTCCAAACTCACTGTCGTCGCTCTCGGTCAAATCGCTCGGCCCGCCCTGCGAACTCCGCCCGACTTTGTCGCGGAGCTTGTCATTTTCAAAACGCAGATCGCTGATCGTGTCTTCCAGCGCAATAATCTCGGCGTTCTTGGTGTCAAAATAGGCATCCAAGTACGGATCAGACTTGCATCCGCAAAACCCGGTCAGGCCGGTTGAAAGGAGCATCAATATAACAAAGCGTTGTGCGTCCATGCGTTCGCTTGTTGATGGGTTTTCTCGTCGCCGGGTTCTATTCCGTTTTTGGGAAGACTCTTGTAGCGGACGATCCGAACTGTGGCTACGCCGATTCCCACTAACAGCGCGGTGCTAGCTTGACTGGCACAGGACGACCCATCGGGCCTGGAGCAGGCTTGCGTTGGTCAAAGGCTTCGAAGGAAGGCCACGAGGTCATTTAGCTCCTGCTGAGTGAGCCGTTTTCCGCCACGCTGATGCCCGTGGACTTGGAAGATATCGGCGACTGACTCGGCTCGGTTGTCGTGGAAATAGGGTCCGCGCTGCCCAACGCCGAGCAGCGAGGGCGGGTTGAATCGCTTCTTTCCAAGTTGGTCGATCAGGCCGACGTCGTAGAGTTTCGGAGTGGTATAGGTCGGCGCCGCGTGGCACTTGGCGCATTTGCGTTTCACGAACAGCGCTTTTCCTCGCGATACGGAATCGGCATCGAATTCGCCTCGAGCCACATCGATCGGTGGCGGGGGGGCGAGCGAGAGAATGTACGCCGTCAGCGCCTGCACCTGCTCGTCGGTGGGAGGGTGGTCTTTCTGCATCGTCATTTCGATGGACTTCCTCACCTGCTCCGGAAAGCTATCGCTGCTAGCGTTCCAAGCCAGCGGCTCCGTGTGGGCCTTGCCCAAGAGCGTGAGCACTCGCTTGGGGGCGCCGAAGGTGGCGTCGGTCAGGTTATCGTTCAACATTCCGTTGGTATGCCCGTCGGTATGGCAGCTATGACAACTCATCCACGAATCGTGAGACAAGCTCGCATCGAAGAACAGCCGTTCGCCGCGATCGAGTTGTTTGAGTTCCGATGTGGGGCCGAGAGAGATTGTCTGAATGATTTTCCGGCTGATCAGGTCAAGGACGGAGATTGAATCGTCGTACATGTTGGCCACATAGGCTCGTTCGCTTTGGTCGTCGATCACGACGGACCGGGGTCGTTGCCCGACGTCGATGCGGCCCAGGCTGAAGTCGTCTTCTTTGCCAATAGCGACTTCTCCAACGCCGGCCAGGGCTACAACGACAACTCCATTTTTGCTGATGGCGAGCTGTGCAGGATCGGCCGTTGCGCTCCCGGCTTCGCCCAACGGGTGCATGTGCGATTCGCTGTAGATCTTGCGTTTTGGGTCGAGCACGATCTTCATTCTCAGCCAGCGCATATCGTTCGACATCAAGAGGCCCCAGTGCACATCACCTCGCACAGTGTGTGCAAGTTCGTTGAGCATTTGGTGTGAGACGAGCAGCGTTTCGCCATCGGGACTGGCGGCGAGGCCGCGAATGTTGTGGGCAGGAAACTCCCGCACGGCTGTCAATTTGAAGTCGCTCAAACGGACGAGGGCCAATCGACCACCATGGGAATCGGCGACGATCAGTTGGCCTTGACGTTCGGCGAGCAGTTGTCTTCTGGGGGCGAAGGGCATGTCGATTCGCGCCACGACTTGGGGCTTCGCGTCAAGCGGAATTGCGATCTTGCTCAGCCGCCGGGACCAGAGCGAGGTGACATAGCATTCCCGGCCATCGTCACTAACTTGTAGATCGACTGGATAGGAACTGACCGCGATTCGGTGCTGGACGCTAACGCGATCGGCTTGGACGTCGCAAAGGATCAACTCGTGGCGTTCCGTATCGACCATTGCCAGCCGATGATCGCCCGCCCAGCGAAGAGCGGCGATGGAGCCGCCGATCTCGATCTCTTGGACCACGGCTTGCTTCGTCGTGGAGACGATGGAGAGCGTTCCCGAACGCTCGTTGCCAACGAACAGAAACTGGCCGTCGGCCGAGACAGCCTGAGCCACCGGGTAACGCCAATGCGGCACCAGGTGCTGGGCTCGGTCCGGCCGGGCTCCGCCCGCAGCGTGAGCGAGACTGAGGACGCCGGCGATGAGAACCGCGCCGATGCAAGCCAGCCGGCGCTTTGAGGCGAGGCGTTGACAACGATGTCGCGATGAGCGGCGGGCACTTTGAACAGCCAGCATAGCAACTTTGATCACAGTCGCACCTTCCTTTTCGACGGTTTCGGCTTCGCGTCTTTCCGAGGCTGCGCGGTCGCCCTATCATTGGCCATAATGTTTGCCCGCGGTCGCGACCACACTGCCCATTTTGGCAGATCGGTCGGGGGCGAACAAGCGAAGACCTCACATCCGCAGCGCAGTCGAGGAGCTGAATGGAAGTTATCAATGAGCGCCCGCCCATTGGCGGGTTTCGCGTCGCGATATTTGATTTTGACGGCACGCTATCGCTGTTGCGGCGCAATTGGCATGAGATCATGATCCCAATGATGGTCGAAGTCTTGTCTGGCCTCCCCGCTTCGGAGAATCTTGAGCGACTTCATGTGGTCGTGGAGGAATTCGTCATGCGGCTCAATGGGCGGCAAACGATCTACCAGATGATCCAGCTGGCCGAGGAGGTGATGTCGCGGGGCGGCGAACCCGCAGACCCCTTGGAATACAAACGGCGATACCACGACCTGCTTTGGGTGGAAGTTTCTCGGCGCGTCGCCGCGGTCAAGCGGGGCGACGCTCCCGCCGAGTCGTTTACGGTTCCGGGCGCTTATGTTCTGCTCGACCGACTCTTTCAGCAGGACGTCCTGCTTTACCTGGCGTCGGGGACGGACCTAAATTATGTTCGCGACGAATTGGAGGTGCTTGGCTTGGCGAAGTACTTTGGCGATCGCGTCCACGGGGCCTTGGATGACTACAAGAAATTCTCGAAGGCGAAGGTGGTGAGGCAGATTTTCGAGGAGACAGGCTTTGCAGCTGAACAGTTGGTCGGGTTTGGAGACGGGTTCGTAGAAATAGAAGAAGTGCGAAAGGCGGGGGGATTCGCGGTCGGCGTGGCCAGCAACGAAGACACTCGGGAAGGAGTCAACGAGTGGAAGCGGCAGCGCCTGAGGAGTGCGGGGGCCGACGTGATCTTGGGCGACTACCGAGCCATCGACGAGCTGATGGGCCTATTGAGGCTCAGTTAGACGTGCAGGCAGCCGAGAGGACTTGGCCCAGCTTTTCGGCGAGTCCTTGAACGTGCGGGTCGTGGATCATTGTCAGGTGACTGCCCGCGACATCATGCAATCGCACATCGTCACAAACGCGGCTCCATTCCGCCAAGGGTTGGTGCTGTTTTCGGACCAGCCTTTTGCTCGCTTGAAACAAGTCGATGCGGCCGTCGTAGGGTTGAGGTCGATAGTCGATGACGGCCCTGACACTGCCGCTGAAGAGTCCCAAGATCTGTGCAGCCATCTTGTCATCCGCTTCCTCGGGAACCAACTTGGCCGGTGCGCTGCGAGCGCGGAATTCGGCGACCTGCTGTTGAGTCGGCTGACGCAGGAAAGCAAGCGCGCCGGGTTGTCCTTGAGGAAACATCGCCTGGAGCACGCCGAACGTATAGAGCACGCCGCTATCCAGAATCGCCAAGTTGGAGACTTCCTCGCCCAGCATGTGAAACTGCTGGGCCATTTCAAACGCGATCACGCCGCCCACCGACCAGCCGGCCAGAGTGTAGGGGCCCTGAGGCTGGGCCGCCCGAATCGCCTGAACGTACTCTTTCGCCATCTCGTTGACTGTCGAGAGTGGTTCGCGGACGCCATCGATTCCAGGCGCTTGCAAGCCGTAGAACGGCTGTTC
The DNA here is from genome assembly GCA_964635375.1 of uncultured Pirellulaceae bacterium. Lineage (GTDB taxonomy): Bacteria > Planctomycetota > Planctomycetia > Pirellulales > Pirellulaceae > CAZMNY01. The sequence goes on along the minus strand of CAZWOU010000010.1, from coordinate 18,531 downwards.
GGGTCCTAGCAAGCGCGATAGTTGCAAGTAACAGAGTACATTGCCGCCACCGGGGTGGACGCAATAGACGGGCGGCCGAGAACCTCCCGGTTGGATCGGAACCAAGGCAGTCCAATTGTCTGGAGCCAACTCGCTTCGCAACGTGTCAGCCAGTTTGGAGATTGTCGGAGCGCGGAAGATCTCGGCAGCCGATATGGGCGAACCGGTCTCCTGGATCACCAGGGCCATCAACGACATGGCCAAAACCGAGTCGCCGCCGATCTCGAAGAAATTGTCGTGGACACCCACCGGGCGATGACCGAGCAAGTCCTCCCAGATCTGTTTCAGTTTCAGCTCTATCGCGTCTCGAGCCATCCCGGTTCCCTGGCCAATGCCCAGTCAATTCCCCAGCGGCGTTCATGTCCGCTGGCATTTGAATTCCCAGTCAAAAACGCCAATTGCAGTGTGGGCCGCCATTATTACGGGCACACACCAGCGGAACGCCGGCGAACATGGGAAACTGGGCATATTAGAACATCTAGCCAGGGCAGAACAAACGCCTCACGCGGGCCATTGCGATTTGAAGTCAAGAAAATACGTTTCGAGGCCCGGGTGTAGGGATTGCGCCAGGAATTCGTGCGGTTTCGAGGGCAAAACGGATGGCCAGCCCTTGCTAAACTGCACCTGCCGCGTCTGGTCCAGGCCCACGCAACCCAATCGCCACCGAGTTCCCAGATGAGAAACTCAACACTGGCCATGACCGTCGTTCTTCTTGCCGCCTCGAATGCTTCGGGTGCGGAGACGACGAAAATCAGCTTGACCATTGAGCGCGGACGCGACCATGGGCAAAGCTTCGGGTCACTGTTTGAGGCTGCCAGTAAAGACGGTTCGATCGTCTTGGGCGCTGGTTTTCAGAACGCCTACAACACGCGATACCGCGCGGATCGACATGCGGTTCAGTTCTTCATCCGACCAGCGAACGGCAACCGCGAGTTCGTCACGGAGGAAATGCCGAGACCCAGTGACTTGTGTGGCGCCTACCTCTTTGGGCGGGATGGAGTGATCCACTCCACGTACGGCGGACTGAAGTTGTGGCGCCCGAAGTCGCAAACGTGGATCGCAGCCCAGGGGTCGGGCGGCACCCACGAAACGATGCGGGTTGGCAACGGTAAGCTTGTGTTTGGCGATGGCAGCGTATCATTCAATGGCCGAAAGATTCTCGAACCGCCTGAGGAAGGCAGTTACCAACTGTTCTATTACGCCAACGGCTATCTCTGCTTCTACCACGTCAACCGCGGCGGCAGGGCGTACCGTCGGTATGAGAACGATGAGGACGGATTCAGCAGGCTCTACGCTTGTCCATGGACGCCAGAGCAGCCGAAGGTCGATCTTTCGTCCGCCGTGACCTTCAGGCTACCGATCGTTGGTGAGACAACGTTTGCCTGGGGCCAGTTGGGAGACCAGATCGTGACTGGGTCCAACATTGGCGGATTCTATGTGTTTGAAGGCGAGGTTTGGCGCATGCAGCTTGAGCCGGTTCTCGGACGCAGCTATCAGCTTTACTCGAGCCTTGCGTTCCACGACCGGTTGCTGATGGGGCAATACCCGGCTGGTCGCGTCTTCGAGTTCGACGGAGAGAAGATCACTGACATGAAAGGCTGGCCGCCGGTGCTCGCTGGCGTGTCGGACCGGGCGCGGGAGGCACAGACGACGATCGTGTATGGCGGCGATCTGATTGTGGGTGTTTGGCCGTGGGGTGAATTGTGGCGATACAACCCGGACAGTCGCCGATGGGTGTTCATGCAACGGATGTTCGAGCATCCCTCCCTCTCCGCCGAGATTGTCCATCCCTACGATGTTGAGAACCGCGGCCACGCCGTGGGCAACCTCTGGGGACAGCGAGTTACCAGCTTGGTCTCGAATGGGTCGGACTTGATTGTGGCGACGTCCGCTAAATCGCCATTCAAATGGAGCGCAAAAGAGTTTCCTTTCTTGGCGCCGCTCAAATGGAAGTCCTACGGAAAGGTTTATCGGATAACGATGCCGGGCCACCTTGCCGCGCCCACCAAGTGGACTGACGGGCCGACGACGATCGAGTTCATCATTCGCGGACCTGAGATCGCGATTCACCAAGACGGAAAACAAATCGCGGCGACGACATTGACAGGCCCGCTCGGCAAGCAACTTGGCAAAGTGACGACGATTGAGAATATCAAATGGGGCGATGGCGTCTATGGCCGCTTTGGCGGCGCTTCGATCAAAGGCGAAATCGCCCGAAAGTGAGGCCTCGCCAGACTCAACGCCCGCTTTCGTGCGGAGCGGCGCTCAGCCCCACACCAGCTCGCAAACGCTCCACGAGAATCCGACGCCGAATCCGATGAGAACAAGCCGTTGGCCGCTTTCGATCTTCCCCGCATCGACGTAATGGCTGATCGCAAGCGGGATAGAGGAGGAGACAGTGTTTCCAAGTGTTTGTAGATGGTAGACGATTTTCTGATCGTCGATATGGCTGCACTTCGCCAAGTTCTCGAGCATGAATCGGTTGGCTTGATGATAGACCCACCAATCGACATTGTCGCTTGAGTTTCCTGACTTCTCCAGCAACTTGGCTATGGCCTTTGGCACATTGTCCAAGGCGAACAGAAACATCGACTGACCGTCGATCTGCAGATGGTCCTGGCTGCGTATGTTGCCATGGTCGTCTACTGTTTCGATGGCTGTGGCTTCGCTCCGCGGCAAACGAAAACCGCCGCTCGGAACGGTCAGGCATTTGCCGCCACTGCCGTCGGTGCCCGTGACGAAGGGACCAATCGATCCCTCGCTGTCGTCCGCGGATCGACCGACCAAAGTGGCGGCCGCGCCGTCGCCGAACAACCCTCGTGAAGTGCGATCCTGAGGGTGGATTAACTTGGAATAGGTCTCCGCCGTAATCAACAGGACGTTGCGGGCGGCGGAAGTTTCAACCAACGCCTTTGCCATTTGCAATCCGCAGACGAAACCGTTGCAACCCAGGCGGCAATCGACCGCGCCGATGTGCTTGCCAAGTCCAAGACGGTGTTGCAACAAGCACGCATCGGAAGGCAGCAGATGATCCGGTGTTTGGTTGCTGACGATGAGATAGTCGATCTCATCCTGAGCCACGAGTTGCCGTTGGAGTAATCGGGTCGCGGCATGAAATCCAAGATCGGCCGCCGTCTCATCCTCGGCGGCAATATGCCGCGAGAGGATGCCGGTGAGGCCGGCGACTCGCTCCATATCCCAAGTTGGGTTCTCGGCCGCCAAGTCCTCGTTCGTTTCAACCCGTTCGGGCAAGTACCCGTGAATGCCCACAATCCTTGCATGCATGAAGTCTTCTCTTCGTGGTGCACGTCAGCGTGTTGGCGCCGAAACGCCGCCGACACTCGATGTGGCAGAGGCGGCGCCTTGCGCCCGCCAACTGCGAAGCGTCTCATTCGCGACGGCTTGTCTTCTCCGTTCCGGGGAAGTCTGCCGGGAAGTCCTGAGTCACTCTCCCCCTGGCCGCCCATTCGGCGCCGCGTTGTAGGGTGACGATAAAGCCAACGCACTGTTGCGAGTCGACACCGTGTCCCATCGGCGTGTGGAAGACGCGCCCCTTCCCGTACGACAAGCTAAAGATCATCGGTTCATGTCGACCGCTGCCGCCCTTGGACGGATCGGCGAAGGCCGTCGCCAAGACTTTCATGTTCTTCGCAGGACCTCGCAACATGTCATACAACTCATCGTTGACATGCATCCACGAGTTCGGCATCCCTTTGGTGACTGGATGCTGTGCATCCCGGACGACAACGACAAAATCATGCTGTTTACCGTGATGCCCGCCGCGTCCCTTGGATTTGTCTCGGACGAGTTTGCCATCTTGGCCATAGTAGACATAAGGCCCCGACTTTTCATTGCGGCGATTCCAGCCGCCGAGTCCAATCATTTCGTTGTAGGCCACCCAGTCTGGGAACGCATTGTTCGCCGCGTGAACGACCACAAACCCCCCTCCGCTTTGCATGTAGTCTTCGAACGCTTGCTGAGTGGCCTTCGGCCAGGGGGCGCCGTTGTAGTTGGAAACAACCACATCGTACTTGGAAAAATCAGGCTTGAATTCGAGGTCCGCCCCCTTGGGCTTGGTCGTCGCGACAGCCACCTCGAACAGCCCAGTCTGCTCCAAGTACTGCTTCATCATTTGCGTTGTTTTGGGCCACACTCGATGGTTGTTCTGCCCGTCGACAATCAGCGCTTTAAGTGGCTCGGCCCCGAGTGTGGGCACGGCGATCAGGCTTATCAGTCCTATAGTCCAAGCGGCGATGACCGTAATTCGCATCTTCAAATCCTCAGGTGGTGGTGACTCGCGATCCCTTTGCCCGCGAGAGTCAATCTAACGGGTTTCACACGCTTTGACACGCGGGGGCCAAGGAGACTCGGCAGCCCCATGCCCGTGATTCTCACAGTCCTGACGCTCGCGGTCCTGATTCTCTCGGCGCGGTCCCCGTTTTGAGGCGAGGCCCTGATTCTCGAGGCCCTGATTCTCAGGCCTAGACCAATTCGCGGAGGGCTATCAATTTTGGGGCCACCGCGTATTGCGGTCGGCCTCGCAAGTCGAACGACCGCGTACTGTCCAGGGTGATGCCCAGGTTGTGATAGAGCGTGGCCAGCACTTCGCCGAACTGAACGGGCCTGTCCTTAGCGTACTCGCCGAGACGATTCGTGGCGCCAATGACCTGTCCCGTTCGCATTCCACCGCCGGCCAGTAGGGCGCAAGAGACGCGCGGCCAGTGGTCTCGCCCACCGCCCTTGTTGATCTTCGGAGTGCGGCCAAATTCGCCCCAGACGACGACCGAGACGTCACGGTCCATTCCGCGTTCGTACAGGTCTTCGACCAGAGCCGACGTGGCTTGGTCAAGCATGGGCATGTCCTGCCTGCCTCGAGTGAAGTTGCCGCCATGCCAATCCCAACGGCTAAAGTTCAGTGAAACGACGCGGGCGCCAGCTTCCACAAGGCGACGAGCAACGAGGAAGTTCTCGGTCACCTTCGGCGCGCCGTCAGCGCGATGGGTTGGGTCCCCTTTGCCGTATCGCTCAACGGTCTTGGGGTCTTCCTTGGAAATATCCATCGCGGCAGCCAAGTTGGACGACGACAGAATCCCAACGGCTTGCTGGGTAAACGAGTCCAGGCCGTCCATGACGCCAGTGGCGTCGACTTCTCGCTTGAGTTTATCGAGGGAGGTGCGCAAGGTTTCCCGGTCTTGAAGACGGTCGAGAGTGATTCCCTTCAACACCATGTTCTCGGTCTTCCCCGACCCTTTGTCAGACACAAGCCGGAAGGGAGAATGGGCGAGGCCAAGAAACCCGCCGCTGCCCGGATCGCCCCAAGGATTATGGCCAGTCTTGTAAAACAGGCTCAGATGCGGCGGGATGCTCTCGATGACGGGACCCTCCATCCTCGAGACCCACGCGCCCATCGAGGGCCACCCGCCAGGCGGCTGATTTCGATCCGTGTATCCTGTCATGCACTGGAACGCGTGGTGGGAACCGGTAGCGCCGACCATCGAACGAATGGGAACAAAGCGATCCATCATGCTGGCGATGCGCGGGAACAACTCGCAAATCTCGATTCCCGGAACCTTGGTCTTGATCGGTTGAAACTCGCCGCGAATCTCGCTTGGAGCATCCAGCTTCAGATCCCACATGTCTTGATGCGGCGGCCCGCCCGGGAGAAAAACGTTGATCACCGCTCGGTGCGACCGACCGACACCGCTGGCAGCCTCGGCTCGAAGTAGATTCGGCAGTGAGAGCGAACCAGCCATCGTGGCCATCCCGCCGATCTGGAGGAAATCCCTTCGCGAAAATCCGTCGCAGAATGCACGCTTGCCACTGGGTTTGCCGAGTATGGTCAACATCCGTTCGCTCCTCGCGTCGTCGCCATCGAAAAGGGAGAAGGAAAGCGGTCCCACCTATGCGCAATACCCGTTTGGGTCCGAGCGCAGAAACGGACTTGCTCCCCTGATTTTCGTCTATTCATCGTATCAAAGGCAGTCGATATGTTCAATCTTGTTTTGACTTGTTTGGGTTTCTGTAAGTTCTTACGCTGCACAGTGATAGGGGGAATCGACCAGGCTCCGGTTTGCCTGAATTGCCCATTGGGCCGTTTGGGTGATTTGGACTCGTTCCGGACGGATCCTGATTCTTGCCTTCGCTCTCAACCTGAACGACCGTTGTTAGAGGTCCCCAGCCTGAATCCGGTGCTATGCTTCACTTGCAGCGTCACGATTCAAGAGTGGGGGTCGGAAATGAATGTCCGAGACGTAATGACCAGCGAGGTTGTGAGCCTATCCAGCGAAGCTGAGGTCGATGAGGCGTTAGAACTACTCTTGGAGAAGAGCATTAGCGGATTGCCCCTGGTTGCCCCTGGTTGATCCGGATGATCGACTCATGGGCCTTATCACTGAGTTCGACCTGCTCAAGCTCTATTCGGATGAGGACTATTGGGACGATTCGCCATGCTCAAAGTACATGACAACCAACGTCTGTACTGTCCAGGCTGACGCGTCGCTCGACGTGGCCGCCAACGTCTTCAACGCGTCGCGAATACGCCGACTCCCCGTGCTCGATGGCGACAAGCTAGTTGGGATCCTCTCTCGCCGCGACATTCTGCGAGAGATCCTAAAACGACGAGTTCAACCGAGCTGTTAGAGTCTGCTAACGAGGCTGTTTTGTATACCCGTGCGAGACAAACCAGTCCCAGGCGTCTTGAATGATCTCGTCGACCGGTCGAATCGAATAACCAAGTTCCTCGACTGCTCGCTCGCTGCTGAAGAAATGCGGCAGCTTGGAGAGACCGATGGATGCCGAATTCACCAGTGGTTCCTGGCCTCGCGCCCATGTCACGAAGTCGCCGCCTGCCCCGCCAATGAACCGGGCGATGGGACCCAAAGGCATGAGCGGCACCCGCCGGTTTGTCAGGGCTGCAAACTTGGTCCATGCCTTGCGGAGACTTATGTTGTGGCCAGCCAAGATGTATTGCCGGCCGGCCACTCCCTTGTCGGCTGCGCTGATCGCACCATGGGCAACGTCCCGCGCGTCACTGAGACTGATGCCGCCGGTCGGCGTCGCGACTAGACGGCTGCAGGCGACATCGAGCAACAGTTCTCCCGAAGACGGTTTCCAATCCCACGGACCTAACATGTAGCCCGGTAGAACTTGCACGATATCCGCGTTTTCCAATTCAACCAACTCCTCCATCTTTTCGGCCGCCTTGCGTTTGGAAGTCACGTAGGGGCACGCCATGATTTTCGGGTTCGACTCTTCCTCAGTCGCCGGTCGATCCCACCAGCCCATACCGATTGCGTTGACGCTGGACACGTGGAGCATGCGAGCGTTTTGGGCCATGGCCGCTCGAGCAACGCACTCGGCGCCTTTGACGTTTACCCGTTCCAGTTCGTCGGCGCCCGTCCAGCCAATCCGCACGACCCCCGCGCAGTGATAAACGACCTCAACGCCCTGCATCGCCTTCGCCAGCTCCGTCTCATCGCAGATGTCGCACTCGACTCGCTCCACTTCTAGGCCCGCCAGCGCCTTCGAGGCGGCCGCGGATTGCGACATGACTCGAACTTGCTCACCGCGATCAATCAACTGACGAACTATGTTGTTGCCGAGCAGTCCTGTGCCACCCGTGACCAAGCATCTCATCGCTGACGGCTCCTCATCTTTGGCGGTTGCTTCAGTTCATCGAGAGCATAACTGAGCAACTCTACCACGTATGCATGAGCTTGTTGCCGCCGTCTTGAAGAGACGCGAATCGCGGTCTAGGGGATCGCCAGCCAAACGACGCTTGACGGAGAATCCCCCTGCAGTCAGAGTATTGTGGTCAGAATTGCGGCTCCGTGCATGGCGACAGCGTCGACAGCACGGAGATTGAGCCGGTTGTTATTTTCCATCCCATTGTGCAAATATGCCGATCCAGGCGGAAATTCGGCCTAGGACGGCAAGAATGGCGCCTGCAATTCCATCGCGAGAACTTCTGGAGAATTGATGAGCATTTCGGTCAAACCGGTCATTTCGCGGGCCGACCAGAAGCAGTTCTTGGACTTGCCTTGGCGACTCTATCGCGACACGCCTCAATGGGTTCCGCCGCTCCTTCAAAACCACAAGGAACTGCTCGGATTCGCCAAACACCCATTTCATCAGGCGAATGAGATTCAGACCTTCTTGGCTTTTGAGGGGGATCGCGTCGTTGGCCGCGTCGCTGCGATTCTGAACCGCGGGCATATCGATCGCCACGAGGAACCAGTTGGTTTTTTTGGTTTCTTCGAGTCAGAGGACGACGTGGAGATCGCCAAATCGCTGTTTGCCGAAGTCCGATCGTGGCTGGGCGAACGCGGCGCGACGATCATTCGCGGACCGGCGAACCCGTCGCTCAACTATGAATGCGGCTTGCTTATTGACGGCTTCGACAAGACGCCCTCGTTCATGATGACCTACAACCTGCCTTACTACCCGCAGTTACTTGAAGGCGTCGGGTTTGAGAAGGTGGAGGACATGGCCGCATTTTGGGGCCATACCGAAATGCTCGGTTCACTCGACAAAAAGCTCGAGTTTGTGATCCGCGAGGCAACTCGCCGTTTTAACGTCACGATTCGGCCGATGGACACAAGCAATTTCGACCGAGAAGTTCGCATGTTTCTCGACATCTACAATCAGTCGCTTGGCGGGACCTGGGGATTTGTTCCGCTCTCGGAAGGCGAAATTGATCACATGAGCAAGTCGCTCAAACACTTGATCGTTCCGGAAATGACAAGCGTTGCGGAGGTCGACGGCGAACCGATCGCAGCCGTCTTCGCTCTGCTCGACTACAACCCTCGCATCAAGACCATCAAGGGTCGACTGTTTCCTTTCGGCTTCATTCGACTGCTCTGGAATCGCAAGAAGATACCCAAGGTCCGATTGATGAGCACCAACGTTGTGCCTGCGTATCAACGTTGGGGCGTCGGACTGGTCGTGATGGCGAGACTCTTGCCGGACGTCCTCTCTTGGGGCATCACGGAAGCGGAATTCTCGTGGGTCCTGGAGAGCAACACGCTGTCGTACAAGTCCCTTAAGCGCGGAGGCGCCGTGCTTGAGAAGACGTACCGCATGTACGATTGGAAGCCGGCTGAGTCGAAGGACTGACGCAGCCACAATGGATATCGCCCTTCCCCAAGGGGAGCGGGAATGCTCAACACATGGGAAGAGGAATCCCAGGTGCTTGGAGTAGGGAGTACTCGGCGTGGAGATTTTGCTGATCGTTGTTCTCGTGTATAGCGTGCTGCACTGGGCGCCTAAGAACTGGTCGATCCGTCTTGCTCGTCCCTTTACGGCGCTGGCGATCGGCATGATTCTGAGTGGGCTCGAGCACATTCTCAACGAATCCAGTTATGAGCTGATCATGATGGATTGGATTCCGAACAAGTCGGTCGCGATACGCATCAGCATCGCCGTCCGCATTCTCGGCGGAATCGCGCTGTTCTTTCCAGCCAGCCGCCGCGTTGCTGCTCACGTCTGCTTCGTGTTGTATTGCTTGGTCCTGCCTTTGAACGCACGCGTCGCGTTTGCGGGGCACGCCATAGAGAATCTGAAAATGCCTCTCTGGCGACGCTGGCTGCGGTTGGTGCTGCATTTTGGCTGGCTGGCTTGGTGTTTCTGGTGCATGCGGATTTAGGCCAACGCGAACAATCAGCACCGATACAAGAAGTTCGCCGCAATAGGCGGCTCAGAATTCACCCACTCGGCCCGTCTTTTCCGGGGTCGGTCACCCCACAGGTGTTTGGTCCAGGCGAGAGGATTTCCTCCGAAACGATCGGGGGCGAGATTGGCCGCGCCCCTCGCTCGCCCTTGATCAATCGCTGGCGTATGAATAGTATCGGCCCTACATTCAAAGCCCAAACTAGGGTCGATTTCGGACTCGAAATGCTGAATCCCGTTCTTTGCCCAGCCGTGATTGGTGATCGGTCCAGGTCTTTTGCGGCGGAAAAAGATCACTCACAACCGCCCCATCGTGGAGTTTTGCCGTCGTCCCGCCGCCAATTAGCCGATGAAACTCTGTGGCGAAAGCCTTTTAACAACGCTGCCTAATCTAATCGATCCCAAACCAACCGATGACATCAGCTGACGACATATTGATCACCGGCGTTGGCGTGGTGAGCCCGATTGGGATTGGCCGCACGGATTTTTGGAAGACGCTCATCGCTGGCCAGTCGGGCGTTCGAAACCTTGACGCTCTCGCGGACACGGTCTATCCGGTCAAGTTTGGCGCCGAGGTTGTTGGTTTTGAGCCTAAGAAATACGTCAAACCCCGGAAGAGCTTGAAAGTCATGTGCCGCGAGGTGCAGATGGGGTTCTCAGCGGCGGCTCTCGCAGTCCAGGACGCCGAGCTCGATACCGCCGCCCTCAACCCGGATCGCTTGGGTGTCGTGTATGGAAGCGAAATGCTCTACTGCGAACTCGAATCTCTGAGCGACCTTTTTGGCGAATGTCAGGTCGATGGCGACTATCAGTTCGAGCTGTTCGGTGAATTGGCTCAGGCAAGAATGTATCCGCTTTGGATGCTGAAATATCTCCCCAACATGACGGCCTGCCATGTCGGGATTGCCTATGATGGGCGAGGTCCAAACAACACCATTGTCAATGGCGACGCCTCAAGCTTGCTCGCCTTGGCTGAGTCTGTTGGAATCATGCGTCGAGGAACGGCTGACGTGATGGTTGTCGGCGGCGTCGGCAATCGACTTCGGATCACCCCCATGGCCTATCACGGGGGACATTCGTTGTCGCGGCGAGCCGATGACCCGGCTACAGCGAGTCGTCCTTTTGACGCGGATCGGGACGGCATGGTCAATGGAGAAGGGGGGGCCGCCTTTGTCCTCGAAACCCGCAGTCACGCCGAAGCGCGTGGCGTTAGGCCATTAGCGCAGGTCTGCGGCTACGGCAACACTTTTGAAGATCGGCAGCACGGTCGAACGCCAACCGGCGATGGCGTTCGCAGCTCCATCCAAGTCGCACTCAGCTCTGCGAGTGTCGACGTGGACCAACTCGATCATGTCAACGCTCACGGCGCCAGCCTGGTTGCCGAGGACCGAGCGGAGGCTCAGGCGATTCGCGATGTTTGCGGCGACGCGCCCGTCACTGCCCCGAAGAGTTTCTTCGGCAACCTAGGCGCAGGCGGGGGGGCAGTTGAATTGGCTGTCAGCGTGCTCGCCCTGAACGAAGGTGCGACGCCGATTACGCTGAACTACAAAACGCCTGATCCGGAATGTCCAGTCAACGTAATTGCCGGACAGCCTAAACCCGTCGACAAATCCCACGCCCTCGTGCTCAGCCAGTCCATCGGCGGCCAAACATCCGCTGTCGTGATCGCCAAGACGGGCTGATTGCCATCGCGTATTTCGGGCCGCGCCGTTCGTCGTCTCTCACCGCTCTGGCAGTTCTATTGCCCCCAGGCCTCCTCGCCCATTGGCCAAACACCGCTGAGGTGCTGGCCGAGTGGTCACAAAATGCGTAGATTGACTGCTCTTGAACGCGAAGCGCCGAACGTCCAGCGCCAACACGGGTGGCGAAAGGGAGATATCTGATGAGCAAGAAGAGTTGGTCGCTCGATTACCGCGACTTCGAGAACGAGAAGACGATCTTGGGCAGCGAGTTGGGCGACAAGGCGTCGTCGCTTAAGGTCACTCCGCGGCGGCTTAGGAACGGGATGAGTCAAGGCGTCGACGTGGTTCGCATTGAGAACGGCGTGACGGCCGTGGAAGTTCTGCCAACGCGGGGCATGTCGATTTGGAAAGCCTGGATCGGCGAGGACGAGATTGGTTGGCAGTCGCCCGTGCGCGGCCCAGTGCATCCAGCCCTCGTCCCGATCTCCGAACCATCAGGACTGGGCTGGTTGGACGGGTTCGATGAACTCCTCGTGCGATGCGGTCTGGAGAGCAATGGGGCGCCGGAATTCAACGATGATGGAACGTTGCTCTATCCGCTGCATGGGCGAATCGCCAATCGGCCGGCTCGCGACGTCTCTGTGGCGATCGATGGCGAATCGGGTGAGGTCGCGGTGACCGGCGTGGTTGATGAAATTCGCTTCCATTTTCTTAAGGTGCGACTGACCTCGACCGTCCGGATCGCTGCTGCTGAGAAGGGGTTTCGCGTTCATGACTCCGTCGAAAACCTCAGTGCTTCGCCGGCCGAAATACAGCTGCTCTACCATGTCAATTTCGGCCATCCCCTGTTGGACGGCGGTTCGCAGTTGATTGCGCCGATCAAAGAACTTGTACCGCGAAATGAACACGCCGCTACGGGCATTGAAGGATGGAACGAGTATCAGGCCGAGACTGCCGGATTTGAAGAACAAGTCTATTTCGCGACGCTTCGAGGCGGATCGCGAGGCAACACGGAGGCTTTGCTTAAGAACGCCCATGGCACTGAGGGCGTTAGCTTGCACTTCAACACGGAACAGCTTCCCTGCTTCACCGTCTGGAAGAACACCACGAGCATCCAGGACGGCTACGTGACTGGTATCGAACCGGGCACCAATTATCCCAACCCACGCAGTTTTGAAGGAGAGCAGGGGCGTGTGACGAAATTGCAGGGACGAGCCCGCGCCGAGTTCGACTTCGGGCTTTCGATTCACACTGAGGCCAAAGAAATCGCCCTAGCTGAAAAGCGCATCGCCCAGATGGGCGGCGAGACAACGATCCACGACTCGCCCCAACAAGGCTGGTGCTCAGACGCATAACTCACGTTCGCTTGAGCCTCGCTGGACTTGCCCATCAAATGGGCGCGTCGCAACATTGGCTGCAAGATCCAGAACAAGAGCTCGCGAGTTGTCTTGGTTGGCGGTATCAGCGGACGTAGCTCGCGTCCAATTCGTAGTAGACGCCATTGAGTCCGTTGACCGGTTTCAGTTCACTGTCAACGCTAAACACGCCGGCGAGCTTCTTCTTGTAGCGAGTGTACCGCGTGCTAAGTCCGTCTGTCAGCGTGACCTCGACCATATCGGTCAATTTCGGTTGGCCGCCGAAGCAACACGTTCCCATATCGGGCACGAGTACGAATTGGCTGACGTCGCCCAGGCCTTGAGTGCCGGAGGGATGCATGTACCCCTTGATGAAGACTTTTCGCCGATCGAGTTCGTTGGCGTCGGGCGGAATTCTCTGGCTTCGCAGTTGAGGCTGCAGTTGGCTGAAGGTGATGCGTTCAAACCCGTCGGGTACTTCAGTCAAGTAGATATAGGTGTGAAGCCCAACCCCCCCTCCACTGAAGATGACGCTTAGCACCGTGCCAAAAATAGCCGGTATCCAACCGGTCATCTCGGCGGGGTATCGACACAGCGTGCGAATCGACTGGAAACCAAAAATGGCGCCCACCATGGGCAGAGCCAGCATGACCGGAAACATCAGCCCAAGTATGCCCATCCCGCCAAGCAACACGGAAATGACGCCAGCCTTGCTGACCGACCGGTACTGCTCGAAATCTCCTGCATCTGACTGGAAGGAGCTGCTTGGTTTTTCCATGGTCATGAGCGTCTTTGGCTGAAATCGCTGAGATGATCGAACTGGGCTAACTCAATACTAGCATTGAACTGGGCTGTTCGATTCCCGCAGTTGCAAGCAACGTCGCTGCCATTCGCCCTCGCTATTTCCGGGCCAAGCGGAGCTCAGGACGCCTCAGTAGGGCGAGCGTTGACCCGCACCGGAGAGAATGTTCCACATCACCCAGAGAATGGCCGTGCCAATAGAAAGTGCTACGGCCGCCATCAGCCATTGGTTCGGCGTCGCTTGGGCCAAAATGGGCGAGCCTGGGTGGGCGACTTCAACGCCGTTTGTGGCCGGGATCGAGGTCGGCATACCGACCGGGTAGGCTGCGGACTCGGGCGTCAATACTTCTGATTCGACCGCCAAAGCTCTTGAAAGCGACGAATCCAGGTCGACAGGCGCGCACTCCGATTCGCTTGGCGAAGCCGAGGGATTCGAGAGAGGGATTGTCTGAACCGTTTCCGTCTTCAGTTGCATGGGGAGCATTGGAACGGATTGGGACGACTTGACGCTTTCCGGCTTAGCCGATTCACTCGGAGTTCCCAAAGGAAAGAACGTGTTGGCTCGCTTGACCGCGGCGGGGTCGAGCTTCTCGAGCACCTCCAGTTGCTTCTTTGCGTTCGGTTGGGGGCAGGCTCGCAAGTAGTTTATCACAGGGACCTTGACCCAACTCGACTTCTCGTCAGCTTCTTTGAACAGTCTGACCAAGCGGTCAACCTGCGACCAGTCCTCCCAGCCAGCCAAATCTGGAATCACGAGGTCCGCCAATTGAGGGCGTTCCAGCATGTGGTGAAGCGCCTTGAGGATTCGTTCTCTCGGCACGATATCGGCTTGGCCGCCGTGAAAGCGAAGCGCCATGATGGCCGCATAGGTATCAGCGTACTCGGCCTTCTTGTTCTTCAGGAACAAGTCTTCGATCAGCGGCAAGCCATCCGGCCCGCGGAGCGTCAAGTAACAGGCGATCATCGAATCCAAACCGGCTTTCGCCTTGCGATCGCTTGACTGCAACATCGTCTCAATCAACTCCACGTCCTTCTTGCTGCCGCAGACGCCGAGCATCGTGAAGTACAGCCGCCGCCGACTGGCGGGAATGTTGGGATCGGAAACCCATTTGAGGAGCTGCTCATGGTCCATCGTGTCGCGAATCGCTTTGACATCTTCATACGGCGTCTTGGCGAACTCGTCGTACGCATCGCGGGCCAACATTTCGTCCTTGTCTTCAAGATGCTGAAGGAAGAACTTTAATCGTTCAGCGCCTTTCTCAGGAAGACCGACGATCTTCGCGACATACTTCTCCGCGCGATCACTTAGCGGAAGCGGAGTCGACCACATCAGGCGAGGTGGATCGACCGCCATCAAGAGGAATCGTTTGCCGACTTTCTCGCGACCAAAATAGACGGTCTCGATTGTTCCCGACTGCTTGGCGACCGCATCGGCCCCGCGGATGATCTGGATGATCTCAAACCGCGCCTTCGGCACAGCCTGAGCATCGTCCTTGTCGATCGGCGCCGGAGGCTCGACTAACTTGGCGATGACCACGGCGTCCATCGACTGAATCTCTTCCGTAAACGTCTGAGATACCGCCGAGCAAAACGGGCAAGCCAATGTGACTTGCGTAAGCACTGACGCGAAGCCGAATGCCATGGCGGCGGCAATAGTGTGGCGTGACATCAAACGACCCTCAGGGGATTCGCGCATCGGTGAGGCGCGCTGTGTGTGTGGCAGTTGTAATATACAGAGCTTGAACTGGTTCTTTTTAGCAACGCTTGTCTTCAACACTCTCGATGAATGTCAACTGGCTCGCCGATTGGCGTCGTTTCGCCGCAACTCTTCTATTTGCCCAGCGACTGCGAAACGTCGGTCCGGTAACCTGTGATGGCCGGGAAAAACCCGACCAAGACTGCAAGCACCATTAAGGCGGGAATTAACAATAGCTCGCTCGAGACGGCATCGCCAATCTCCAATACGTATCCTACCGTGCCACCGATTATAAGGAACAGACCGATAATCCACCAGAAAAGAACCCCCCGGTGGGAAAGAATGGCCAGCCAGAACCCCTTATCCCGTTCTCTGGCCAGGCGGAGCAACAGAACTGACCCCGTAAAACCAACCACGACCCCGCCAACGACCCATGCTAGCAAAGAAAGCACCGGCACGTTCAGGCCCCATAGCTTGGGCTGGATCCCCAGCGGCTCAAAAAGGTCGACCGGTGGCGCCAAACTGAGGAATGTCAGCTGGACACCCGTTTGAGCCTCAATCCGCGGCGCCAAGGCGGAATTCAACGTGTGCCCCATCAGCCAGCCCAGCCCGCCGCCGCCAAGTGCCAGGAAAACCGCTTCCAACAAGATGATCGACATCACGGCATTACGGCTCGCACCGAGGGCCCGCATGACAGCGATCTCATGCTTCCGGTCGCTCATCGAATTGTAGATGCTCACCAAAATGCCCACACCTGAGACCAGGCAGATCATGGCTGTCATGGCCAACAACAATTGTTGCACGGGCTGGACAATTAGGTCCATCAAATCGTAAATCTCCTTGACCGGAAGGACCGCCTGGGCCTCTTTCCCCTCGTTGATCAGGTTCTGCATTGAAGGAGTCACGAAGGGTGAAACCGTGCGGACCAGTATGGCGGTGACTTCGCGCTGTTCCAGCGGCAACGGTTCGAGCTTTCCCGCGTCATTGTGCTGGCCGCTGTTTTCGCCCAAAGATTCGTCGTACGGCTCGTCCGCGAAAGTCTCGTCGTCCGGCGCCTCGATCGGCTTGGCGTGGTCGGCCATCAAGAAGAAGCCTTCCATGTTGATAAACACAGCCCGATCGTTGGGCTTGCCCGAGGGTTCGAGAATGCCGACGACCGTGAAACCCTGGGCGTGGCCATGTCCCTCGGGATCACCGTGGGCCGGGTTGATGACCTGGCCCAAGCTGACGCCCATTTCACGAGCCACCGTCGCGCCCACGACCGCTTCAAAGTACTCGTTCTCTTTCGTCCATTCCTTGAAGTTTCGGCCTTGAGAGAAGCCGTACTTGCGCTCGAGCGATGGATCGATCACCAGTTGCTCGAAGAATTCTGGCGTCGTGCCGACGACGCGAAAGCGGCCGAAGTAGTCGCCCAGACAAACCGGAATGGCGAAGTCAATGAATTGACCGAACTGCCCGTCCCGATCGAGCTGTAACTCAAGATGCCCCGCCGAATCTTCCAGGGCCTCCATGGCAGCGGCCTCGGCGATCGCACCTAAGCCCAGAGGATCGAGTCCTGTGCCGCGGGTCAGCTCCATCGTATCCCAGACCGCTTGATGCGACTGGTAACGAAAGCTCTCACGCAACTGTCGGTCTCGCACGTCTTTGCCAAAGAACTCCAGATAGTACTCGTAGGAGATGTTCTCGACGGGCTCGCTCAGGTAGTAAACCGAGTTGAGTGTCAGCTGCAGCTTGCCGCCCTTGGCGCCGATCAGCATGTTGTAGCCCAGATTCGAGCTGCTCTTGAACTGCTCGGAAACAACGCCGTAGATAGACAACACGCAAACGACCATCATCACGCCGAGCGCCATCGAGAACGTCGTTAGGCACGACGCCACGCCTCGTTTCTGCACACTTCTCCAGGCGATTTTCCAAAGACTCATGACTCGACGTCTTCCGCTGTTGATTTGGCCTTGTTGGTTTCCGCCGCTTTGATCTTGTTTACGTCCTCAAGCCGGACGATACGATCAAACTGATCTGACACTTCCTTAGCGTGGGTCACAATGAGCAGTGCGATTCCTTCTTCGGAGCATGACTCCCGAACTAGGTCGATGACCATTTGCTGGTTCGCGGGATCGACGTTCGCTGTCGGCTCGTCGGCCAGAAGCAACTGAGGCCGATTGGCCAGCGCCCTAGCCACCGCAACTCTCTGCTGTTCGCCAACCGACATCTTGCTTGGAACGTGGTGGCTTCGGTGGGCCAATCCCACGCGGTCGAGAAGCCGGCGAGCTCGGCTGGCATCGGAGCTTTTTTGGGTGAATGTCATCCCCAACAGAACGTTCTCCAGGGCAGAGAATCCGTCGAGCAAATTGAACGTCTGAAACACGTAACCGATCTTGTTGGCTCGAAATCGGTCTCGTCCAGCTTCAGACAATCGGTTCGTCGCCACGCCATCGACCACAACATTTCCGGAGTCTGGTCGCGAGATCCCCGCGATAACGTGCAACATGGTCGTCTTCCCACAGCCGCTTCGGCCGACGATGACTTGCTGGCTGGCCCGCTCGACTTCAAAGCTGGGGATATCGAGGATTGGCAGTCGCCCCCCGCCCGCTTCAGTGAACGACTTCTTGACATTCTCCAGGCACAGGATTGGGGACTTGTTCAAGCGAAAACACCGTCGATGATATTGAGCAGGGGTGATGAAGGCAGGGGCGCCAAAGCAACTTACCGAGTCTAGCTTGCAGCGAAAAGGCGGGCATTCCTGCTATTCGCACCTCAAACTCGTTTTGTTCGGACCAAACCGGATTTCCGCCAAATTCGCTGCTCGAATCGCGACGTATCGCCTACCTCCGCATGGCTCGCTGCAGGTCGCGTTTGGCGTCAGCTTTCTTGAGATTTTCCCGTTTGTCGTGCAGTTTTCTCCCTCGGCAGAGCCCGAACAGTACTTTGGCGACGCCACGTTCGTTGAAGTAGATCTTGAGTGGAACGAGCGTCAGCCCCTTCTCGTGGGCTTTGTTGGCGAAACGATGCAGCTCGCGGCGGTGCAGCAGCAATTTGCGCGGGCGCTTGGGCTCATGGTTCCAAATTGACGCCTGCTTGTATTCTGGGATATCACAGCCGAACAACCAAAACTCGCCATCGCGCACTCGCCCGTAAGCCTCGTCCAGGGAAACTTTGCCCTCGCGCAGGCTCTTGACTTCGCTCCCCATCAGCACCATGCCGCACTCTAGCGTCTCGAGCACGTCGAAGCGATGGCGAGCTTTCCGATTCTCGCTGACGTGCTTGAGTTGCGGCCCGCTCGCTTTCGCGGCGC
>CAZWOU010000009.1:68904-74122 GCA_964635375.1 uncultured Pirellulaceae bacterium | reverse complement strand
GGCGCCCTCTTTGACCTTCGGGTCGATGGAGCCGCTAGTCAGCCTGATGCAGCAGACAGCGCTGGAGAAGTTGCAACCCCTGCTCGTTGCCAAGATCAAAAGCGGCGTTCCGTTGAAGACGCTCGTAGCGGCTGGCGCGCTGGCCAACGCGCGCAGTTTTGCTGGGCAAGATTACGTTGGGTTTCATACGCTGATGGCTCTCATGCCCGCCTGGTATCTCGCGGAGAAGCTCCCTCAAGCTCGTAAGCCGATGCCGATTTTGAAGGTCTTGTACCGCAATACGGCGAGGATTCACGAAGCCGACGGCGGTCAGCGGTTGGGTCGTGTTGAGCCGGCGCCCCTTTCCGGCAAAGAGCGTGGCGGCCCGCGTCTGCTTCGGGAGATGGCCAGCGGCGACATGCAATCAGCCGAGCGAACGTTCGCTGCGCTTGCCGATCGGCCAACGGCTGAAGATGCAGAGCAGACGGCGTTGTTCAACAGCTTGCAACACATTGTTCAGGATGAGCCCGATGTGCATCGGGTCGCGCTGGCTTGGCGCGCCTGGGAGGTGTTGCCATTGGTTGGTTATGATCACGCCCACACGTTGCTGCGCCAGTCGGTGCGTTATTGCGTGGAACGAGAGCAGAATCGACTGAAGCGAAAAGGCCCTGAGCCGAAACTGCGCAAGCTGACGCCTCGGCTTCTGGACGAATACAAGTTGCTCAGCAAGAAACCGGGTTCGCGTCGGGCGGACACGGCGTGGATCGAGCGGATGGCCAACACGATTTTTGCGGGCGCTCGTGAGCACGCAGCCGAGGCGACAGCCGAGGCGCTCGCGGAGGGATTCGCTGTGGAGGACATCGGCGAAGCGATGTCGCTCGCCGCAAACCTGCTGGTTATGAACGATCCCGGACGTCCGGAGAAATCGGCTTCCCCAGGAAAGCCCAAGGGCAGCGTGCATGGCGCTGGCATCGGAGTGCACGCGTCCGACGCAGCCAACGCCTGGCGCAACATCGCCCGTGTGACCAACCACCGCAATCAGGTCTGCAGCCTGATCGTCGGCGCCTGGCACACTGCGGGACAGAGGAGATACATCACGGATTCGCCATTTCCCTTTAACGCGCCAGCCATCGAATCTAAGAAGCTCGATGCTGGCGGTCTGATCCGTCAGCTGAACGAATCGGTACAGGCGAGGAATCAGGCTGAAGCGATGGCGGTGGTCAGCAGTTGGCATGCTGCGGGCAGGCCAAGCAAGCCGATCTTTGATTGCCTTCGCCGCTATGCCGTCAGCGAAGACGGCGCTTTGCACGCGGAGAAGTATTTCCGCACGGTCACAGAAGAATTCGTTGCCACTCGGCCAGAACTGCGTTGGCGACACTTGATCGGCCTCGCCCGTGTTTCGGCCAGCGAGTACGGTTGGCCGGCGCCTGGGCGCGAACAAGCTGAAAAACTGCTGCAGTCTTAGCTGCGCACGACTCCTGCTGCCGCCCGAGCTCATTGGAGCTCGGGCGGCCCCTTTAGAAACGCCGGCTAACCAGTGCGGATTTGACTTCGCCGGGGTCTCATTGCGCGCGGCCTGATCTTGACTGTCTCGTACAGCAGATCACCATGTTCATCGACGAAGCTGAACTGAGCGCTACCCGTACCGGCTTTGGGACCTGGCCGAACGGTAACGCGAAGGAAACCGCCCGAGCGTTTCGCCTGGGTATAGAACTGATGAACCTCGGCGTCAGGATCCGTCGATTTGGGATCACCGGGCCGTCTGCCAAGTCGCGAGTTTTCGTCAACGATCGCGCCGCAGGAGAATTCCTCGATGCCCATCGGGTCTTTGGAATGATACTGCCAGTGTCGATCTCCGCAGATCGTGTAGAAACCTTTGCGGTGCAATTCGTGCTGCACGACCCACTCGAAAAACGCGCGTCCTTCATTGCGAAAGCCTTTGTGGTTCGTATGGTTGTCGATTTTGTAGGCGTCGTCCGGACCAACAAGTGGAGTCGGCGAGATTAGCAGCTTGAAGGTGGCGTCGCTCTTGAGCAGAGTCGACTTGAGCCAGGAGATTTGCTCCGCTCCCCACAGAGTTTTGTCGGGGCCGTCGGCCATGCGATTGGGACTGCGGTAGTCGCGACCTTCGACGAGCCAGATCTGTAGATCCCGATTAACGCGAAACGTGCGGTAAGTCTTGGCGTTCGGGTCGGCGAGATCGACGACCGGCATCTGTTCGCGAAAAGTGGCAATGCCCAGTTCACTCGACGGTTGGCGTTCGCCAATCCGGTCGCAATCGTTGTAGCGGTGATCGTGATCGTCTTTCTCCCAGTAAGTCGGTACGTTGCGAAAGAGCTCGACAAACCGAGATTGAACAAACTGCTCGTGCCATTTCCGCCGCAGATCCTTCAGTTCCGTCGCCTTGAAGACGCGGCCGTCGTAGTAGACGTTGTCGCCCGTACCAACGAAGAAGTCGAGCTTCATACCGATCATCGTCTCAAGCGCCGGGTACCCGGCAGCACGGTCTGGCCGCGGCCCTTTCTGCTTCCTCTTGGCGCCGTGGAAGCCGCTATAGTTCATTCCAGTCACAACGGCGAAACTGGTGGGCTCGATTCCAGCGACTCCCTGCAAGGTGCGAAAACTGCAAGTGGCGCCTCGCTTTGCATTCTCTTGTTCGGCGCCGTAGTGAACTCGATAAAAATAACGGGCGCCAGGTTTCAAATTGCGAAGAACTTTCTTGACGATATAGTCCGCTTCGGCTCGAGCTGAACTCCAAGCCGTGAACTGCGACGCGTTGAAGTCCGCATTGTCGGCGTACTCAAAACGGACGAATCCCTCGGCCCCCGCGACATCTCCTTCCACGTTGCCTTCGACCGACGTGAGCCGTGTCTGCACGATCGCGGAAGAACTGGAAACCTCGCCCGTCATTTCACCTTGAGCTCGAAAGAGCGGATCGGCGGCGAGCGAAGGAGCGGCTGTGAAAAGACAAAACAAAGCCGGAATTATCACGGCGGTTGTTCGTCGTAGAGCGTCGATGTTGATCATTGGATATCTCCCAGAATGCAACTATTTGACAATAACCCAGTGCGGCGTGGACCACGCGAGGTGGCCGTGGGCGGCCATTAGGTTGCCCGGCAGTTCGGCTGCGGCGCGCGATTGTGAGACTCGCCAGTAGTACCAATGCACTCCCGACTTCAGTCCAACGTCCCGATGTTCGATTCGAATTTCCCGCTCCCCGTCCGCTTTCACAGTACGAATTTCTTTGCCGTCGCGAATGAGAGTCATCGAGACCAGTGGTCGCGTCCCGATAGCGTGAAGCTTTAGAGTGACCGCGCCAGTGTTCGCCATAACATCCTGCCCCATAAGCGAGTCATTCGCGCGGGCGTCGACAAAGATCCGCGCACCGTTGGTGGCGTAACAGCGGCGATCACGCAGCGCGTCCAAGATGGACTTGGCGGTCAAGTCCTCGGCGTAAATACCAGTCAGCGCACCACTCAAACCAGGCGCGCGGCGGTGGGTGTCACCGTTGGCGACAAAGCCCAACCGAGCGCCGCGGTCCAGCGGTCCGTGGAACAGGTTCGGCACGCGAGCGATGTAGTTCCTCCACCCAGACGTCAATTCCATGCCGACTTCGACTGGGTGTCCGGAGGGTAGAAACGCATCGTGTTGCGTCAGTGTGATGCCACCCGCCTTGTCGACAGCTTCGTTGAGCGTCGCAATCTCGTTGGCGACTTCTGGGAAGCGAACTACTGGGCCGCCGCTTGGAGGGTAGATTACGGTTCGGTGGTTCGGGTACGAGCGATTCTGATAGGGCGCCGTCCAGTTGCCTCGATCGGAAAACTTGGCGGTCCGCACGCCCGGGACTCGCGAGGTCCATTCATAACCGGGCAGAGTCAGAAAGCTCCCTGGTCTGGAATAGACCCCGGCGAAGAAGGCGCTCAATTCATACTCGTACTCGGTCAACGGCGCGTCGTAGAGAAAGTCGTTGTTGGTGAGCGCCACGACGTCGAGGCGAGCTCGATCACGAGCGTAACACGTCAGCTCGTCGTGCTCGCCTTCCGCGTCGCAAGTCAGCGCCGAGTGGCAGTGAAGATCGGCCCAATAGAGCTGCAACGTCTTGTCACCCTGGCGAATCGAGCGTCGCTCGGTCAGTTCGGACTGGATCGGCAATTCCACTTTCCGCCAACCGGTCCAAGCCTCTTGTTTGAACGGTCGAGTCTTCGACATGTCCGCAATCAATCGGTGATAAACTCGCCGGTTGTTGCGAGGGAGTTGTGAGCCCAGCAAGACGAGTTTGTCGTCAGCGGCATGACTCGGATGGGGCAAGTGATAGTCGACACGCCCCGAGTGGAGCAGCGCGGGTGACTGCCAGCGTCCATTGATGCATGGCCGGCCAATCAAGTCCCCGACCACATTCGGCGTGCTGCCGCGATGATTGGTCTTGCGCTCCCACAGAAGCCACACCGCGTCACGCCGCTCGATCAGCATCGGCGCCGTCCGCCGGCCGAGATATCCACCCGTCGCGACGGCCCGTGGTTCGATCTGGGCCACGAGCCCTTGTGTCAATTCGGCAGCGGTTGAATTGCCACTCTTGTCGCGAATCATCTTCCACTGCCCTTCGCGGCGGATGGCGGCGTGCAGCGTATGCCATTGACTGATGACGCCAGGACCGCCAATCACATCGTCCTTCTGCAGCCAAGCGACACAGAGCCCTTGCCGCGTAGCCAACGCGGTCGGCGTCAAACAATGTCGATCTTTCGGAGAAATCTGCTCGATGGAGTCGAGCGTGGGCCCAGTTTGACGCCCCGCGACGCTGTACCGTCTGCCGTCATACCGATCCCAAATGGTCCACGTCTTGCCGGAATCATCAACAGCCAAAACCGGTCGAAACGCGTTGGCAGCGTTGGACGAAATGGCGATCGAGTCGCGCCATGTGCCGCCCTCCAAGTGACGACTGCGAACTCGAAAACGGCGGTCTCGACAATCACTCCAGGCTACCACCATCTTGCCGCTCGAGATCCGAGCCGCGGTGGGTTGGATAGCGTCGCTTTGTTCGCCAGAAAGCGTCACGGTCGGTCGCCATTCACCGGCCTGTCTATGCCGCGCGACAACTCGCCATCGTCCGCGTTTCTTCGCCGACCAGACGACCCATACTGAACCCGGCGCCAAGTGGACGACTACCGGGGGTCCGTGGGCGCTCCCGTCCTGGCTGCCTGTGTCCTGGCTGGCCGTGTGAGTCGGTCCCAGTTCGCCCGCC
>CAZWOU010000009.1:65921-68804 GCA_964635375.1 uncultured Pirellulaceae bacterium | reverse complement strand
GTCCTGGCTGCCTGTGTCCTGGCTGGCCGTGTGAGTCGGTCCCAGTTCGCCCGCCGAATCAACTCGGCGCAGCAGCACACGGTCCTTGCCATCACGATAGGCGTGCCAGGCGATCCAGGTCGCCCCGTCCGCTGCGGTCGTCGCCGAGGGATGGGAATCGTATGTCGATCCATCGGCGTTGATCGTGACGTCTGAAAGCGGATTGTCGATGTCGCTCGAGTCGTCAGCCTCAGCAAACATTGCCGGCAACAAGGCAGTCGCAATGAGCAAGCGTGTGACAGCGCGGGATCGTGGCTGCATGGTCGTACTCGATTCAATAGGAACGAAGACTAGGGAGCGAGCGACAAGCGGGCCCAGCAGACCTGCATCGATGAAGCGTCGCCCTCGTAGTACAGTACCATGACGTCGCCGTCGGGGAGTGCTTCGGCGAAGGGAAGTCCGAAACTCCAGACCCCCATTTCAGCCAACAACTCGCCGGTCTGGCCGTCACCCGCCGTCTGCGCGGTTTCATCGGGTGGAAGCTGATAGAGCACGACTTCGCTTCCGGCTGAAAACGCCCCATCGACCGACGACGCCAATCTTGCTCGAATGGAACGCGAACCAAAACGGTCAACCCACGCGAGAACGACTTGCCCATCTGGCAGGATCGCTGGGTGGGCTGCTTGATCGGCGAACCCCAAGTCATCAGGTTCAGACCAACTGGCGCCTTCGTCGCTGCTGATTCTCCGACGGATGTTCAGATACTTAGCAGCCTCAGAATCGTAAGTCCAAGTGAACGTCGCCACTCGGCCAGCGGGGCAAACTCCAGCTCGTTGGTCCCAGTTGAAGATCCTCGCCGCTGGATCTTGGCAGGTTGGCGCCGGATCGGTCCACGTTCGGCCGTTGTCCGATGAGTAGAGGTAAACGACTCGCTGCATCCACTTGCTCGAATCGTCATATGCCTTGTTGGTCTCGATGCTGATCGCCAGTCGGCCGCTGGGCAAACAAAGCACTGGGTTCGTTAGACTCGGGGGTCCAATGTAGTCTGGAATGGGCACGGTTCGCCAAGTGGACCAGGTCTCGCCGCGATCGTGCGAATCGGCAAGCAGGATTTTCATGGGCAAGCAGCCTTCCGTCTCGCCATTGAACAGCGGCTTGCCGGGATGGGCTTGCCGGTCGACCCACATCGCGGCCGCCAGCAGGTGCTGATCATTCAGTTCAGTCACGTAGGTCAGCTTGAGCGAACCGAGCACTCCATCGACTGTCGAGTCGAAAGGGCGTTTAGGATCGCTCCACGTGGTTCCTGCATCGACAGAGGTCCTCAGTTCGATCGTCTCATCATCCGAGTCCTTTGTGCTTCCCACTCGGTAGGCGGCCAACAAGGAACCGTTGTTCAACGGCGTGATCGAGGGAAAGGTGGAGATAGCGCGCGGCGTGCCTGGTTCGCCGCGGTTCAGAGTCCCCCGCTCGATGATTCTCACGCCAAGGCTCTCCTCTGCTGGCTGCCGCTTCTATGCGAGAATCTTGTGCAGCACGCGGCCGTCGTCAGCCACACCGGTCAGGCGAATACGGAGTCCGTTGTACATGTAAGTCAGGCGTTTGTGATCGAGTCCCAGCAAGTGCAACATGGTGGCGTGCAGATCGTGAATGTGGACTCGATCGACTTCGGCTTTGTAGCCCACATCATCGGACTCTCCATAAGTGACGCCCCCTTTGGCGCCGCCTCCGGCCATCCATGCGGTCAAGCAATGCGGGTTGTGGTCGCGACCCGGTTTTTTGCCGGTTTGAGCGATCGGCAACCGACCAAACTCACCGCACCAGACAATAAGCGTCTCTTTGAGCAGACCCCGTTGTTCGAGATCCGTCAGCAGGGCGGCGACCGGTTGGTCCGTCTCGCCGGCAAACTGGGAGTGGTTTCCTTTGATGTCTTGGTGGCCATCCCAGCTTCGCTGGTTTTCCATTCCGCCGGAATAAATCTGCACGAATCGAACGTTGCGTTCGACGAGCCGTCTCGCGATCAGACACTGTCGGGCGAAGTGCTGACAGCGATTGTCGCCCATCCCATAGAGTTCATGGATATGTTTTGGTTCGGAATCGATGTTCAGCGCTTCTGGCGCCGCCGACTGCATGCGATAGGCCAGCTCGAAGCTCTCGATCCGCGCAGCCAATTCCGCTTCCGCCGGATGTTGTGCCTGATGGGTCTTGTTGAGTTGCTGGATAAAATCGATCTGCCGTCGCTGATCCTCATCCACCATGTGGGCGGGTCGCACGAGGTTATCGATCGCGACTCCAGTCGGCCTCAGGTGGGTGCCCTGATAGGCGCCGGGCAGGAAGGCGGCGCCCCAGTTGGCTGCGTGTCCCTTGGGCAGGCCACGCCCTTTCGGATCACTCATCACGACAAAGCCGGGAAGGTCTCGACTCTCGCTGCCCAACCCGTACATCACCCACGAACCGACGCAGGGGTACCCCATTAGCGGCATGCCCGTGTTCATCATGAACAGGGCTGGCGAGTGATTATTGGACTGGGCGAATCCTGAATGGATGAATGCCATTTTGTCCGCGTGCTCGCCCAGGTTGGGAAAGATCTCCGAGACCATCTTGCCGCATTCGCCCCGAGGCGTGAACTTAAACGGCGACTTCATCAGGCCGCCAACCTGCTTCTTGAAAAAGCCTGTCGTGTTCTTGAACGCAGGATCAAACTCCCGAATCGACTTGCCATTGAGTTTTTCCAGAGCCGGCTTGTAGTCCCAGGTATCGACATGGCTGGGACCGCCGTTGATGTAGATCCAGATAACTCGGGTCGCTTTGGCGGCGAAATGAGGCGGTTGCGGCGCCAGTGGATTCAGCGCGCGATCGCCAATTCCATCGGCAGCCAGCGCAGACTCGAGCAGCCCTTCGCTATGC
>CAZWOU010000009.1:60044-65911 GCA_964635375.1 uncultured Pirellulaceae bacterium | reverse complement strand
CAGACCGGCGGCTCCAATCGCGCCGAAACCGCAACCCGCGCGGCGCAGACAGTCGCGTCTGGTAATCGGAACTGACTCTAGTCGTCTCATCGTCATGGTGGACCCTTCTCACATCGGCTATCTCAACGCGAAACCTGCTAAGCGATGCTTAGAAACGCCTTCGCGGTCTACAAACTCGGCTGCGACTTCTACTCGACAAACACAAACTCATTGGAACTCATCAGAGCTTGGCACAGATCGGACAAGGCGAGCGACTCCGCCGGCGCCTTTTTTGACTCACGATACGACGCCGTCTGTTGCTGAACAAAACCGCTTGCGCCGGCCAACTCACCTTCACTGGGATCTCGCCCAAACAACAATTGATAAGCGTTCGCGATGGTCTTGCCCGGCGACTTATCGGCGACTCGCTTCGCCACTCCATCCGCGTAAAGCCGGGTCTGTGCGTTATTCATCATCAACAGTGTTTGGGGCGCGATCGTTGTGTTGGAACGGCGACCAATACTGACCAAGTGTTCCGGCCAGTCGAAGAGCATCATTGTTGGAATGAGTTTGCTGCGTTTGATGAAGAAGTAGACGCTGCGGCGCCGCATCGATTCGTTTAACGACCCCGGGCCATACATTGTTTCATCCAGGAGACCGGAAACAGACAACATAGCGTCGCGAATCACTTCGCCTTCCAACCGCCGCGGCGTGCGGCGCCAAAGATAGATATTTTCCAGGTCGAGCTTGGAGCGCGCCTCGTCGGACGCCGAACTTTGCATGTAGACTGCGCTGGTCAGGATCAGCTTGTGTAGCCGCTTGAGTCGCCAACCATGATGGATCAGATCGGTCGCCAGCCAGTCGAGCAGCTTCGGGTGGGTCGGCCGAGCCCCTTGGAAACCAAAGTCGTTGGGCGTGGAGACGAGCCCTCGACCAAAATGATGTTGCCAGATGCGATTGACTATCACGCGAGCCGCCAGGTGTCCCGCCCCGTGCTCCGTGTCGGTCAACCAATTAGCCAGAGACGCTCGGTGGAAACTAGTTCGAGTCCAACCTTTGGGCGGCTCGACGCGCCAATGACTCTCGTCGTGTCCGTCCCGCATCAGTACTTGAAGAAAGCCCGGCGCGACTGCTTCCTTCTTCTGGTTCACGTCGCCTCGCTCGAGGAAGAATGTCTGCTTGTAGAAGTGTGGGAAACCGCGGCCATCAGCGTGGTGCTTCATATGGGGAAACCCCTCGCTGGTGACTTGGACCTTGGTCTTCTTTTCGTTGCCTGGGACTTGCAATTCCACTTCGCAGCGGATCGTGGTCGTGAAAGCGGACGCCAAGCGGTAATAGTCCTTCATCGGAATGGGATCGAACTTGTGCGAATGGCAACGCGAGCAGCCAATCGTTAGGCCGAGGAATGACTGAATCGTTGTCCGCACCATGTCGTCGAGTTCTTCGTAGCGAGACGATTCAAACTCGGCCTCGGTCAACTGCGTTGGAAACGCTCCGCCGCCCATAAAGCCGGTAGCCATCATCGCCAACGTCTCGTCTGGTGCAACCTCGTCGCCGGCAATCTGCCAAGTCATGAACTGATCGTACGGCATGTCTTGATTGATCGCCTTGATGAGAAAATCGCGGTAGTGGTACGCGTGCGGCCGGTCGTAGTCTTGCTCATAGCCAAACGACTCGGCAAACCGAGCGACGTCCATCCAATGTCTCGCCCATCGTTCGCCGTGATGTTCTGAGCCGAGCAGATCGTCGACCATTTTCTCATAGGCATGCGGGTCTTTGTCGGCAACGAATCGATCGACTTGCTCGGGCGTCGGAGGCAGGCCAAGCAAACCGAAATAGGCGCGGCGAATCAATGTGCGGCGGGCGGCAACCGAATTGGGCTTGATCGAACGCGTCTCGAGTTCCTTAAGAACAAACCGATCAACGGGCGTGCGGACCCAATCTTGGTCCTGGACCGCGGGCGGCGCCACAATCGTCAAAGGCCGAAGCGACCAGAAATTGCGTTCGACCTCGGTGATCTTGTCGGTTGGCTTCTTGCTGGGCGAGTTTTCCGCGAGCGGCTTGTCATAGGGCGAGCCAAGATTGATCCAGTCCGCGATGTGTTTGATCGCGTCTGCAGGCAGCTTGTCCGCCTTGTGCGGCATGTGCGGTTCTTCGTCGTGAGTGAGCAAGTCAAAGAAATGGCTGCTGTCGGCGTCATCCTCGACCAATCCGCTCTCCATCAGCGCGTCTCGCGTGGCCATATTGAATTCGGCCTTAATCTCTTTGCCTCCATGGCAATCCAGACAGTGCTTAGCAAACAGCGGCCGGACATGCTCGGTGAAGAGCTTCAGTCCGCGCTTCATTTGCTCGGCGTGATCGGCGGCGACCTTGGCGTCATCATCGCCGAACACGGCAGAATTCGAAATTAGACAGAGCAGGGTAATGGCGACCCTGCGACAGAGAGATTTCATGAGTTCCTCGGGTGGCGTTATCAGCGAGTCGACTTTGTCGATGGTGTTTCTCGCCAAAGCTTGTTGAGCATGCCAGCGGCGGTTTCCACGATCTTGTAACCAGCGTTTGTTTCTAGACGCGTCCAGTAGATGGGTTGGCCAGAATAGCCGCCGCCCAAGATCCCGTAAACGGTGGGGCAGTAGCCTCCGTATCCATCGGCAAGACCCACGATCGCGGTAATTTCGGCAGGGCTTCGACGCTTAATATCCAGCCCGAACTGACAGTACAGCTCGCATGGCTGGGTGACAAGCGCGACGTCGCCGACGCGCACCACATGAACAGGTAGGGCGTCGACAGGGTTCTCGCCGAACATCTTCTGAAGATGTACCGCCCCAAACGCCATGATCATCTTCATTCCGCGAATGTTCTCGCCGGCGTCGATTTTCGCAAGCACAGTCCGCGCCTTCTCGAGTCGATCTGGCGTAGGGAGCCGAACTTCGACTTTCAAATCGTGGTAGGTGTGTCCCAGAGTCGGCCGGTCGTGGTACGCCACGTTCTTGTAGAGACGCAACGTCTCGTCGGCAACCATTCGCGCGATTCGCACAAGTTTGGCGTCGCGCGATTCCTTGCGGCGGTGGAGCATGTCGTCGATAGCGATGTCGCCTTGGGCGCCGTTCAGGTAGAGCACTGGGACGTCGCCAACTTCCTTGCGGACAAACTTGCGAGCCTCACCGGGAAAATCGGCCGAGTAGATGCCTGCCGCGTAGAAAATTGTGGGGTGGGTCGTGTTGTGGTGCAGCACGGCGATCAGTTTGTCGTCGCTATCCGCAGCGAAAATCGCCAAGTGTTGAGGGTCGTCGGGTCCTTCTAATCCGGCGAAGTCGGGACGCGACGAATCGCCATGCATCGTGTGGGATCCGTCCGCCCAACAGAGTCGTCGATTGAACCCGATCTGCGCAGTCCCCTTTCCCCAACCAAGCTTGCCGGGGCGCGCCGAGTTGACGGACTCACGAGCCAGCTCGACAAGCCAGCCTTGCAATTGGCTCAGGTAAGCCTGATCGATCGGCATCAGATAATTCGTCTTGAGCAGCGACGGACCGCCATGAGTGTGGGTGCACGTGAGGATGATGTTGCGAGGCGGAATCTTCACCGCTTTCCCCATTGCCTCGCGAATGGCGGCCGCATGGGCCGAATTGAGTCCAACTATATCGCAACTGACGAGCAGGATTTGAGTCTGGCCGTTGGACAAGTAGAGCCCGTTGGCCTCCAGGTCATCCCGTTGCTTCGTGGCCGCTCGAGCGACGCCCGCTCCCTGCACCCAACCGCCAATTCGATTGTTGATAACCCTACTCGCGGCGCCGATTTTCAACGGAACCGAATTCTCAGCTTGTAAGTTCTCGGCAAGCGCGCCGCCGCCGCCGCTGATGAGCAGGAGAGTGACGAGGCTGAGTCTGAAGATTCTGCTGGCGATCATGGATTGTGTTCTCGGTGAACCGTCCGCCGTCGACATGCGAATCTGGTCTTCGCGAATCGGTTGGCTCGGCGACTACTTCTTCGGAGGAGATTCCAGGTCCAGCGAAGAGACGGTCTCGCTGTAGGCGTGACGTCCGGTATGGCCGTCGTACCAGGTAACGATGACCTGAGGGTGGGGGTAGGGAATGAATTGGTAGCCGGGTCCTTCACCATCTGGTCGCGGACTTGGAAAAACATTGTTAACGCGCACGACGGCGAAAAACGTGCGGTGTAGGCGTGAGTAGTGAACGTTGTTTGGGCCGCTACCGACCCACTTGATGCGCGCCCAACGTCCTTCGGCATTATACCAACCCGTGTAGGGCATGTTGCCCAGCGTGCCGATGGGATGCCCGTTCGAACTGAACGGGGAGACCATGAATTCCCAAATGTTATCGGTGATTTGTGCGGAAACCGAGGCGTGGACGTCGCCGGTGAAGAACATGATTGGCTTGTCGATCTTGTCCAATTCCCGCAGAACCTGCTCGCGCTCGTGAACAAAACCAGGAAAACCGTCGCCCTTGGACCGGTCGCCGACTTCCGGCCGCACGTGAAATGCGCTGTGAGGCACAACGACGCCGACGCTGGAGACAATGAAGATCAAGTCGGCGTCTGACTGTCTGACTCCATCAACGAGCCACTTCCGCTGAGTCTCACCGAGCAGAAACGTGGCTGGACTGTGGAGGTCTTTTGCATCGAATCGGGACCGCTCGCCGCGCGTGTCGATAACAAAGAAATGACAGTTGCCGAGCCGATAATCGTAGTAGTGGTGGGCGCCGACCGAAAAGTCGATCGTTTCCTTCTCGGCGAAGGGCGGCGTGACCCGAAGGCGACGGTCGTCCAACACCTCGGCAAGGCCGTAGGTTCCCGCGTTCTTGCTGACGGACTGGGCATCGGTTGGCCGGTTCTTACGTCCGACCAGAATCGTGCTGACTTGCCTTGGATCGATCGCGGCGAAAGCGGCATCGCGCACTTCGATGATGTCGCCGCCCTTTTCGACCGACGCGGTTCCAAAGATGAGCGGTCCGCGTTGAGGCGAATCCGGGTTGGCCCAACCTGCGTACTCGTTCCAGACTTGAAGTTGCCTGTCCCGATTGATGTGCCGCGAGTTCTTTCGCTTGTACCCAATTTGACCGGCGCCGAACAGGTTGTCGTGGACTTCATGATCATCGAACATGATCATCCAAGGCATATGTCGCATCAGCCGGTTGAGTCCCGCCGATCGATCCATGTAGAGCTGATAATTGGCTCGAATTCCCTCGAGCGTTCCGTCTCGATTCTCTTCGTAGATGAAGTCGCCGTTCATGATGTGAAACATCGCTTCGTCGCCGAACTTCTTGTGCAGCGTCGTCCAGGCGGGAGGATCCGTGTACTGACCGCCGCTACGCTTCGGATCTTGCGAGGCCCCGACGCACAGCGAGAAGCAGATGTTGAACAGCCCGCGGGGGTTGTTGGCCGGATCGCGCGTCGTCGAGCTATCGGGCAGCGTGCGAAAACTGGGCCAGGCATCCGTGTGATTCATTCGCGTGTCGGCCAGCCGATTCTTCAGCACGACGCCGTAGTAGTATCGCGTGTACGGCTTCAAGCCTCCCAAGTCGACAAAGCCGGTGTTGCCGCTCGAGGCGGCGGTGTTGCCTTTCACCGAAGGGCTGTTCGCGTCGAGCGGCAGCCGCGAAGCAAAACGGACTTCAAAATCCATCGCTTCCTCGGTGCGAATCCAAACGCGAATCGACGTCGCCGACGGGCGGCCGAGCATCGGTCCTTGCAGCAGCCCCGCGCTTTGGTAGGGCGTGACCTGTTCCGCCACGGGATCGGGCCAAGCCGCCGTCTGTGCGCAGAGCTCCGAGAGAAACGGCAACATGATCAAGATCGTAGCCGTTCGGACAACGAGCGCCGCCCGGAACGGCGTTCTTGCTGAGTTCATTGTGTAGCTCTTTGCGGGGGGG